>CP124529.1:0-316666 GCA_029953615.1 Pseudomonas putida | reverse complement strand
GGGTTCGTTATTTGCCGTGCCGTGGCTATGAAGAATGATTGCTAGAGCCTCACTTCCACTGCCAACGGCAGGTGGTCCGACAGGTGCGACCAAGGTTTGTGCCCCAGAATCCGCGGCCCATGGCTTTCGGCGTTGCGCAGGTAGATGCGGTCCAGGCGCAACAGCGGCAGGCGCGCGGGATAGGTGCGGGCCAGGTGGCCATGGTGGCGTTCGAAGGCCTCGTGCAGGTCACGTTGCAAGCCCAAGGTGCGGTTGCCATGGGATTTCCAGTCGTTGAAATCACCGGCGATGATTACCGGGGCGTCGGCGGGAAGGGATTCGAGCAGCTTGCGCAGCAGTTGCAGTTGCTTTTGGCGGTGGCTTTCCAGTAACGACAGGTGCACGCAGATGGCATGTACCTGGCGCTCGCCGGGCACGTCGAGAATGCAGTGCAGCAGGCCACGACGTTCGGGGCCGGTAATCGACACGTCGAGGTTACGGTGTTCGATGATCGGGTATTTCGACAACAGCGCATTGCCGTGGTGGCCGTCGGGGTAGACCGCGTTGCGGCCATAGGCGAAGTCGCTCCACATGCTGTCGGCAAGGAACTCGTACTGCGAGGTCTGCGGCCAGCCGGGGTAGCGGGCGGCGTGGCGGTCGTGGCTGCCGAGTACCTCTTGAAGGAAGACGATGTCGGCCTGGGTACTGCGCACTGCCTCGCGCAGTTCCGGCAGGATGAAGCGCCTGTTGAAGGCGGTGAAGCCCTTGTGGGTATTCACCGTCAGCACCCGCAGCCGCTTCACGGCCGGAGCCTGGTTGATGCTGGCGAAACCTTTACTGCCGGCTTCGGGGTTCACGGTTACTCCTCGATGGCAGGTGCATGTATGTTGCCTGTACCGGCCCTATCGCCGGCAAGCCAGCTCCCACAGGTACCGCACAGCCCGTCAGGCAGCGGATTACCTGTGGGAGCTGGCTTGCCGGCGATGAGGCCAGTACAGGCAACCGATACACATTGGGACCAACGATGGTCCCTGGTGTTCACTCCTCATCGCGTTGCAGCACCATCAGCAGCAACGACCGCCCCTTCACCTCGAAGGTGCTGTCGAACTGCAGATGCTGCCCCTTGCGCAGCTCTGGCCGGTCGGTATCGACCAGGCAGCTCCAGTAATCTCCCTCGGGCACGGTCGGCAATTTGAACGGAACGGTGTCATGGTGGGCATTGACGATCAGCAGCACGGTGGCCTCGGCGCCTGGCCGGGCAATGCCGCTGACCTGCGCGCGGCCATCGATCAGCATGCCCAGGCAGCGCCCGTGCGGGTCTTCCCATTGTTCCACGCTCATCTCGTTGCCATCCGGTGCCAGCCAGGTCACGTCCTTGACCCCGATTGCCTCATTGTAGTCGCCCACCAGGAAGCGTGAGCGGCGCAGTACCGGGTAGGCCAGGCGCAGGCGGGTCAGGCGCTTGACGAAGGCCAGCAGTTCCTGGCCCTCCTGGTCCAGGTCCCAGTTCACCCAGCCGATCTCGCTGTCCTGGCAATAGGCATTGTTGTTGCCGTGCTGGGTGCGGCTGAATTCATCGCCAGCGACGATCATCGGCGTGCCCTGTGCCAGCAGCAGGGTAGCGAAGAAGTTGCGCATCTGGCGCATGCGCAGGGCATTCACGCCCGGGTCGTCGGTGGGGCCCTCGACACCGCAGTTCCACGACAGGTTGTTATCGGTGCCGTCCTGGTTGTTCTCGTCGTTGTCTTCGTTGTGCTTGTGGTTGTACGACACCAGGTCGCGCAAGGTGAAACCGTCGTGGGCGGTGACGAAGTTGACCGAGGCATAGGGGCGCCGGCCACGGTTGTTGAACATGTCCCCCGAGGCGGTCATGCGCGAGGCAAAGTCGGCCAGTTGGCCTTCGTCGCCTTTCCAGAAGGCGCGCACGGTGTCGCGGAAACGGTCGTTCCACTCTGCCCAGCCCGGGGCGAAGTTGCCCACCTGGTAGCCACCCGGGCCGCAGTCCCACGGCTCGGCGATCAGCTTTACCTGGCTCAGCATCGGGTCCTGGCGGCAGGCGACGAGAAAGCCGTGGCGTTCGCTGTAGCCGTCGTGATAGCGGCCAAGGATGGTCGCCAGGTCGAAGCGGAAGCCGTCCACATGCATTTCGCCGGCCCAGTAGCGCAGCGAGTCGGTGACCAGCTGCAGCACGCAGGGGTGGCTCAGGTCCAGGGTGTTGCCGGTGCCGGAATCGTTGATGTAGTAGCGCTTGTCGTCCGGCATCAGGCGGTAGTACGAAGCGTTGTCGATGCCGCGCATCGACAGCGTGGGGCCGCGCTCGTTGCCTTCGGCGGTGTGGTTGTAGACCACGTCGAGGATCACCTCCAGCCCGGCGTCGTGCAGGTGCGCGACCATCTCCTTGAATTCGGCGATCTTGCCGCTGGCCAGGTAACGCGGGTGCGGGGCGAAGAAGGCGATGCTGTTGTAGCCCCAGTAGTTGTTCAGGCCCTTGTCCAGCAGGTGCTGGTCGTTGACGAAGGCGTGAATCGGCAGCAGTTCGATACTGGAAACGCCCAGTTCCTTGATGTGTTTGAGCAACTCGTCATTGGCCAGGCCGGCGAAGGTGCCGCGCAGGTTTTCCGGTACTGCCGGGTGGCACATGCTGATGCCACGGGTGTGGGCCTCGTAGATGATCGTGCGTTCCCAGGGGATGAGCACACGCTGGTCGCGGCCCCAGGTGAAGGCAGGGTCGATCACCTTGCACTTGGGCACGAAGGGCGCGCTGTCGCGCTCGTCGAACGACAGGTCACCGTCGGGGTGGCCGATGGTGTAGCCGAACAGTGCTTCGGACCATTGCAGGCTGCCAACCAGTTGCTTGGCATAAGGGTCGATCAGCAGTTTGTTGGGGTTGAAGCGGTGGCCGTTCTCCGGTTCGTAGGGACCGTGCACGCGGTAGCCGTAGACCAGCCCTGGGTGCGCGTCGGGCAGGTAACCGTGGTAGATCTCGTCGGTGTATTCGGGTAGCTCGATGCGTTCGATCTCATGCTCGCCAGTGGAGTCGAACAGGCACAGCTCGACCTTGGTGGCGTTGGCCGAGAACAGGGCAAAGTTGACCCCCAGGCCATCCCAGGTGGCACCGAGGGGGAAGGGCAGGCCTTCGCGGATACGCGACGGGGCGACCGAGCGGGTTTTCTTCGGGGTACGGGGGCTCATGGCGGTCCTCTAATGGCCGTGGTGAAGGGGGGCGTAGTCCTGTCCTGGCCCTATCGCCGGCAAGCCAGCTCCCACAAGGTCTCCACAGGACTCGAAACGGGCGCTGTACTTGTGGGAGCTGGCTTGCCGGCGATAGGGCCGGGACAGGCTTAACCGGCAGAAGGCTTTTTCACCGCCCGGGTCTTTTTCGCCACAGCCGGTTTAACCCCCGGCAGGGCGGCCACTTTGGGCTCGGCAGGCGCCGTCGGCTCAGCCGCTACCTTTGGCTTGGCCGGGGCCCGCTTGCGCGGCGCTGCCTTGGGTGCCAGCGCCTCGGCTTCGGCCAGCTTGCGCGCCATGTCCCAATGGCGGTCTTCCTGGCCGGCGGGCTTACCCTCGGACTCCCAGATCTGGTAGGCAAATTCGCGGATACGCTTTTCATCAACACTCATCATGACGCTCCTGATGCTCAAGATTGTTGTATCAGCAGGTTGACCGGAAACTCCGCCAGCACGGCGCTCAACAGCAGCTCCCTGGAAGAGCTGACCGCAGCACTGGGGAAAAGTCCCGTCGAGTTGGCAGGCGACAAGGCAAACGGCAGGCTTACCCGGGTGTCGTCCCAGTTCTGTGCCGGGATCAGGGGTATCGGTGCATCCGCCAGTAGGGTACTGGCCAGGCGTGGCGCGATGATGACGGCCCGCTCGCCGTCGCCCAGGCGGGCAAAGGCCATCACCTTGTCGGCATGCCGGCCGTGCACGGTCAGCGGCAGGTAGGCGCCACGGCGGAACAGCTCGGCGTGGGCCTGGCGGCAGTCCAGCACCCGGGCGATCAGCGCCTGCTTGAGGCGGCCGTCGCGCCAGTGCGCCAGCAGCTCGGCCACCGGCGTTGCATCGTCCAGGGTGCGACGCCGGCAAGCGTAGTCCACGGCGCGGCGGTTATCCGGGTCGACCAGGCTGAAATCCCAGTATTCGTTGCCTTGGTACAGGTCGGGCACACCGGGTGTGGTCATGCGCAGCAGGGCCTGGACCAGGCCGTTGAGGGCACCGGGGCAGGCCAGCAGGTGTGCGGCATCGGCCAGGGATTTGCGCAGTTGCTGATTCTCGCTGTCTAGCAGCAGACCGTCGATGTAGCGCGCGCAGGCGCCTTCGTAAGCCTCATTCGGCGCGCTCCAGCTGCTGCGCAGCTTGGCCTCGCGCAGGGCCTTCTGCTGCCACTGGCGAATGCGTTCGGCGTACTGGCCAAGGGCGTTGTCGTCATGCAGGTCGAGGTCCAGCGGCCAGCTGCCGAGCAAGGTCTGCAACAGCATCAGCTCGTCGCCGGGGCTCGGCGCAAGGCCGTCGTCCAGTGGCGTGCGCAACGGCGTGGCCAGTTCGCGCCAGTGTTCCACTCGGCTGGCCAGCCACGGGCCGCGCTCGCTGAGCACGGCCAACCGCGCACGGGTGTCTTCGCCGCGCTTGTGGTCATGGGTGGCGCTGGCCAGCAGGTTGTCGGGGAAGTCGCGCAGGCGTCGCTGGGCCTCGTTGTGGAAGTGCTCGAGCGGGGCGCTGAAGCGCTCGGCGTCGAAGCCCACGTCGTTGCGCGACAGCAGCCGTGCGCTGCGGTAGAACGCGGTGTCTTCCACGGCCTTGGCGGCGCTTGGCGCAGTCAGCTGCTGGAAGCGCACGCAGGCGTGACGCAGCTGCTTGCGCGCCCGGCCCGCTGGCAGGTTGCGCCAGGCTTGCCCGCCTAGCCATTGTTCAAGCTGCTCGAGCAGCGGCCAGTCAGCTTCACCGAGGTCCTGACGGGCATTGGCCAGGGCTTGCTGGAAAAACCCTTCGTCTTCGGCCGGGCGCCCGCAGGCATTGAAGTAGGTGCGGTACACCGGGTAATGCGCCACCAGCGCCTGCAAGGCGCGGCGGATAGCGCCCAAGGTCAGGTCGCGGGTCATCAGGTCGTTGCGCGCCACCTGCAACAGCGCCTGGGCCACTGACTCGCAGTCGCCGGCCAGGCTGGCATTGAGCACCAGGTGACGGGCCTGGCGAATTTCTTCGGGGAAGTCCGGGCGTTCGCTCACATTGGCCCACAGCTCGGTCAGCGCTGCTTCGCCCGCCGGGTCGTGCTGCAGCAGCGAGACCTGGTTCATGAACTCATAGCCGGTAGTGCCATCGGTAAGCCAGTCGCGGTGCAGGTGTTCGTTGGCGCCGAGGATCTTCTCCACGTAAATGGGGAAGTGCTCCAGGGCGGCGCTCAACGGCCGCCGCGCCAGCAGGCCATCGACCCGCCGGCGCAGCTTGCGGCAGTAACCGCGCGGGTCAGCCAGGCCGTCGATATGGTCGATGCGCAGGCCATCTACCAGGCCGCGTTCGATCAGCTCGAACAGTTTGGCGTGGGTGGCCTCGAACACCACCGCCCGTTCGACCCGCAAGCCGCCCAGTTCGTTGATGTCGAAGAAGCGCCGCCAGTTGATGTCATCGGCGGCAGTGCGCCAGCTGGCCAGGCGGTAGGTCTGGCGTTCCAGCAGCAGGTGCAGGCGCTTGAAGCCATGCTCGTTGCGGCTGTCGAAGGCTTGCAGTGCCGATTCGAGGTCGGCACCTTCAGCGACCAGGCGCGCCAGTTCGGCGTGCAGGGGCAGGGCGTCGGCCAGTGGCGTGGCCGCTGCGTTCAACGCGGTGAAGCGTTCGGCCAGGGCATTCAGGGCCGGGTCCGGGCTGAGGGCGAGAATCCAGCCGTAGTCGACCGGGCAGATCGGGAAGCGGTGTTCGTAGTGGGCGACTTGCAGCACCCCGGTTTGCCTGTCGAACTCCAGCGGTATCTCGCCATTTTTCAGCGCCACGCCATAGTCGCTGCCCAGGAACGGCAACAGCAACTGGCCGGCCAGCAGTGGGTCGCTGGAGTGCCACTGGATGTCGAAGAACTCGGCGTACGGGCTGCGTCGTCCCCAGGCCAGCAAGCTCTGCCACCAGGGGTTGTCGGCACCGCCCACGGCCATGTGGTTGGACACCGTGTCGAGGATCAGCCCCATGCCGTGCTGGCGCAGGGCGGCGACCAGCCGTTGCAGCGCCGCCTCGCCGCCCAGCTCGGGGTTGACGCAGGTCGGGTCGACCACGTCGTAACCGTGGCGCGAGCCGGCGCGGGCCTTGAGGATGGGCGAGGCATACAGGTGGCTGATGCCCAGCCGGGCAAAATACGGCACCAGTGGCACGGCGTGATCGAGGGTGAACTCACTGTGAAACTGCAGGCGCAGGGTCGCGGTCAGCGCTTTCATCGGTCACGCTCCCAGGCCTGTTCGCGGGCCTGGGCCAGCAGTTCCAGGCGCCTTGCTGCGTCAGCGTCGTCGAGCAGTTCACGTACCGGCCGGGCAAAGCGTCGGCGCCAGTTGGGGTGGCCGGCGGTGGTGCCGGGCAGGTTGGGTTGCTCGTCGCAGCCCAGCAAGTCTTCCAGCGGTACCAGCACCAGCGGTGCGCGGGTGTGGCCAACATAGCGGATGGCCGCGTCGATAAACGCGTCGTTGTCCGCCAGGGCGCCGTAGTTGGCCTCCAGGGTGCGGCGCAGGCCATCGTGCTCCTTCTGCCGCTCGTGGCGCCAGTGCAGTTCGGTGGCCGCATCGATCAGTTGCAGGCGGTGGCTCCAGTCGATGTCGCGGTTTTCCAGCCAGCCGGCCAATGGCGCCAGGTCGTGGGTGCCGGTGGTGGCCAGGGCGTTGTCCGGCCAGTCGAGAATCGGCTTGAAATGGCCAGGCTGGGTCTGCTCGAAGGGCAGCACGCGCATGCCCAGCACGGCCTTGGCCGCCAGTTGTTCGCGCAGGCCGTCCGGCACGGTGCCCAGGTCTTCGCCAAGGATGATTGCCTGGTGGCGCACCGACTCCAGCGCCAGCAGGCGCAGCAGGTCGTCCAGCGGGTAGTTGAGGTAGGCGCCTTCGCTGGGCTTGGCCCCCTGCGGGATCAGCCACAGCCGGCGCAGGCCCATCACATGGTCGATGCGCAGGCCGCCGGCGTGGGCGAGGTTGGCCCGCAGCATTTCGATGAAGGCGCGGTAGCCGATTGCGCTTGAGGCCCTCTGGCGAGAAGGCGCAGATGCCCCAGTCCTGACCGGCACGGTTGAGAATGTCGGGTGGCGCACCCACATTCAGGCCTGCCAGCAGCTCGTCCTGGCGGCTCCAGGCCTGGCTGCCGGCCCCATCTGCGCCCACCGCCAGGTCAGCGATCAGGCCGACCGCCATGCCGTTGCCGCGGGCCGCTTCCTGGGCGCGTTGCAAGCCCCGTTCGGTCAGCCATTGGCAGAAGGCATGAAACTCGATCCTGGCCGGGTAGGCGTTGGCGAAGGCCTCCACTTCCGGGTGGTACGGGTCGTGCCAGGCCTTGGGCCAGTGGCGCCAGTCGGCACCCAGGCCGTGCTCCACTGCTTGGGCCTGCAGCGCTTCGAAGCGGCAGTGGAGCTCCAGCGCCTGGCCGCCCGCTTCGCGGAAACTGTCGAAGTCCTTGCGCAGCGGGTGGTCGCCCTGGCTGAAACCCTGGTACAGGGCTTCGAGCAGACGCAGGCGGGCGCTGGCGGCACGCGGCCAGTCGACCAGCGGAGCTTGTTCCAGGTCTTCCAGCTGTTGCTCCAGGCCGCAGGCTTCGATGGCCACGCGCACCTCCCGCTCGCCCAGCAGCGCGGCCGGGCTGGCGTACAGGGTATTGAGCAGCAGGCGGCTGGAGGGCGAGTAGGGGCTGTAGTGCGTCTGGTCGATGGCCGACAGCGCGTGGATCGGGCTGATGGCCAAGGCATCGGCACCGCGCTCGGCGGCCGCGCGTGCCAGTTGCTCCAGGGCCAGGCAGTCGCCATAGCCGCCATCACCGGGGCGGCGCAGGCTGTACAGCTGTACCGCCAGGCCCCAGCAGCGCGGTGGCGGCTGCTGCACCCGGTCCTCAAGGCTGTGGCAGCGTGGCGGGGCCACGGCCACGGTGAAGCGGCGGCTGTCGATTTCCACCTGGTGGTAGCCGATGGGCAGCGCACCGGGCAGGCGGGCCTGGTCGTCGAGGCTGAGGGTGAGGGCGCTGTGGTCCTCCAGGGTGCAGTGCGCGACGCTGGCGGCGCTGAAATAGCGCGCCAGTGCCAGTGGCTGGCCGAGGTCGGCGGTCAGCAGCGGCGGCAGGTGCTCACTGTCTTCGGCCGCGTCCACGGCGCGCAGGCTGGCGGCAATGGCGGCGTCATCGGTGGCAGGGTGGCCAAGGCCTTCGAGGATGTTGCGCAGTACCTCGTCGCTGACTCGCTGGGGCCGGGCGTTGGCGTCGATCCAGTCGCGGCTCAGCCCGACGCGGGTCGCCAGACGGTGCAGGGCGGTTTCGCTCATGGGCGCTCCTGGGCAGGGGAAAGCAGGCTGACCACGCAGCTGTATGCGGCCAGATGGGTATCGGGGTGTCGGGTGTCGCTGCTGTCGAACAGGCGGTTGGCTGGCGCCGGCAACGCGACCTCCTGCGGGGTGGCGGCCAGGTTCAAGTCAATGCGCAGGGTGGTGCCGTTGCCCAGGCGCCAGCGTGCGGTCAGGGCCTTGTCGCCGTGTACTTCGGCGCCCAGCGCGCGGCTGCCGGGCAGGTGCGGGATGACATGGCGGCGGCGCAGTTCGAGCAGGTGCTGGTACAAGCCGTGCCAGCCAGCGATCACTTCCCTGGCTTGCGGGCGGGAGGCCTCGAATGTCTGTACTGCGTTGGGGTCGGGGATGCGTTGGCGCTGCTCTGGGTCGGCGAAGGCGGCGAAATGGGCGAACTCGCCGCGCCGGCCTTCGCGCACGGCGTCGGCCAGTTGGTCATGGAAGTCGGTGAAGAACAGGAATGGCTGGCAGCTGCCATCGTCGTCGCCCATGAACAGCAGCGGAATCATCGGCGCCAGCAGCAACAGCCCGGTGGCCGCCCGCAGCGCCTGCGGCGGGCACAGGCGGGTCAGGCGCTCGCCCAGGGCGCGGTTGCCGACCTGGTCATGGTTCTGCAGGAACAGCACGAAGGCGCTGGGCGGCAAGTGCCCGCTGGGCTCGCCGCGGGGCGTGCCATGGCGGTTGACCTGGCCCTGGAACACGAAACCTTCGGCCAGGCAGCGGGCCAACTGGTCGATGGGGCGCTGCTGGTAGTCGGCGTAGTAGCCTTCGGTTTCGCCGGTCAGCAGCACATGCAGGGCATTGTGGCCGTCGTCGTTCCATTGGGCATCGAAGCCTTGTTCCAGCAAGAAGGCCTGGTTGTGCTCGTTCTCCAGGACCAGCCATACGTGGCGGCCCGGCTCCACGGCAGCGCGTACCCTTTGCGCCAGCTCGACCAGGAAGTCGGGCTGGTCGATGGCGTGCACGGCATCCAGGCGCAGGCCATCGAAGCGGTAGTCGCACAGCCACATCAGGGCGTTCTGGATGAAATACTCGCGCACCTGCGGGCGGCGGAAGTCGATGGCTGCGCCCCATGGGGTCTGCCGGTCCTCACGGAAGAACGGGCTGGCGTACTGGTGCAGGTAGTTGCCGTCGGGGCCGAAGTGGTTGTACACCACGTCGACCAGCACCATCAGCCCCTGGCCATGTGCCTGGTCGACCAGCGCACACAGTTGCTCGGGGCTGCCGTAGGTATTTTGCGGCGCATAGGGCAGCACGCCGTCGTAACCCCAGTTGCGCTCGCCGGGGAACTGCCCCAGCGGCATCAGTTCGATGGCGCTGACGCCCAGCTCGGCCAGGCGCGGCAGTTGCCGGGCGACCCCGGCGTAGCCGTCGAGCAGGCCCACATGCAGCTCCTGGATGACCGCTTCGTGCCAAGGCCGGCCTTGCCAGGGGTGCTGCCAGGCATAGCTGGCCACATCCACCACCTGGCTCGGCCCCTGCACGCCATCGGGCTGGTAGCGTGAGGCCGGGTCGGCTACCTGCAGTTCACCGTCGATACGGTAGTGGTAACGGTCACCGGCCTGGCACGGGGCCACGCCGGTGTACCAGCCTTCATCATCGGGCAACAGCTCGATGGCCGGCTGTTGCTCCAGTTCCACGCTCACGCTGCGCGCATCCGGCGCCCAGAGGGCGAAGCGCGCCGACGTGGCGTCCAGCAGGTGTGCGCCATGCCTGTGCATCTTCTGCTCCCCGTTCAGTAGTGGCTGTGCTGCGCCTGCTTGACCAGGTCTTCGTACAGGCGGGCGTAGGGTTCCACGGCCTGGCACCAGTTGAACGGTTGGGTCATCGACAGGCAGCGCATGGCGTTCAGCAGGTCTTTCTTGCCGTATACATAGAAGGCGCGGCTGAGGGCCTGGCGATAGCTCTCGACGGTGGACTCGTTGAACAGGAAGCCGGTTACACCGCACTCGATGGTGTCGGCCAGGCCGCCCGTTTTGCGCGCCACCGGCAGCGAGCCGAAGCGCTGCGCGTACATCTGGCTGAGGCCGCATGGCTCGTAGCGTGACGGCATCAGCAGGAAGTCGCTGCCGGCGAACATGCGCCGGGCATCGGTTTCGTTGAAGCCGATGCGCACGCCGATGCGGCCCGGGTGGCGTAGCGCCAACTCGCGCATGGCCTGTTCTTCTTCCGGCTCGCCACGGCCGATGATCGCAATCTGCCCGCCTTGCTCGACGATGTAGTCGGCCACGCCAAGGGTAAGGTCCAGGCCTTTCTGGTAGACCAGGCGCGAAACCACGGCGAACAGCGGGCCTTCGGAGGGCTGCAGTTTGAACAACGCGCGCACTTCCTGGGCATTGCGCGCCTTGCCTTCCCAGTCATTGATGCTGAAGTTGTGCTGCAGGTGCTTGTCGGTGGCCGAGTCCCAGCTTTCGTCGATGCCATTGGGAATGCCGCCGAGCAGGCCTTGCTGGGCCTTGCTGGCGAGGAAACCGTCCAGGCCGCAGCCGAACTCCGGGGTGGTGATTTCCCGGGCATAGGTGGCGCTGACCGTGGTGATGTGGCTGGCATAGGCCAGCCCGGCCTTGAGGAACGACAGCTTGCCGTAGAACTCCATGCCTTCCTGCTGCATGGCATGCTCGGGGATTGCCAGTTCCGGGCTGCAGCCGCGGCTGTATACACCCTGGTAGGCCAGGTTGTGGATGGTGAACGAGGGTTGGCGTGCTCAGCCCGCGCCAGTGCATGTAGGCCGGTGCCAGGCCGGCAGGCCAGTCGTGGGCGTGCACCACTTCGGGCTTCCAGTGGATCCTGCCTTCGCCGGCGGCAATTTCGGCGGCAGCCAGGCCCAGGCGGGCGAAGCGGATGTGGTTGTCGGGCCAGTCGCGGCCGTTGTTGGCGCCATAGGGGGTGCCGTCGCGCTGGTACAGCTCGGGGCAGATCAGCACATAAATGACCAGGCCGTCGGCCATGTCCATGCGCCCGATCTTGCACGGTGGCAGGGCAGCGTGGCCACCCAGTTCACCGACGATGTGGATGGGGTTGTCGCTTTCCATCACCTGCCGGTAACCGGGGATCAGCACCCGCACATCGTGCAGGTGCGCCAGGGCGCGGGGCAGGGCGGCGGACACGTCACCCAGGCCACCGGTTTTCACCAGGTCGGCGATTTCCGAGGTCACGAACAGTATCTTGCGCTTGTTGCGGTTGTGCTGGCGCTGGGCGCCGGGTGCCTTGCCTGTCGTGGCGAAGTCCGGGGTGAGCGGTTCGCGGTTGTCCGGGTTGAATGAATCTACGTGTGGCTCGACAGCGGCACTGATCATACTTCTCTCCGTCCCTATGCTTGGTCGGGTGCTGGCACCCGTGGCGATGTTTCGTGCTGGTTCTCTCTGTTTCTGAATTCTGCGTAGTGCGTTCCATGCCCCAGGGTCGTGCGCGCAGGCACAACGCGATCAGCACTCCGGCCGAAGGCGATTGGACTGGTTGGGATGGGTGGGCCGAGCCAGGGAATGTCCCTTGCGTTTGGCCTACTTAGTTCCTGACCTGCCGGTGTTCCCGAAAGTTCGACTTTTTTTCGTCACTCTTCCACTGAGCAAATGGCGGGCCGAAATCCGAGTGTAGGAGAGAAAAAGGCAAAAAGGTGACCCGCTGGTCACTATTGCCATGCGCGAAATAGACGCAAACGTTGGCGTATGTGACCGGATGTGAACAGGGAAAAGCCGAGGTATTTGAGGGATGCGCCAAATGGTGGCTTTGCGGTGCTGATGCACCAGAATGGGGCAAGAGAACAATCAGCAGGGGTGGGAGCCATTCAGCTCCCACAGGAAGAAGGTAGAATCAGAGGCTGACGGTGTTGTCTTCAGCGCGCTGTTGCGCCAGCAGCAGGTTCAGTTGGGCGACCTGCTGACGCAGTTGGTCGCGTTCGTCCTTCAGTTTACGCAGCTCATCACGGCGCACGGAGACATAGAGGGTCTGGGTTGGGGTTGCAGGCATCAAGGTACCCATTAGCACACCTCGCGGTTTTGGCTGGTGACAAGTTAAAGCGTAGACGCTTCACGCGGGGCGCATTTTGAATTCTTTTACAGGCCATGGGAACTTTTTTGTTTATCGTGGTCTCGCCGTTCGTCGCTGGACCCTCCATCGGTTCGCTGGACTAATCTGAAAAGCTGGATTGTGTTGTCATTTATTTCGAAAGGGGAGCATCGGCTCATGCAACTGGGAATCATCGGGCTGGGCCGCATGGGCGGCAATATCGCAAGGCGCCTGATGCGCGCCGGCCACCGTACCGTGGTGCATGACCGCAACCGCGAGGCCGTCGTTGGCCTGGAGGGCGAGGGCGCCCAAGGCGCGCACGACCTTGGTGCGCTGGTACAGAAGCTGAAAGCACCGCGTGCGGTGTGGGTCATGCTGCCCGCCGGCGAGCCGACCGAGCAGACCATTGCCCAACTGGCCGAACTGCTGGAGCCGGGTGATGCGATCATCGACGGCGGCAATACCTTCTACAAGGACGACGTGCGCCGCGCCGCCGAACTGGCCAAGCGCGGGCTGCATTACCTGGATGTCGGCACCTCGGGCGGGGTGTGGGGCCTGGACCGTGGCTACTGCATGATGATCGGTGGCGAAAAGGACGTGTTCGAGCGCCTGGAGCCGCTGTTCAAGGCACTGGCCCCGGGCGTGGGTGACATTCCGCGTACCCATGGCCGCAGTGGCGAGCACCAGCGTGCCGAACACGGCTACATCCATGCCGGCCCACCCGGCGCCGGGCATTACGTGAAAATGGTGCACAACGGTATCGAATACGGCCTGATGCAGGCCTACGCCGAAGGCTTCGACCTGTTGCGCAGCAAGGGCGGCAACGAACTGCCCGAGGACCAGCGTTTCGACCTGAACGTGGCCGAAATCGCCGAAGTGTGGCGGCGTGGCAGCGTGGTCACCTCGTGGTTGCTCGACCTTACCGCCGATGCGCTGGTGGCCGACCCGCAGCTGTCGCAGTTCAGTGGCTCGGTGTCCGACAGTGGTGAAGGCCGCTGGACCATCGACGCCGCGGTCGAACAGGCGGTACCGGTGCCGGTGTTGTCCAGCGCGCTGTTCGCCCGCTTCCGCTCGCGCCAGCAGCAGGGCACCTATGGCGACAAGATTCTTTCGGCCATGCGTCTGGGCTTTGGTGGCCACGTCGAGAAGAAAGGCGAATGACCAAACAGCGCATTCCGGCCGCACCACCATGCACCCTGTTCCTGTTCGGCGCCAATGGCGACCTGGTCAAGCGCCTGCTGATGCCGGCGCTGTACAACCTCAGCCGTGACGGTTTGCTGGACCGCAACCTGCGCATTGTCGGTGTCGACCATAACCCCGCCACTGCCGAGGAATTCGCCGGGCGCCTGCATGCGTTCATGGCCGAGCGTGACCAAGGTAGCGAGGGAAAGGCCAAATGCCTGGATCAGAAGCTCTGGGCACGCCTGGCCAAGCGCCTGGATTACCAGACCGGCGATTTCCTCGACCCGGCCACCTACCAGGCGCTCGCCAAGCGCATCGACACAACCCGCCATGGCAACGCCATCTTCTACCTGGCGACCTCGCCGCGCTTCTTCCCCGAGGTGGCGCAGCGCCTGGGGCAGGCCGGGCTGCTCGACGAATCGGCCGGCGGCTTTCGCCGCGTCGTGGTCGAAAAGCCCTTCGGCACCGACCTGGCCAGCGCCGAGGCGCTCAACGCCTGCCTGCTGAAGGTGATGGGCGAGCGGCAGATCTACCGCATTGACCATTACCTGGGCAAAGAGACGGTGCAGAACATCCTGGTCAGCCGGTTCTCCAACGGCTTGTTCGAATCGTTCTGGAACAACCACTACATCGACCATGTGCAGATCACTGCCGCGGAAACCGTCGGTGTCGAGACCCGTGGTGCGTTCTATGACAGCACCGGGGCGCTGCGCGACATGGTGCCCAACCACCTGTTCCAGCTGCTGGCGATGGTGGCCATGGAGCCGCCGGCCGCGTTCGCCGCCGATGCGGTGCGCAGCGAAAAGGCCAAGGTGGTCGGCGCCATCCGCCCGTGGTCGGTGAAGATGGCCCTGAAAAACTCCGTGCGCGGCCAGTACAGCGCCGGCAAGCTGGGGCGCAAGCAGTTGCCCGGCTACCGCCACGAGGCCAACGTCGCAGCCGACAGCCAGACCGAAACCTATGTGGCGCTGAAGGTGATGATCGACAACTGGCGCTGGGCCGGCGTGCCGTTCTACCTGCGTACCGGCAAGCGCATGAGCGTGCGTGATACTGAAATCGCCATCTGCTTCAAGCCCGCGCCTTATGCGCAGTTCCGCGAGTCGGAGCTGGAGCGGCCCAAGCCCAATTACCTGAAAATCCAGATCCAGCCCAATGAAGGCATGTGGTTCGACCTGCAGGCCAAGCGCCCCGGGCCGGAGCTGGTGATGGAGAATGTCGAGCTGGGCTTTGCCTACAAGGACTTCTTCAAGATGACCCCGGCGACCGGCTACGAGACGCTGATCTACGACTGCCTGACCGGTGACCAGACCTTGTTCCAGCGGGCTGACAACATCGAGAACGGCTGGCGCGCGGTGCAGCCGTTCCTCGATGCCTGGGCCCAGGGCGGCGAGGTGCATGAGTACCCGGCCGGTGAAGACGGGCCCGAGGCCGGCAATGAATTGCTGGCCCGGGATAAGCGCGAGTGGCATCGCCTGGGGTGAGGTTTCTGTAAAGCCTGTGCCGGCCCTTTCGCGGGCACGCCCGCTCCCACAGGGGCCTGTGATGTACCTGTGGGAGCGGGCGAGCCCGCGAAGAGGCCGTCACAGGCAGCCACACAAAGGAGCCCCAATGCCTGCCCACATCGAAGACTATGCCCTGCTGGGCAACTGCCGCAGCGCCGCCTTGGTCAGCCGCGATGGCTCGCTCGACTGGCTGTGCCTGCCACGCTTCGACGCCCCCGCGGTATTCGCCGCACTGCTGGGCAACGAAGAAAACGGCCGCTGGCGCCTGGCCCCCTGTGACCCGGTCGAACACAGCAGCCGCCAGTACCTGGACGACACCCTGGTGCTGGAAACCACCTGGGTTACCGCCGCCGGCCGTGCCCGCGTGCTCGACTTCATGCCGCTGGGCGAGGTCAACTCGCTGGTGCGCATCGTCGAGGGCCTCGCTGGCGAAACCCATTTCGAGATGGACCTGGTCATGCGCTTCGACTATGGCCGCAGCATACCCTGGGTAGAACGGCTCGACCCGCTGACCCTCAGCGCCGTCGCCGGCCCCGACCGGCTGATCCTGCGCAGCACCGTTCCGCCGCATGCCCGCGACCAGCACACCGTCGCCCGCTTTCGCGTCGGCGCGGGCGAACGCCAGGTGTTCAGCCTGTGCCACCAGCCCTCGCACCTGCCGGTGCAGCCCGGTTGTGATAGCGACGAAGCGCTGGCGCAAACCATCGACCAATGGCAGGCCTTCGCCGCCCGCTGCCCACAGGTGGGCCCATACTCCGCCCTGGTGCGCCGCTCGCTGCTGACCCTCAAGGCCATGACCTACGCACCCACTGGCGGCATCGTTGCCGCCGTCACCACCTCGCTGCCCGAGCGCCTCGGCCACGAGCGCAACTGGGACTACCGCTTCTGTTGGCTGCGCGACGCAACCATGACCCTGCTGGCCTTCATGAACCTCGGCTACTTCGACGAAGCCTAGGCCTGGCGCGAGTGGCTGTTGCGCTCGGTGGCCGGCAACCCCGAGAGCAGATGCAGATCATGTATGGCCTGGCCGGTGAGCGCGACCTGCAGGAATACACCCTGCCATGGCTGGCCGGTTACGAGCGCTCGCAACCGGTGCGGGTGGGCAATGCAGCGTCGCAGCAGGTGCAGCTGGATATCTATGGCGAACTGGCCGACGCCATGGCCCAGGCGATCAAGGGCGGCTTGCCCCGGCACCCGCGCAGCGCTGCCATCTCCCGGCTGATCCTGCCTTACCTCGAGCGGATCTGGCGCCAACCGGACGAAGGCATCTGGGAAGTACGCGGCGGCCGGCAACAGTTCGTGCATTCCAAGGTAATGGCCTGGGTCGCCTTCGACCGTGCTGCAGGGTTGGCTGACACCACCGAGGAAGGCCGCGAGCGCGGGCAGCATTACCGCCAGGTGGCTGACGAGATTCACCGTGAAGTGTGCGCGCAGGGCCTGGACCCCAGCGGCCGCTTTTTCGTCCAGGCCTATGGCTCGACCGAGCTGGACGCCAGCCTGTTGCACATCGCCCTGACCGGCTTCCTGCCGGCGGATGACCCACGCTTCCTGCGCACGCTCGAACAGGTCGAGCAGCGCCTGCTGAAAAACGGCCTGCTGCTGCGCTACGACAGTGACAGGTGCAGCGACGGCCTCACGCCCGGGGAGGGCACCTTCCTGGTGTGTTCGTTCTGGCTGGCCGACGTGTATGTGTTGCTGGGTCGTCAGGAAGAAGCGCAGGCACTGTACGAACGCCTGACCGGCCTGTGCAACGACCTTGGCCTGCTGGCCGAACAGTACGACCCGGCGGGCCAGCGCATGCTCGGCAACTTCCCCCAGGCGTTCAGCCATATCGGCATCATCAACACCGCGCTGAACCTGCACCGCGCACAGTGCCCGGTGCGTGATCGGGCTAGTGGTGGATAGAGTCGCGCCCTCTGGCAATCAAAGTGTGACGCATTGCGTCACATATGATACTTTGCTTCGTGTGATGCATAGGGTCACACTTGGCTCGTCTCCCAAATGGACGCGGCGAGCTACCCATGATCATCAGTTTTCAACACAAGGGACTGCGAATTTTTCATGAAACGGGTAACACCCGAGGCATCCAGGTCTCTCACGCAAAGCGCTTGAAGCGACAACTCCAGTTTCTTGAGTGCGCCATGTCTGCGCAAGATTTGAGCGTACCTGGCTGGCAGTTGCATCCGCTCAAGGGGGAGTAATCGGACTTCTGGTCAGTCAGTGTGTCAGATAACTGGCGGCTGATCTTTCGCTTCGTGGGTTCGGATGTCGAACTGGTCGATTACCTTGATTACCACTGAAAAGGAGAGCTGAGCATGCCTTTGCACAACCCGCCACATCCAGGCGAAACCCTGCGTGAAGATGTTCTGCCCGCGTTAGGTCTGACGGTGAAGGCCTTCGCATCGCATCTTGGGTTCTCTCGAGAAGCGCTTTCGCGGGTATTGCATGGGCGCGCGGCAATGTCTCCGGACTTGGCGATACGCCTGGAGACGGCTGGAATCAGTACCGCCCGCCTGTGGTTGGCCATTCAGGCTGATTACGATATCTGGCAGGCGCGTCACCGACAGCAACCTGTAATTACCCGGTTGTTTCAGGCCGCCTGATGTAAAAGTGTGAAACGACCGGGGTAGACTAGGGCAAACCCCTTCGGCACGGAGCATACATGGGCATTCGCGGTACTGACCGGCAGATCGACAACATCGAGTTCAATGTCAGCGACATCGCACGGAGCAAGGCCTTCTATGGCAGTGTGTTCGGCTGGGCCTTCACTGACTACGGGCCTTCATACACCGAGTTCAGTGATGGCCGGCTGACCGGTGGCTTTACCACGGGTGAGCCGGTGCGCCCGGGCGGGCCGCTGGTCATCCTGTACGCCGACGATCTGCAGGCTACACAGCAGCGGATCGAAGCCGCCGGGGCGCGCATCAGCCGGGCCATTTTTGCTTTTCCCGGCGGGCGGCGCTTCCACTTCATCGACCCGGATGGTTATGAACTGGCGGTGTGGACGGCCCAAGCCTGATGGCCAACCACAAGATCGAAATCCGTCGGCGCAATATCGAAAAAATTCTGCAGGCGGCGGAAAAGGTGTTTGCCGAGAAAGGCTACGGCGCTACCTCAATGGGCGATATCGCCGAGCAGGCCGAGTTGCCGCGTTCCAACCTGCATTATTACTTCAGCACCAAAGACGACCTGTTCCGTGCGGTGTTGCAGGACCTGCTGGATGTGTGGAAGCAGGACGCGCTGTGCTTCGAGAATTTCGACGACCCGCGTGTAGTGCTGACCAGTTACATCCGGGCGAAGATGGGCCATTCGCGCTCACGGCCGCTGGGGTCGAAGATCTGGGCCGAAGAGATGCTGCACGGGGCGCCGGTGCTGGGGGTGAACCTGGATGAAAGCCTGGTGCCCTGGGCCAAGCTGAAGGAAGCCAAGATCCGCCGCTGGGTGGAGGAGGGGCGCATTCTGCCGGTGGAGCCGTCGGCACTTTTGTACATGATCTGGGCTTCGACCCAGCACTATGCCGACTTTGGTTACCAGGTGGCGTTGCTCAATGGCGGCGAGGCGTTGTCGGACATGGCTTTTGAAAGTGCGGTGCAGACGGTGACGAGTGTGATCCTGCGGGGGATCGGGCTGGAGCCCTGAACAGGCAATTGGGGCCGCTGCGCGGCCCTTCGCGGGCCCGCCCGCTCCCACGGGGGCTCAGCAGCCCTTGAGAGCGGCGCGGAACCTGTGGGAGCGGGCAAGCCCGCGAAGGGCTGCGCAGCAGCCCCAATCAGTGTCAGCTGGCCTCACGGTAGGGATTACGCGGATCCTGCGTCCAGTTCAGGTAAGGCTTGCCAGTATCCTGAGCCACCATCTCGATGCAGTTCTCCACCGGGCAGGTGATCTGGCACAGGTTGCAGCCCACGCATTCCGCTTCGATCACGCTGTAGGCATGCGTGCCATCCGCCTTCAGCGTGCTGGCAATCGCCTGGTGCGAAGTATCCTCACAGGCAATGTGGCAGCGCCCGCAGCCAATGCATGCTTGCTGGTCGATGTGCGCCACCGACTTGTAGTTCATGTCCAGGTACTTCCAGTCGGTGGTATGCCCCACCGCCTGGCCGCGGAACGCCTCGATGTTACGGTGCCCGTGCTGGTCCATCCAGCGCGCCAGGCCGTCCTTCATGTCCTCGACAATGCGGAAGCCGTGCAGCATCGCTGCCGTACACACCTGCACGGCGCCACTGCCCAGGGCCATGAACTCGGCTGCGTCACGCCAGTTGCCGATGCCGCCAATGCCACAGATCGGCAAGCCGAGCGTTTGCGGGTCGCGGGCGATTTCCGCCACCATGTTCAGGGCAATCGGTTTCACCGCCGAACCGCAGTAGCCACCATGGGTGCTCTGGTCGCCGACGATGGGGTGGGCGACCATGCGATCGAGGTCGACGCTGGTGATCGAGTTGATGGTATTGATCAACGACACCGCATCGGCCCCGCCACGGTGCGCGGCGCGGGCTGACTGGCGGATGTCGGTGATGTTCGGCGTGAGTTTCACGATCACCGGCAGCGAGCAGTACGTCTTGCACCAGCGGGTGACCATTTCCACGTACTCCGGCACCTGGCCGACTGCCGCGCCCATGCCGCGCTCCGGCATGCCGTGCGGGCAGCCGAAGTTCAGTTCGATGCCATCGGCCCCGGTGGCTTCCACCAGCGGCAGGATGAACTTCCACGAGTCTTCCACGCACGGCACCATCAGCGACACGATCAGCGCGCGGTCGGGCCAGTCCTTCTTCACCTGGGTGATTTCGCGCAGGTTGATGTCCAGGGAGCGGTCGGTGATGAGCTCGATGTTGTTGATGCCTTGCACCTGGCGGTTGGGGCCGTAATGCGCCGAGTAGCGCGACGACACGTTGACTGCCGCCGGGTCTTCGCCAAGGGTTTTCCACACTACGCCACCCCAGCCGGCCTCGAAGGCACGGACCACGTTGTAGGCCTTGTCGGTGGGCGGTGCGGAGGCCAGCCAGAAGGGGTTGGGTGCCTTGATGCCGGCAAATTCGATGGACAGGTCGGCCATTTATGCAGCCTCCACGTTGAGCATGAGTCGGGCATGGATGGCTTCGGCGGCCAGCTTGCCGTGTTGTACGGCCTGGACGGTAAGGTCCTGGCCCAGGGCGGTGCAGTCGCCGCCGGCGTATACCCCCGGCAGGCTGGTTTGCATCGTTTCGTCGACCCGGATGCGCTCACCAATGCGCGCCAGTTGTGCGGCCACCGGGTCGCCGAGGCTGGCGTCGTCGAAGCGTTGGCCGATGGCCTTGAAAATGGCATCGGCGGGCAGCTCGAAGGTTTCGCCGGTGTCGCGCAGGCGGCCGTCTGCCAGCTCGGTGCGGGCAAAACGCATGCCGCGCACCTTGCCAGTGTCGTCCAGCAGCACGGCATCAGGGCGGGCCCAGGTATGCAGGCGCACCTGGTTGGCCTTGGCGATGGCCTGCTCGTGGCCGGTGGCACCCATGTCGGCAAGGCCACGGCGGTACACCAGGTTGACATCGCGGGCACCCAGGCGGGCCATCTGCACGGCCATGTCGATCGCGGTGTTGCCGGCGCCGATCACCAGGCAGCGGTCGGCCAGGGGCAACTGGCTCAGGTCGTCGGCCTGGCGCAGTTCGCGGATGTATGCGGTGGCGGCGAGCAGACCGGGGGCTTGTTCATCCGGCAGGCCGAGCTGGCGCACGGCATTCAGGCCGAGGCCGAGGAATACGGCGTCGTACTGGTCGCGCAGTTCGCCCAGGCCCAGGTTGCTGCCCAGGCGCTGGCCATGGCGAATTTCTATGCCACCGATGCCGAGCAGGAATTTCACTTCACGCTGGGCATAGTCGTCCACCAGCTTGTAGCGGGCGATGCCGTACTCGTTGAGGCCACCGGCCTTGTCGCAGGCCTCGAATACCACCACATCATGCCCGTGCATGGCCAGGCGGTGGGCGCACGCCAACCCGGCTGGGCCGGCACCGACCACGGCGACCCGTTTGCCGGTGACCGGCGAGCGCTGGAACGGGTGCTCGGTGAAGCGGGCGTTGTCCAGGGCATAGCGCTGTAGCTGGCCGATCAGTACCGGTGCGCACTCCTGCGCGTTGTTGCGCACGCAGGCTTGCTGGCAAAGGATTTCGGTGGGACAGACGCGGGCGCAACTGCCGCCAAGAATATTGGCTGAGAGAATGCGTTCGGCGGCGCCTTGCAGGTTTTCGTCGCTGATACGGTGGATGAACGACGGGATGTCGATGTCGCTGGGGCAGGCGTTGACGCAGGGGGCGTCGTAGCAGTACAGGCAGCGCGCGCTTTCCACGGCGGCCTGGCGGGCGGTGAGGGGTGGGGCCAGGTCGCTGAAGCGCTCGGCCAGCTGGTCGGCACCGGCCCGGGGGCGCGGCAAGTGGTTCAGGGCGTCGATCACGGTTGTAGCCTCTCTTTCTTGTATTTGGCTTGGAATGGGGGCGCGCTGCGCCCCAATCGCCGGCAAGCCAGCTCCCACAGGTGGGATAGCGCTGCTCTCAAGGACAACACTATCCCTGTGGGAGCTGGCTTGCCGGCGATGGGCTGCGCAGCAGCCCCAATGGCCTTAACGCTGCACGGGCGTCGGCCGCTGCACTTCGGCCCGGCGCCCCAGCACCTCAAACACCGACGGATACGCCGGCCGTTCCACATAGCGCCCCGCGCCCTTTTCTGCGCGCAGGTCGCCGTCGGCCCAGAGCACCTTGCCCTGGCTGATGGTGTGGCTGGGGATACCGCGCACGGTACGGCCTTCGAAGATGTTGAAGTCCACCTGCTGGTGGTGGGTCGTGGCCGAGATGGTGCGGGTACCTTGCGGGTCCCACAGCACCAGGTCGGCGTCGGCGCCAACGCGTATGGCACCCTTGCGCGGGAACAGGTTGAAGATTTTCGCGGTGTTGGTAGAGGTCAGCGCGACGAACTCGTGCATCGACAGGCGCCCACTGTTCACCCCGGCATCCCACAGCACTGCCATGCGGTCCTCGATGCCGGCAGTGCCGTTGGGGATACGGCTGAAGTCGTCGCGACCCATGGCTTTCTGCTCGGCGCAAAAGCAGCAATGGTCGGTGGCGGTGGTGTGCAGGTTGCCCGACTGCAGCCCGCGCCACAGCGCCTCCTGGTGTTCACGCGGGCGGAACGGTGGGCTCATCACGTAGCCTGCGGCGGTGGCCCAGTCCGGGTCACGGTAGACGCTGTCATCCAGCAGCAGATGGCCGGGCAGGACTTCACCGTACACCGGCTGGCCCTTGCCGCGGGCATAGGCGATTTCGTCCAGCGCTTCGCGGCTGGAAACATGCACCAGGTACAGCGGCGTGCCCAGCGTCTCGGCAATGCGGATGGCGCGGCTGGCCGCCTCGCCCTCGACCTGGGAGGGGCGTGACAGCGGGTGGGCTTCCGGCCCGGTCAGGCCCTGGGCCAGCAGTTTTTTCTGCAGGTGGTACACCAGCTCGCCGTTCTCGGCGTGCACGGTGGGCACCGCACCCAGTTGCAGGCAGCGCTCGAAGCTGGCCACCAGGGTGTCGTCGGCGGCCATGATCGCATTCTTGTAGGCCATGAAGTGTTTGAAGCTGTTCACCCCATGCCTGGCCACCAGTTCGCCCATCTCTTCGGCTACCTGTTCGCTCCACCAGGTGATGGCGACGTGAAAGCCGTAGTCGCTGGCGCTTTTTTGTGCCCAGCCGCGCCAGGTGTGGAACGCCTCCAGCAACGACTGCTGCGGGTTGGGGATGACGAAGTCGATGATCGAGGTGGTGCCACCGGCCAGGCCCGCGGCAGTACCGCTGAAGAAGTCCTCGCTGGCCACGGTGCCCATGAACGGCAGCTGCATGTGGGTATGCGGGTCGATGCCGCCGGGCATCAGGTACTGGCCGCTGCCGTCGAGGATCTCGCAGGCGCTGGGTGGTTCTAGGTTTTGCCCGATGGCACGGATCAGGCCATCGGCACACAGGACATCGGCGGGGTAACTCTCTTCGTGGGTGACCACGGTGGCGCCACGGATCAACAGGGACATGCCGTTTTCCTCGCAGGCTGACCGGTCTGGGCCGGTTCTTGGAATTGTCTTGGTGCAGGAGGGCAGGGCGGTTAATCCTGTCAGTCCTGACAAGATTGCAGGCTAGATGCTGATTCTGAATTCAGCAAGAAAATTTCCACATAAATTTTGATGGTTTTAACCAATTGAAATTGAAGAAATTATTTAGCTTGTGCGGCCCATTGCGGGGCTTTTGGAGACGTTGACTGACTTGACAAGATGAAAATCTGGTCGAGATTTTCAAGCACATAAAGCGTGTGTACTCCGGCCATCGCATCCACTCGACGGGCAAACAACAACTACAAGAAAACCTGGAGCAAGCCTCATGCAGCAGAGCAGATCGGAAGTGGTCGAGCAGGGTGGCCTGTTCGAGTTGTCCGAGGGCAGCGATGTCCTCGACAGCCCGCGCTACAACCACGACATCGCCCCGACCAAGGTGCACCAGCGCACCTGGAACAAAAATGGCACATCACCGCCCTGTGGGTGGGCATGTCCATCTGCGTGCCCACCTATACCCTTGGCGGCGTGCTCACCGCCTACTTCGGCCTCAGCGTGGGCGAGGCCTTGCTGGCGATTCTGCTGGCCAACCTGATCGTACTGATCCCGCTCACCCTCAACGCCTTCCCAGGCACCAAGTACGGCATCCCGTTCCCGGTGCTGCTGCGTTCGTCGTTCGGCATCCTCGGCTCCAACGTGCCATGCCTGATCCGCGCGGTGGTTGCCTGTGGCTGGTTCGGCATCCAGACCATGTTCGGCGGCCTGGCCATCCACCTGTTCCTCGGCTCGGTATTCGATGGCTGGAAGGCCCTGGGCGGCACCGGCGAGGTGATCGGCTTCATGATCTTCTGGTGCCTGAACCTGTGGGTGGTACTGCGCGGCGCCGAGTCGATCAAGTGGCTCGAAACGCTTTCGGCACCGCTGCTGGTGGCGGTCGGCGTCGGCCTGCTGTTGTGGGCCTTGCCGCACATGTCGATGAGCGAACTGCTGGCCCAGCCGCCCAAGCGCCCGGAAGGGGCGAACATGCTCGGCTACTTCTGCGCCGGGCTTACCGCCATGGTCGGTTTCTGGGCCACGCTATCGCTGAACATCCCCGACTTCAGCCGCTACGCCCGCAGCCAGAAGGACCAGATCCTCGGGCAGATCTTCGGCTTGCCGCTGACCATGTTCCTGTTCGCCGCGCTGGGCGTGGTGCTGACTGCCGCCTCAGCGTCGCTGGTAGGCGAGACCGTGTCCGACCCGGTCAGCCTGATCGGCAAGATCCACAGCCCGTTCTGGGTGGCCCTGGCCATGGCGCTGATCGTGATTGCCACGCTGTCGACCAACACCGCGGCGAACATCGTGTCGCCGACCAACGACTTCCAGAACATTGCCCCACGCCTGATCGGGCGCAGCCGTGCGGTATGGCTGACCGGCTTCATCGGCCTGGCGCTGATGGGCCATGAGTTGCTGAAGAAGCTGGGCTGGATCGCTTCCGACCTGAGCCTGGAGAGCGTGTACTCCAACTGGCTGCTGGGCTATTCCAGCCTGCTGGGGCCGATTGCCGGGATCATGGTGGTGGACTACTTCCTGATCCGCCGGCAGCAGCTGGACCTGGCCGGGCTGTACCGTGACGACGTGTACCCGGCGTGGAACTGGGTCGGCTTTGCCGCCTTTGCGCTGCCGGTGGCGCTGACCGTGATGGCCATTGGCAACAGCAGTTTCAGCTGGTTCTACGACTACGGCTGGTTCACCGGTTCGCTGCTGGGTGGGGCGCTGTATTACCTCTTCGCCGGCGTGGTCGCGCGCAGCCCGGCGCGGGTGGCCAAGCCCTCGCCGTGAGACCGCGCTGGCCCCTTCGCGGGCTCGCCAGCTCCCACCTAGACCTGTGGGAGCGGGCCAGAACAGACAACAGAAATGCCTGAAGGAGAAACCCGTGACCCCCGTCAAAGAGATCCTGAAGACCACCGCCCCCCACATCGACAGCACCCGCCTGTGGCAGTCCCTGATGGACCTGGCCCGCCTCGGTGCCACCGCCAAGGGCGGCGTGTGCCGCCTGGCCCTGACCGACCTTGACCGCCAGGCCCGCGACCTGTTCGTGCAGTGGTGCGAGGCCGCCGGTTGCACGGTCAGTATCGACGCCGTCGGCAATATCTTCGCCCGTCGCCCGGGGCGTAACCCCAAGCTGCCCCCGGTCATGACCGGCAGCCATATCGACACCCAGCCCACCGGTGGCAAGTTCGATGGCTGCTTCGGCGTGATGGCCGGGCTGGAGGTGCTTCGCACCCTCAACGACCTGGGTGTGGAAACCGAAGCGCCGCTGGAAGTGGTGGTGTGGACCAACGAGGAAGGTTCGCGCTTTGCGCCGTGCATGATGGGATCCGGGGTGTTTGCCAGCAAGTTCACCCTGGAAGAAACCCTGGCCAAGCGCGACGCCCAGGGTGTCAGCGTTGGCGAGGCACTGAACGCCATCGGCTACGCGGGCTCGCGCGCTGTATCGGGCCACCCGGTGGGAGCGTATTTCGAAGCGCATATCGAGCAGGGCCCGATTCTCGAAGACCAGGGCAAGACCATCGGCGTGGTGCTGGGCGCGCTGGGCCAGAAGTGGTTCGACCTGACCCTGCGCGGTGTCGAGGCCCATGCCGGCCCTACGCCCATGCACCTGCGCAAGGACGCCCTGGTCGGCGCGGCGGCGGTGGTGGAGGCAGTCAACCGCACCGCCCTCGGCCACCAGCCCCATGCCTGTGGCACGGTGGGTTGCCTGCAGGCCTACCCGGGCTCGCGCAACGTGATCCCGGGCGAAGTGCGCATGACCCTGGACTTCCGTCATCTGGAGGGTGAGCAACTGAATGCCATGATTGCCGATGTGCGCGCGGTGATCGAAGCGACCTGTGCCAGGCATGGCCTGAGCCACGAACTGGTACCCACGGCCGATTTCCCGGCGCTGTACTTCGACAAAGGGTGTGTCGCTGCCGTGCGCGAATCGGCGCAGGCGCTGGGCCTGCCGCACATGGACATCGTCAGCGGGGCGGGGCACGACGCGATCTTCCTGGCCGAGCTGGGGCCGGCGGGGATGATTTTCGTGCCGTGCGAGAACGGCATCAGCCATAACGAGATCGAGAACGCCACGCCCGAAGACCTGGCGGCGGGCTGCGCGGTGTTGCTGCGCGCGATGCTGGCGGCATCGGAGGCGATTGCCAGTGGGCGGTTGGCGGCCTAGCGCGGTCAGTACGCGCTTTTTGTAGGAGCGGCCTTGTGTCGCGATCGGGCTGCGCAGCAGCCCCAGGATCTTGAAGCAAACGCAGGCATCGCCGGGGCCGCTTTGCGGCCCTTTCGCGACACAAGGCCGCTCCTACAGGGGCCGCGCTGCCGGGGCGGGTTGGGTAAGATCTGCCAGAAACGCCGCAATCTGCCGCTCACCCCGCAAATGCACCACCGGCACCTGCGGCGCTGTGGCCTCTCGGCTTGCCTCGATCCCAGGCCGATATCCCCGATCGAACGTCCATACGAACTTCAGGAAAGTCAGAAACTCCCGGTCCAGCCGCTCGGTACATCCCGCCGGCAGGTCCGGCCGGGGCTTGTTCAGCACACTGCGCAGGATCACCCGCTTGAGGCAGGTCAGTCTCGGCGTATCCAGCCAGATGACCAGGTCGGCCCGCGGCAGGCGCAGGTCGAACGTGCGGCGGGCATAATTGCCCTCGCATACCCAAGCCTCCCCAGCTACCGCATCGCGCACGCGGGTGCGGAAGGTCTCGGCATCCGGTTCGACCCAACCGGCCTCCCAGAACAGCATATCGAGGTGCACCACCGATACGCCCAAACGTGCGCCAATATGCCGGGCCAGGGTTGATTTGCCACTGCCGGCGTTGCCCAGAATCACGATGCGTTGCATGGCCAAGTCCTTTTGGAAAAAACCGGCCATGCTAAATTATCCGGCCGGTTCGAGCCAGCCATCGCGCCCGATGTGATAACGCTGCAGGTCTTGCGCCAGCGTCAGCCGCCCGTTGTAGTGGGCGAGGGCTTCATCGCGAATGTTGTCGATGCTCGGGCTGCGCCGTGGGTCGTGCTGGTAGCGGGCGCTGAAGTGCGTCAGCACCAGGTTGCGCACGCCCG
Organism: Pseudomonas putida; assembly: GCA_029953615.1. Taxonomy (NCBI): domain Bacteria; kingdom Pseudomonadati; phylum Pseudomonadota; class Gammaproteobacteria; order Pseudomonadales; family Pseudomonadaceae; genus Pseudomonas; species Pseudomonas putida. The sequence goes on along the minus strand of CP124529.1, from coordinate 289,368 downwards.
CCGTTTCGGCAAAGCGCGCCACCGCAGCCGCGGTGCTGTGGCCGAAGGTGACCCCCGTGCGCTCGACCACCGCCTGGGTGAACGTGGCTTCATGCACTAGCACGTCGGCGCCCTTGGCTGCGTCGGCCAATAGCTCGGGGTTGTCGTTGTCGCCGCACACGATCACCCGCCGTGGCGGGCGCGAAGGGCGCAAGTAGTCACTGCCGTGCAGCAGCCGGCCGTCATGCTGAACCGTCACGCCCTTGGCCAGGTCGCCCCACAGCGGACCGCGGGGGATGCCGTCGGCTTCCAGGCGCGGAATGTCCAGGCGTGGTTCGGGGTTGAGTTCGGTGAACACGAAGCCGACGCTCGGCACCCGGTGCGACAGCTGCACGCAGGTCACTTGCACGGCGTCACTGTGCCACTCCACCAGGTCTTCAACGGCCAGCAGGCGCAGTTCGAACGGCAGGAAGGTATCGGTGGCCGCCAGTCCCTGGCGCACCCAGTCGTGCAAGGCGGCGGGCAGGACAAGGTCCAGCGGCTGGGTGCGCCCGCTCATGCCGGCGCTGGCCAGCAGGCCCGGCAGACCGAAGCAATGGTCGCCGTGCACGTGGGTGATGAAAATGGCGCGCAGGTCGCGGATCGACAGCGGCGTGTGCAGCAGCCGGTGCTGGGTGCCTTCGCCGCAGTCGACCAGGTACCAGTGGCTGCCACTGGCTTCGATCACAGCGGTGGCGCTGACGTTGCGCGCCTTGGTCGGCACGCCGGCGGAGGTGCCCAGGAACAGCAAATCCATGGTTTGGCTCCTTGTTTCAGCCCAGCAGCGACAGGTCGCGCAGCAATGCGTGCAGCCCTTGTGGTACCAGCGGGCCGATGCGCCCGAAATCGGCGCTGTCGCACCAGCGGGCGCGGAACGGGCTGCCGTTCGATTCGTGGCCGTCCAGCCAATCTTGCTGGTACAGGCTGGCATCGGTGAAGCGCGCGTCGTACACCTGCACAATCTCATGCCCCGCCTTCCCGGCATAGGTGAACAGGCTCTCCAAGGTACCGAGCAGGCGCACATCGCTGATCGCCTGGCCCAGTTCTTCGTCGATCTCCCGGGCGATGGCATCGCGGCCCAGCTCACCGAACTCGATACCGCCTCCCAGCGGGCGGCACAGGGTCTGGCCGCTGGCAGGGTCGTCGAATACGTTGACCAGAATCTTGCCCTGGTGATGGAACACGCACAGGGCGAGAAACCGGATGCGCGGTGCTAGCAGCGGCTGGGTAGTCACGGGCTCGTTCCTTCGAGACTAAAAAGGGCGCACACCTTAGCCTGATTGCTGCATGCCGTCGATGGCCCGCTACTCGGCCTGCCGCCAGATCAGGTTGCTGGTGTCGTAGCCTTGTTCGCGAGCAATGGTCAGCAGCTGTTCGCGCTGCTCGTCCGTGACCGCTGGCGTGCGCGAAAGCAGCCACAGGTACTCGCGGTTGGGGTGGCCGACCAAGGCCACGCGGTAGTCCTTGTCGTGGTACAGCACCCAGTACTCGCCCTTGGTCAGGCCGGGCGCGATGCGGCTGAACCAGTTGTCGAAGCGCACCCAGAGCTTGTCGGTGCTGCCCGGTTGCTGGGCTTCGGCGACGCCCTTGGCCTGGTTCCACTGGCCGTCTTTTTCCTGGCAGCGGTTGGTCACATCAATGCGCCCGTCCTCTCGCAGGCCATAGTGCGCCTCGGACTGCACGCAGTTGCGCTGGAAGAACATCGGTAGCCGCGCGAGTTCGTACCAGGTGCCCTGGTAACGTTGCAGGTCGACCTGCTGGGTACGCGGTGGTGCCGAGTGATCGTTGCCGGCGCAGCCGAGCAGGGCCAGGGTCATGCAGGAAAGCAGCAACGTGGTGCGTAGCGCCATGGTCAACCTCCTTGATAGGGACGGGGCTTACCTGTGTTTCGATGCGGGCGAGAGGCAAAAGTTGTACGGGATTGCACCTTTCAGAACGAACCGGTCTGCACTTCGCCGACGCGCACGTACCGGGCGACGACCACGCCCTTTGGCGAAACCTGCAAGTGCTGCAGGGTGAAGGCCGCCGCTGCCGCATCGTCGCCGAACAGGCGTTTGCCGTGGCCGAGCAGCAGCGGGTGGATCAGCAGTTGCAGTTCATCGACCAGGCCTGCCGCCAGCAGTTGCTGCACCAGTTCGCTGCTGCCCTGGGTCAGCAGGTTGGCGCCGTCCTGCTGTTTCAGCGTGCGAACCGCTGCGGCGATGTCCGTGCCCAGGGCATGGCTGTTGTGCCAGTCGAGGGTTGAGGGGTTGTGGGTGGCCACGTGCTTGGGCACGCTGTTGAACAGGTTGGCGATGGAGAAGTCTTCCGAGCTGTCTTTTACCTTTGGCCAGTAGCCGGCGAAGATGTCGTAGGTGCGCCGACCCAGCACCAACTCGAAGGGCTGGCTGAACAGGGCCTGCATGGCCTGGCCGAAGACTTCCTCGGCATAGGGCACGATCCAGCCGCCATAGGTGAAGCCGCCGCTGGTGTCTTCCTGCGGGCCGCCGGGGGCCTGCATGACACCGTCGAGGCTGATGAAGGCGGCTACGATGAGTTTGCGCATGGGGACTCTCCTGTTGGCAGCCGGGGTGGCTGCGGGCATGGGATAGTCGAATGGCAGGCAGCAGAATCGACAGCGCAAACCTGTGCCGGCCCTTTCGCGGGCATGCCCGCTCCCACAGCATCACCACGGCTCCAGAAAGCGGTGCAGTGCCTGTAGGAGCAGCCTTGTGCTGCGAAGAGGCCGGTACTTGCTACCTCACAGCCAGTAGGTCACCGCCCACCACCCCAGCCCACCCATCACTACGGTATAGGGCAAGGCCATCCACACCATCCGCCCGTACGACAGCCGGATCAGCGGCGCAATCGCCGAAGTCAGCAGGAACAGGAAGGCCGCCTGCCCATTCGGCGTCGCCACGCTGGGCAGGTTGGTGCCGGTGTTGATCGCCACCGCCAGCGTCTCGAAATGCTCACGGCTCATGCCGCCATTGAGGAACGCCTGCTTCACCTCGGTGATGTAGATGGTGGCAACGAATACGTTGTCGCTGATTGCCGACAGTAGGCCGTTGGCCAGGTACAGCATGCCTGGCTGCTGCTCGGCCGGTAGCGTCAGCACCCAGGCAATCAGCGGGCTGAACAGCTGCTGCTGATGAATCACCGCCACCACGGCGAAGAACACCACCAGCAACGCGGTGAACGGCATGGCGTCCTGGAAGGCACGGCCCAGGCGGTGTTCGTCAGTGATGCCGGTAAATGCCGTGATCAGCACGATCACCATCAGGCCGATCAGACCGACCTCGGCAACGTGCAGCCCCAGGCAGACGATCAGGATCAGTGCGGCGCACCCTTGCACCCACAACGCGATGCGTTGGGCAGTGGTGCGTGCGGCATCGTCCTCGGCGGCATAGGCGGCAAGCACCTGGCGCACTGGCTCGGGCATCAGCGTGCCATAGCCGAACAGGCGCAGCTTCTCCAGCAGCACGCAGGTCAGCAGGCCGGCGCCCAGCACCGGCAGCGACACCGGCGCCACCTTCAGGAAGAAATCGGCAAAGTGCCAGCCCATCTCATGGCCGATCAGCAGGTTCTGCGGCTCGCCCACCAGCGTGCACACGCCACCCAGGGCAGTACCCACCGCACCATGCATCAGCAGGCTGCGCAGGAACGCGCGGAACTGGTCGAGGTGTTCACGGTGCAATTGTGCGACCTGCTGGTCGCTGTCCAGCGCACTGTCTTCGCGCGGGTTGGCCCCGGAGGCGACGCGGTGATACACCGCATAAAACCCAACTGCGGCGCTGATGATCACGGCGGTTACGGTCAGCGCATCGAGAAACGCCGAGAGGAACGCCGACAGCACACAGAACAGCAACGCCAGGGTCGCCTTCGAGCGCACCCCCAGCAGGATGCGCGAGAACAGGAACAGCAGCAGTTCCTTCATGAAGTAGATGCCCGCCACCATGAACATCAGCAGCAGGATCACCGGAAAGTTGTGCTGCAGCTCTTCGTACAGGGCTTGCGGGGTGGTCATCTGCAACAGCAGCGCCTCGACCAGCAGCAGGCCGCCGGGCATCAGCGGGTAGCATTTCAGGGCCATACCCAGGGTGAAGATGAATTCGAGCACCAGTGCCCAGCCGGCCGCGACCGGGCCGACAATCAGTAGCAGCAACGGGTTGAGCACCAGGAACAGGCATATGACTGCCTTGTACCAAAGCGGCGACTGGCCCAGAAAGCTGTGGGCGAGGGCGCCGGTCAGGGAGCGTGGCATGAATTTGTATCCTTATGATTCGGCGATGGCGCACGGTGCCGGATCAGCGCGTGTTAGGCAAGGCGTACAGTCCCGTTTTTGGCACAAGCGCGGTCATCGGGGTGGGTTACCATCCGTGTCATGAACCCTTCACCCACAGGAGTGCCGCCCGTGACCGATTACAGCGCATTCAAGGTCGAACTGACCGATCATATCGCCCACGTTCAGATCAACCGCCCGGAAAAGGTCAATGCGATGAACGCGGCCTTCTGGGAAGAGATCATCGACATCTTCCGGTGGGTCGACGAAACCGACGCGGTACGGGCGGTGGTGATCAGCGGTGCCGGCAAGCATTTTTCCGCCGGTATCGACCTGATGATGCTGGCCTCGCTGGCCGGGCAGATGGGCAAGGACGTGGGCCGCAATGCGCGCTTCCTGCGCAGCACCATCCTGCGCCTGCAGGCGTCGTTCAATGCCGTGGACAAATGCCGCAAACCGGTACTGGCCGCGGTACAGGGTTACTGCATTGGCGGCGCCATCGACCTGATCTCGGCCTGCGACATGCGCTACTGCAGCAGCGACGCGCAGTTCTCCATCAAGGAAATCGACATGGGCATGGCCGCCGATGTCGGCACACTGCAACGTTTGCCTCGTATCATCGGTGACGGCATGATGCGTGAGCTGGCTTTCACCGGGCGCAATGTCGAGGCCGAAGAGGCGCTGCGCATCGGCCTGGTCAACCGGGTCTATGATGATCAGGCCGCGCTGATGGACGGGGTCTTTGCCATTGCCGGCGAGATTGCCGCAAAATCGCCGATTGCCGTGGCCGGCACCAAGGAAATGCTCAGCTACATGCGTGACCATCGCATCGACGATGGTCTGGAGTACATCGCCACCTGGAACGCTGCGATGCTGCAGTCCGAAGACCTGCGCGTGGCCGTGGCGGCGCACATGAGCAAACAGAAACCGACGTTCGCCGACTGATCAGGGCGGGGGACGCGCAGTAAAGGAACCCCCGACATGTCAGCACGCTGGACTACCGCAGTACTCGACCCGCAGATCACCGGGGGGCTGGCCGTGGCCCGCAGCCCGGAAGGGTTCCTGGTGGACGACAACGGCGCGCTGTTCCCCCGTGACTGGCTCAAGCGCCAGGACCTCGATGTGTTGTGCGAGCACGGCATCGGCCACTTCGACGGCCAGCCGGTGTTCCTGCTGGAGCTGCGCAGCGCCACCGACGTGCCCGGCTGCGCCTGGCGCGGCCTGCGTGCGTTCATGCTCGAAGGGGATTTCGACACCTACAAAGTGCTGGGCTATGCCGCGCAGATCGGCACCTGGGCCCGCGAGCACCGCTTTTGCGGCAGCTGCGGCCAGGCGATGACGCAAATCCGCTGGGAACGGGCGATGTACTGCCAGCCCTGCGACCTGCGCAGCTACCCGCGCATCTCGCCAAGCATGATCGTGCTGGTAACCCGTGGCGACGAAATCCTGCTGGCGCGTTCGCCACGTTTCGTTTCCGGGGTGTACAGCACTTTGGCGGGCTTCGCCGAACCGGGCGAGTCGGCCGAGGACTGCCTGGTGCGCGAAGTGCGTGAAGAGGTGGCGGTGGAGGTGCAGAACATCCAGTACATCGGCAGCCAGTGCTGGCCGTTCCCGCATTCGATGATGCTGGGCTTTCACGCCGAATATGCTGGTGGCGAGATCGTCATGCAGCCGGACGAGATCGAGGACGCCAAGTGGTTCAGCGTCCACGACCTGCCGCCGCTGCCGGCCGGGCGGTCGATTGCCCGGTATCTGATCGACCTTTATGTAGCCAGGCGCTCAGGCTTGCCCGAACCAGTGCTGCCACGCTAGGCGCACGGTCAATGCCAGCACCACGGTGATGAACACCGGGCGGATGAACTTGCTGCCGCCACTGATCGCCGTGCGTGCGCCGAAGAAGGCGCCGACCATCACCGACAGGCCCATGCACAGGCCGACGATGTAGTCCACCTGCCCGGAAATGATGAATACCGTCAGCGCTGCGATGTTGCTGACGAAGTTCATGCTGCGTGCCACGCCGCTGGCACGGACCAGGTCGATGGGGTACAGCAGCAGGGTGCTGACTGTCCAGAACGCACCGGTACCCGGGCCGGCCACGCCGTCATAGAAGCCCAGGGTGAAGCCTTGCGGTACCTGCCATTTCTTCCTGATCGGCGCATCGGCGTCCAGCGGCGCCTTGGGCGTGCCGCCGAACAGCAGGTACACGCCACAGGCGAAAACGATCACCGGCAGCATCTTGTTCAGCCATTCGGCCGGCATGTAGTGGGCGATGACCGCGCCGAGCAACGCCCCGGTCAAGGTGGCGAACAACGCAGGGCGCCATTGTGCCGGGTGGAACAGTTTGCGCCTGTAGTAGGTAAAGCCGGCGGTGGCCGAGCCGAAGGTGGAACTGAGCTTGTTGGTGCCCAGTACCAGGTGCGGTGGCATGCCGGCAGTGAGCAACGCCGGGGTGGTGAGCAGGCCGCCACCGCCGGCGATGGCATCGATGAAACCGGCGACGAAGGCGACCAGAGCCAGGATCAGCAGGGTTAGGGGTTCTACGGTGAGTTCGAAGGGCATGGGGTTTTGGCAGGCAGGGGGCAAGGGGCGGCAAATGGGCCGCGCTAGAAGGGTGACATGGTAATCCTGGGGGAGGTGTGTTGCCAGTGCCGGCCCTTTCGCGGGCTCGCCCGCTCCCACAGGTTATATGCACGTCTGAATACACGTGCGGTCCTTGTGGGAGCGGGTTCACCCGCGAAGAGGCCGGTACAGGCAATCACATCAGCTACGGATAAACGCCAGCAAATCCGCATTGATCACATCGGCATGGGTGGTCGGCATGCCATGCGGGTAGCCCTTGTAGGTTTTCAGCGTGCCATTGGGCAGCAGCTTGGCCGATAGCACCCCGGAGTTTTCATACGGCACGATCTGGTCGTCGTCGCCATGCATCACCAGTACCGGCTGTTTGATGCCTTTCAGGTCTTCAGTGAAGTCGGTCTGCGAAAACGCCACGATGCCATCGTAATGGGCCTTGGCGCTGCCGATCATGCCCTGGCGCCACCAGTTGCCAATGATGCCCTCACTCGCTTCTGCACCAGGGCGGTTGTAGCCGTAGAACGGCCCGGCCGGTACATCGCGATAGAACTGCGCACGGTTGCTGGCGACCTGGGCCTGGAAACCGTCGAAAACGGATTTGGGCAGGCCACCGGGATTAGTGGGGGTTTGCACCATCAATGGCGGTACGGCGGCGATAAGCACGGCCTTGGCCACCTTGTCTTCAGGGTGCCGGGCCATGTAGCGCACCACTTCGCCACCGCCGGTCGAATGGCCGACATGCACGGCGCCCTGGATGCCCAGGTGAGCGACAACTGCTGCCACGTCGTCGGCATAGTGGTCCATGTCGTGGCCGTCCCATACCTGGCTGGAGCGTCCATGGCCGCGGCGGTCGTGGGCGACCACGCGGTAACCGTGGGCGAGGAAGAACAGCATTTGCGCGTCCCAGTCGTCGGCACTGAGCGGCCAGCCGTGGTGGAAGTGGATGACCGGCGCGTCGCGCGGGCCCCAGTCCTTGTAGAAGATCTGTACACCATCCTTCGTGGTTACATAGCTCATGGTCGGTCTCCTGTGTGCAGGAAGCGAAGGGAGCTATTGAGGATAGGAGGAATTTATCCTGGCGCTGGAATTTGTATTGGCAGTACCGGCCTCATCGCCGGCAAGCCAGCTCCCACAGGTACTGCGCAGTATTTGCAACCTGTGGTGATCCTGTGGGAGCTGGCTTGCCGGCGATAGGGCCAGAACAGGTTATGGGAACCAGAGCCGGGCGTCTCAGACGCGGTCGCGCATCCGGTACCAGGCCTTGGCCGCAGCCTCCAGCGGCGCCGCCAGCAGGTCGCCGCCGGGGAAGCGGCCGTTGTCGATGCCTTGGTACAGTGTCAGCAAGTCGTTGTCACCCAGAATGGCATCGCTCACGGCCCGCGCCGCCGCCAAGGTCGGCAGTACACCGTGGCCGGAGAAGCCCTGCAGCCAGTAGCGCTGGCCCTCGCGGCCGACATCCGGGGTGCGCTGGATGCTGCAATCGATATGGCCGCCCCAGGCGTAGTCGATGGCTACGCCGGCCAGTTGCGGGAACACCCGCTCCAGGTAGGGGCGGGTAGCGCTGGCGACGTCCTTGGGAATACCGCCCAGGTAGGTGCAGCCGCCGCCGAACAGCAGGCGGTGGTCAGGGGTGAGGCGGAAGTAGTCGGGCACGAACTGGTTGTCGATCACGCAACTGTTGCGTGGCAGCAGCGAACGGGCGAAGTCCGCGTCCAGTGGCGCCGTGGCCACCTGGTAGGACCCGACGGGCAGCAGGCGGCGTGACAGGCTGCGGTCGAGGCGGTCGATGTAGGCGTTGCAGGCCAGTACCAGCACGTCGCTGCGCACTTCGCCACGCACGGTGCGGGCGATGTAGCCGCTACCGGTCTGTTGATAGTCGAGCACCTGGCTTTGTTCGAAGATGCGCCCGCCAGCTGCCTCGATGGTACTGGCCAGACCCTGGGCCAGTTTGAGCGGATTGAGGTGGGCGCCTTTGGCGTCGTATAGCGCGGCCTGGTAGCGCGGGCTGTCGATCCATTGCGGCAGCTCGTCGCGGCCGATCAGGCGCAGGGCGTCGTAGCCCCATTTGTGTTCGGCCTCGTGCAGGGCCTCCTCCAGCAGCTTAACCCTGCGCGGCAGCACGGCAGCCCACAGGCTGCCCGATCGGTAGTCGATGTCGAAGCCATGGCGCCCGGGCAGTTCGCGCATTTCCTCGGCTGCCCAGCACATGCTCGCCCACAGGCGTCGAGTGCGTTCGACGCCCAAGGCCTTCTCCAGCGGCGGCATGTCGCACGACCAGCCGAGCAGTGCCTGGCCACCGTTGCGGCCGGACGCGGCCCAGGCCACGCGGCTGGCTTCCAGCAGCGTTACACGCTTGCCGGCCTGGGTCAGGCGCAGGGCGGTGTGCAGGCCGCTGAAACCGGCGCCAATGATCAGTACATCGGTGTCGTGGCTGCCTTGCAGGGTGGGGTGCAGGGGAATGCTGGCGGGGTAGGTCTGGGCGTAGTAGCTGGCGACGTGCTGGGCGGATTGTTTGAACATGCAGGGGTCTCATGAAATTTTTTGTGTTTATTTTCATGAAAACTTAGCAGTTAAATTTCATGGTGCCAATGTATCGGGCAGGACTTGTGGTTTGCCTGAGTGTTAGGTAATGCCTGATCTGGCCCTATCGCCGGCAAGCCAGCTCCCACAAGATCGCCACAGGTCTTGAATACTGTGCAGTACCTGTGGGAGCTGGCTTGCCGGCGATAGGGCCAGAAATGACAGTGCAAAAGCTTCAGGTTGCCGCTTTTTTCCGGGGCTGTCGCGGCTTGCTGGCAGTTTTGGCTCCAGCTGTCTTGCTCTTCCCGCCACTCCGCCGCTTCTTCTTCCACGGCGGCGCAGCCCCGGCCGCCGCCCCGCTGATGGTCATGCGCATGCCGCTGCAGCGTTCGACCAGTTTGCCCATCCATGCCGACTGCCGGGCGACGAACTCCTCCAGCGTCATCTCGCCACTCTGCACCATGTCCAGCGCCTGCTCCCAGATTGCCGTGGTGCCCGGGTCGGCAATGGCGCGTGGCACGGCGTCGATCAGGCTGAAGGCCGCAGGGGTGGCGGATAGGGCCTTGCCGTTCTTCACCAGGTAACCACGGTCAAGCAGGCCCTGGATGATGCTGGCGCGGGTGGCTTCGGTGCCGATACCGGTGGTTTCCTTGAGCTTCTGCTTCAGCCGTGGGTCGTCTACCAGCTTGGCGACGTTCTTCATTGCCTTGATCAGGTCGCCTTCGGTAAACGGCTTGGGCGGCTGGGTCCACAGGTCCTTCAGTTGTAGACCCTGCACTGTGCAGTCCTGGCCTTCGCGCAGCGCTGGCAATACCTGAGCCGGTGGTGCCTCGCGGCCCTTGGCCGGGGTCAGCGCTTCGGGCAGCGCACGGCGCCACCCCGGTTCGACGATCTGCTTGCCCACCGCGCGCAGGGCATGCCCGGCACAGTCGAAGTCGGCCTGGGTGCGGTCGAACTCGTGGTTGGGCAGGAATTGCGCCAGGTAGCGGGCGCGGACCAGGGTGTACACCGCCTTGTGCTTGGCCGGCAGGCGCGACGGGTCGCTGGCGGCAGCGGTGGGGATAATGCCGTGGTGGGCGCTGACCTTGGCGTCGTTCCACGCCCGTGAACGGCGCTGCGGCTCCAGGTAGGGTTGCAGCGGCGCCAGGCTGGCATCAGCCCGTTGCAGTGCAGCAAGGATGGCCGGTGCTTCGCCGTGCTGGCTTTGCGGCAGGTAGCCACAGTCACTGCGCGGGTAGGTGATCAGCTTGTGGGTTTCGTACAGGGCCTGGGCTATGTCGAGGGTTTCCTGGGCGCCGAGGCCGAACTTTTTCGAGCACAGCTCCTGCAGGGTGCCAAGGTCGAAGGGCAGGGGTGCCGCTTCACGCACGCGCTCGGTGGTCACCTTCACGGCCCTGGCAGTGCCGGCCTGGTTGATGTCGCTGGCGGCCTGTTGCGCCAGGGCCTGATTCAGGCAGCGGCCTTGGTCGTCGCAGGCGTCCTCGGGAGCGCGCCACTGGGCTAATTGAAGCCCTGGCCTGAGTGCTCCAGCTGCACTTCGATGGCCCAGAACGGAACCGGCACGAAGTCGGCGATGCTGCGGTCGCGGTCGACCACCAGGCGCAAGGTTGGCGTTTGCACCCGGCCCACCGGCAACACGCCCTGATAGCCCGACTGGCGGCCCAGCAGGGTGAACAGCCGGCTCATGTTCATGCCAATCAGCCAGTCGGCGCGCGATCGGCCCAGCGCCGAGTGGTACAGGTTGAAGGTTTCATGGCCCGGCAGCAGTCGCGCCAGGGCCTTGCGAATGGAGGCGTCGTCCAGTGCCGACAGCCACAGGCGCTGCACCGGGCCGCGGTAGCGGCAATGCTCGACCAGTTCGCGAGCGATCATTTCGCCCTCGCGGTCGGCGTCGGTGGCGATCACCAGTTCGCGCGCTTCGCCGAGCAGGCGCTTGACCGCCTTGAACTGGCTGGCAGTCTTGGGCTTGACCAGCATCTTCCATTTGTCCGGAATGATCGGCAGGTCGGCCAGGTTCCAGCGCTTGTAGCGTTCGTCGTAGCTGTCGGGCGGAGCAGTTTCCAGCAGGTGGCCGATGCACCAGGTGACGCAGACGTCAGTGCCTTGCCAACAGCCATCGCCCTTGCGGTTGGCGCCGAGCACTTTGGCGATGTCTTTTGCCTGGGAGGGTTTTTCGCAGAGGAACAGGCGCATGGCCGGGGACGCTTCATCGGGGGTGATGGGCGATAGGATGCGCAAGCGAGGGCGCGGAGGCAAGTTTTATCTGGATGGATGTACAGGTTTTTTCAGAGCAGATGTGTTTTGCTGTGCCTGCCTCTTCGCGGGCTTGCCCGCTCCCACAGGTACTGCACAGTATTCAATATCTGTGGGGTCCTGTGGGAGCGGGCAAGCCCGCGAAGAGGCCGGTACAGGTATCAGGCGCGCGAGTCGCGCACCATGTCCACGTGCGGGATGCCGGCTTCGAGGAACTCTTCGCTGACTACGCGAAAGCCCAACCGCTCGTAGAACGGCGTGGCATGCACCTGGGCACTGAGCATCTGTTGCTTCAGGTCGCGGTTCTGGGCTTCGACAATCACCGCGTTCATCAACGCGTCACCCACCTTCAGCCCGCGCCAGTCCTTCAGTACCGAGACCCGGCCAATGGTGCCGTCAGGCAGCAGGCGGGCGGTGCCGATCGGATAGTCGCCTTCCAGGGCCAGGAAGTGCGCGGCGGTCGGGTCATCCGAGTCCCACTCCAGCTCCGGCGGCACGTGCTGTTCGGCAATGAACACCGCTTCGCGGATGCGGCGGATGTCGGCGTTGTCCTTGTGCCAGTCGGCAAGACGCACACGAATCTTATTCATCGGCGAATCCCAGGCTTCCTTGTTTGACCAGCTGCTGTACCAGCATAAGGCCATCTTCATCCTGCAGCCATTCGCCCAGGTTGTCGATGTGCAGGGCGTCGGCCGCACAAACCAGCTTCAGCAGCTCGCGCAGTTTGCCCGGCAGCGGGCAACTGCGGCCGCTGGCGAACAGCAGCAGGTCTTCTTCGAATTCCGACCAGGCCAGGCGCGCGCTCGGGTTGCGGATCAGGATGGCGCCCTGTTCCAGGGCATCGATCAGCTCTTCCTCGGACAGCTCTTCACCGACGATCTGCTCGGGGTAGCGCGGCTCGGTCATGAACTGGCCGAACCAGGTCAGCAGCAGGTCCTTGTCGCCCATGTGCTTGTCGAGCAGCGCCTTCAGGCGGTCGAGAGCGTCGTGCTGGATCTGGTGCGGGTCGCTGACCGGCTGGGCGTCGGCGTCGCTGTAGCGTTCTTCGTCGGGCAGGAACTGGCCGAGGAAATCGGTGAAGTGGGTCAGCACTTCGGCGGCGCTTGGTGCGCGGAAGCCGACCGAGTAGGTCAGGCAGTCGTCCACGGCCACACCGTAATGGGCCAGGCGCGGTGGCAGGTAGAGCATGTCGCCTGGCTCCAGTGTCCACTCCTCGCTCTGCTCGAAGTCGGCGAGGATGCGCAGGTCGGCCGTGCTCCAGCAGCGAACTGTCGCTGCTGCACATCTGGCCGATCTTCCAGTTGCGCTGGCCGTGGCCCTGCAGCAGGAACACGTCGTAGTTGTCGAAGTGCGGGCCGACGCTACCACCGGGGGCGGCAAAGCTGATCATCACGTCATCGATGCGCCAGCTGGGCAGGAAACGGAAGTTTTCCAGCAGCTCGGCTACTTCCGGGACGAACTGGTCGACAGCCTGCACCAGTAGGGTCCAGTCCTTTTCCGGCAGCTCGGCGAAGGTGTCTTCGGTGAACGGGCCGCGGCGCAGCTCCCACGGGTGCGCACCGTGCTCGAGCACGATACGCGACTCTACTTCCTCTTCCAGGGCCAGGCCGGCCAGCTCGTCGGGGTCGATCGGGCTGATGAAGTCCGGGAAGGCCTGGCGCACCAGCAGCGGCTTCTTCTGCCAGTAGTCGCGCATGAATTCGCGGGCCGAGATGCCGCCGAGCAGCTGCAGTGGAGTATCAGGATTCATGTTTCAACCTATTGAAAAAATGTAATTTCTTTCCGGGAATAAAAACGCCCGGCCAGGCCGGGCGTTGAACGCGACGGTCAGCTTAGATGCGTTTGGCCTGTGCTGCCGCGTTGCCGATGTAGGTAGCAGGGGTCAGCTGCTTGAGCTCGGCCTTGGCGTCGGCTGGCATGTCCAGGCCGTCGATGAAGGTCAGCAGCGCTTCCGGGGTAATGCCCTTGCCACGGGTCAGCTCTTTGAGCTTCTCGTAGGGGTTCTCGATGTTGAAGCGGCGCATCACGGTCTGGATCGGCTCGGCCAGCACTTCCCAGCAGGCGTCCAGGTCGGCGGCGATGCGGGCTTCGTTGACTTCCAGCTTGCCGATACCTTTCAGGCTGGCTTCGTAGGCGATGACGCTGTGGGCAAAGCCCACGCCCAGGTTGCGCAGCACGGTGGAGTCGGTCAGGTCACGCTGCCAGCGCGAGATCGGCAGCTTGCTGGCCAGGTGCTGGAACAGCGCGTTGGCGATACCCAGGTTGCCTTCGGAGTTTTCGAAGTCGATCGGGTTGACCTTGTGCGGCATGGTCGACGAGCCGATTTCGCCGGCAACGGTCTTCTGCTTGAAGTAGCCCAGCGAGATGTAGCCCCACACATCGCGGTCGAAGTCGATCAGGATGGTGTTGAAGCGGGCGATGGCGTCGAACAGCTCGGCGATGTAGTCGTGCGGCTCGATCTGGGTGGTGTACGGGTTGAACTGCAGGCCGAGCTCGTCTTCGATGAAGGCGCGGGCGTTCTGCTCCCAGTCGATCTGCGAGTAGGCCGAGAGGTGGGCGTTGTAGTTGCCCACGGCGCCGTTGATCTTGCCCAGCAGCGGCACGGCGGCCACCTGGGCGATCTGGCGCTCCAGGCGGTACACGACGTTGGCCAGTTCTTTACCCAGGGTGGTCGGCGAAGCCGGCTGGCCATGGGTGCGCGACAGCATTGGTACATTGGCGTGGGCGTGGGCCAGGGCGCGGATGGCATCGGCGATCTGGCGCATCAGCGGCAGCAGCACTTCGTCACGGCCGGCGCGCAGCATCAGGGCGTGGGACAGGTTGTTGATGTCCTCGCTGGTGCAGGCGAAGTGGATGAACTCGCTGACCTTGGCCAGCTCAGGCAGCTTGGCCGCCTGCTCCTTGAGGAGGTATTCGATCGCCTTGACGTCGTGGTTGGTGGTGCGCTCGATTTCCTTGACGCGTTCGGCGTGCTCGAGCTTGAAGTCGGTGGCCAGGCTGTCCAGCAGGGCGTTGGCTTCGGCGGAGAACGCCGGCACTTCGCCGATCTGCGGGTGGGCGGCCAGGCGCTGCAGCCAGCGCACTTCGACCAGGGCGCGGAAACGGATCAGGCCGAATTCGCTGAAAATGGGGCGCAAGGCCTGGGTTTTGCCGGCATAACGGCCGTCTACAGGGGAAACCGCAGTGAGCGAAGAGAGCTGCATGGGGTGTTCTCGGACAGTCAGGCTTTTGGAAGGGCGCATATCATACATGAAAAATGCGCCCGAGTCGGGTGGCTGACCAAAGGTCGGCCGTACAAAAGTGCTTGATGCGATCCCGTGGGAGCGGGCGTGCCCGCGAACACCGGCGAAGCCGGTGCCATCCACCGAGTTGCCTGTTTCGCGGGCGCGCCCGCTCCCACAGAGGCAGGTACAGCCTTTCAGTTAGTGCTACGCATCATGTCGTACAGTTCGTTGAGCAACTTGCGCCGGCTGAACACCAGCTGCCAGCGGTGCCCGCCCAGCTGGCGCCACAGGCGTGCGGCGCGGATGCCGGCCAGCAGCAGGGCGCGGATCTTCGAGGCGTTGCTGGCCTGTTGCAGGAAGCGCATGTCGCCATGCACCTGGATGCGCTGGCGCAAGGTGCTCAGGGTGTCCTGGTACAAGGCACCACTGGAAGCGATGACGTTTTCGTGAACCAGGCCAAAATGCTCGGCCTGGGACTGGATTTGCGGCAACCGGTTGCCGATGGTTTCGAGCAGGTCGCCACGCTTGTTCAGCTGGCGCTCCAGGCCCAGCATCGACAGGGCGTAGCGCAGCGGCTCGCGCTGCAGGCTGCTGGGGTCGCGCTCCAGCGCGCCGACCAACGCGCGGTAGCCGTCGCGCAGGTTCAGGTCGTCACCGCCGAACACCTCCAGGGTGTCCTTGGGGTCACGCACCAGCAGGCTGCCCAGCATGCAGCCGATGTTGGCCTCACTGGCCTGGCCGGTTCGGGCGATGCGGTCGACCAGTACAGCGGCCTGGAACACACCACCCAATGCAATCAGCTGCTCCTGCAGGTTGCTCATGCGCGCGGGCTCCACGGCTCGGCGGCTTCGATCACGCCGCCGCCCAGGCATACTTCGCCGTCGTAGAACACCACCGACTGGCCCGGGGTAACGGCGCGCTGAGGCTCGTCGAATACCGCACGGTAACCGCTTTCGGTCAGTTCCAGGGTGCACTGCTGGTCGCTCTGGCGGTAGCGTACCTTGGCGGTGAGCTGGCGCGGGCTGCTGAGGTCGACCGGGTTGACCCAGAAAATTTCCGAAGCCAGCAGGGCGCGTGAGAACAACCATGGGTGTTCGTTGCCTTGGCCGACCACCAGCACATTGCGGGTCAGGTCCTTGTGCAGCACGTACCACGGTTCGTCGCCGGCGTCCTTCAGGCCGCCAATGCCCAGGCCCTGGCGCTGGCCGATGGTGTGGTACATCAGGCCGTGGTGGCGGCCGATCACTTCACCGTCGGTGGTTTCGATGTTGCCCGGCTGGGCCGGCAGGTATTGCTTGAGGAAGTCGCTGAAGCGGCGCTCGCCGATGAAGCAGATGCCGGTGGAGTCCTTCTTCTTGGCGGTGGCCAGGCCGTGCTTTTCGGCAATGGCGCGTACTTCGGGCTTTTCCAGCTCGCCGACCGGGAACAGGGTGCGGGCGATTTCCTTGCCGCCGACGGCATGCAGGAAGTAGCTCTGGTCCTTGTTCGGGTCCAGGCCCTTGAGCAGTTCGGTGAGTTCGCCGGTGTCGCGGCGGCGCACGTAGTGGCCGGTGGCGATCAGGTCGGCACCCAGCGACAGGGCGTAGTCGAGGAACGCCTTGAACTTGATTTCGCGGTTGCAGAGGATGTCCGGGTTGGGGGTGCGGCCGGCCTTGTATTCCTCGAGGAAGTGCTCGAACACGTTGTCCCAGTATTCGGCGGCGAAGTTGGCGGTGTGCAGCTTGATGCCGATGCGGTCGCACACGGCCTGGGCGTCGGCCAGGTCTTCACGGGCGGTGCAGTATTCGGTGCCGTCGTCTTCTTCCCAGTTCTTCATGAACAGCCCTTCCACCTGGTAGCCCTGCTCCATGAGCAGAAGGGCGGAGACGGAAGAGTCCACGCCGCCGGACATGCCGACGATGACGCGGGTCTTGGCGGGGTCTTTGAGTGCTGGGCTGGTCATGGTTACCGGTGTGTATCAAGGGGGGAAAAACGTCGATTCTATCAAACCTGCGACGGCGCGTCAGTCGCGCAGCAGGTCGAGGCTGTGCAAGGGGCCTCTGAGGTAGTCGTCGAGGCAGCGTGGCACCAGTTCGCTGCGCCAGCGGGCTGGGTCGGCCAGCAGTTCGTCGCGGGTCAGCCACACGGCGCGGACTATGTCGCGGTCCAGTGCCAGGTCGGCGTGATGGCGCACGGGGCGGGCGGCGAAGCAGATGCGCTGATAGGTCACGCCGTTGCTTGGGGCAGTGTACAGGTAGATGCCGACCACGCCGGTAAGCTCGACTTCCCAGGCGGTTTCTTCGAGGGTTTCGCGCAGGGCGGCCTGGGGCAGGGTCTCGTTGGGTTCGAGGTGGCCGGCGGGTTGGTTGAAGACGTGCTGGTTGGCTTTGAACTCTTCGACGAAGAGGAACTTGCCTTCGTGTTCGACGATGGTGGCGACGGTGATGTGGGGTTGCCAGGTCATGAACAGCTCCTTAGAGGCCTGCACAGCCCTTGTGGGAGCGGGTTTACCCGCGAATGCGTCAGTGGATTCGCCATCGCATTCGCGGGTAAACCCGCTCCCACAGGGTCCGCGCTGGCGGCCAGAAATCGTTTATCCAGAAAGCACAAACCCCGGTGCGTGGCCGGGGTTTGTGCTGTTACTTCAAGCGAGCCTTACAGGGCGGCAATGGCGCTGTTCAGGGTCTGGCTTGGGCGCATCACCTTGGCGGTCAGCTCGGCATCCGGGGCGTAGTAGCCACCGATGTCGGCCGGCTTGCCCTGGACGGCGTTGAGCTCGGCGACGATGGTCTCCTCGTTCTCGGTCAGGGTCTTGGCCAGTGGCGCGAAGCGTGCCTGCAGGGCAGCGTCGTCGTTCTGCGCAGCCAGGGCCTGGGCCCAGTACAGGGTCAGGTAGAAGTGGCTGCCACGGTTGTCGATACCACCGACCTTGCGCGACGGCGACTTGTTGGTGTCGAGGAACTTGCCAGTGGCCTGGTCCAGGGTGTTGGCCAGTACTTTGGCGCGCGGGTTGTCGTAGGTGTTGCCCAGGTGCTCCAGGGAAGCGGCCAGGGCCAGGAATTCACCCAGCGAATCCCAACGCAGGAAGTTCTCTTCCACCAGCTGCTGCACGTGCTTCGGTGCCGAACCGCCGGCGCCGGTTTCGAACAGGCCGCCGCCGCTCATCAGCGGTACGATCGACAGCATCTTGGCGCTGGTGCCCAGTTCCATGATCGGGAACAGGTCGGTCAGGTAGTCACGCAGCACGTTGCCGGTCACCGAGATGGTGTCCTTGCCTTCGCGGATGCGGGCCAGGGAGAACTTGATGGCGTCGACCGGAGCCAGGATGCGGATGTCCAGGCCACTGGTGTCGTGATCTTTCAGGTATTTCTGCACCTTCTCGATCATCACGCCGTCGTGGGCGCGGGCCGGGTCCAGCCAGAACACTGCCGGCGTGTTGCTCAGGCGGGCACGGTTGACGGCCAGCTTGACCCAGTCCTGGATTGGCGCGTCCTTGACCTGGCACATGCGGAAGATGTCACCGGCTTCGACGTTCTGCTCGAGAACCACCCTTGCCTTTGCTGTCGACCACGCGCACGACGCCGTCGGCCTTGATCTGGAAGGTCTTGTCGTGGGAGCCGTATTCTTCGGCCTTCTGCGCCATCAGGCCGACGTTCGGCACGCTGCCCATGGTGGTCGGGTCGAAGGCACCGTTGGCCTTGCAGTCTTCGATGGTGGCCTGGTAGATACCGGCGTAGCAGCGGTCCGGGATGATTGCCTTGGCATCTTGCAGTTCGCCGGCGGCGTTCCACATCTTGCCCGAGTCACGGATCATGGCCGGCATCGAGGCGTCGACGATCACGTCGCTCGGCACGTGCAGGTTGGTGATGCCTTTGTCGGAGTTGACCATGGCCAGGGCCGGACGCTGGGCGTACAGGGCCTGGATGTCGGCTTCGATCTCGGCCTGCTTCTCGGCTGGCAGGTCCTTGATGCGGGCGTACAGGTCGCCGATGCCGTTGTTGGCGTTGAAGCCTACTTCAGCCAGGGCTGCGGCGT
This sequence comes from Pseudomonas putida, assembly GCA_029953615.1. Classification (NCBI taxonomy): domain Bacteria; kingdom Pseudomonadati; phylum Pseudomonadota; class Gammaproteobacteria; order Pseudomonadales; family Pseudomonadaceae; genus Pseudomonas; species Pseudomonas putida. The sequence goes on along the minus strand of CP124529.1, from coordinate 270,504 downwards.
GCTTGGCCAGCACGTCGTTGTAGAACTCTTCGACGATGACACCGAACATGATCGGGTCGGAGACCTTCATCATGGTGGCTTTCAGGTGTACCGAGAGCAGCACGCCGGAGGCCTTGGCATCGGCGATCTGTTCGGCGATGAAGGCTTTCAGGGCCTTGCGGCTCATGGTGGCGCAGTCGATGACTTCGGCAGCTTTTACCGCAGTCTTTTCTTTCAGCACGGTGGTGCTGCCGTCTTTGCCGACCAGCTCGATGCGCAGGCTGTCGTCAGCTTCGATCAGTGCGGCTTTCTCGCTGCCGTAGAAGTCGCCCTGGGTCATGTGGGCAACGTGCGACTTGGAGTCGGCAGCCCATGCGCCCATCTTGTGCGGGTGCTTGCGGGCGTAGTTCTTGACCGACAGCGGCGCGCGGCGATCGGAGTTGCCTTCGCGCAGTACCGGGTTCACGGCGGAGCCCTTGATGCGGTCGTAGCGGGCGCGGGATTCTTTCTCTTGCTCGGTGGCCGGCTCGTCGGCGTAGTCAGGGATGTTGAAGCCCTTGCCCTGCAGTTCCTTGATCGCGGCTTTCAGCTGCGGTACCGAGGCGCTGATGTTTGGCAGCTTGATGATGTTGGCTTCCGGGGTGGTAGCCAGCTGGCCCAGTTCCGCCAGGTGATCGCCTACTTGCTTCTCTGCGCCCAGTTGCTCCGGGAAAGCGGCGAGGATACGGCCAGCCAGGGAGATGTCGCGGGTTTCGACGGCGATGTCAGCCGAAGCGGTGAACGCTTCGATGATCGGCAGCAGCGAGTAAGTGGCGAGTGCGGGGGCTTCGTCGGTGAAGGTATAGATGATCTTGGAACGGGTGGGCATGCGGGTTAACTCTCTGTGTGCTGAGCGTGCTCGAGTCTCGTGGTGCGCAGGGTAGGCGCATCGCCCTGGCAGCGCCATGAGCGGAAAGTCGAGAGGCTGCGAGCGGTGATGGTGGATGCATCAGTCGAGCGTCAAGTGCTGAGCTGCGGTAACAACCCAGGCTTTTATGGCCAGGCTTTGTGTCCATTCATGGCCAAGGGCGGTCCGCATTTTCCTAGGGATCGCCCCGATGACCCTTCGGTCGCGGCGCAGTATACCAAACCATTCGGGCTAATCAGCAAGGCCAAGTGATATCGGGCCATTTATAAGACCAAAGACTAAGCGGCAATGTGGCGGGTTGTCGCATGCCTTGCAGGTCCGCAGATGTGGTTTAGGCTCATTGCATCACTTGATGTCCAAACCACACCCGACCGCGGAGTAGTGCAAGCATGGGATACCAGAAAATCAAGGTTCCGACCGACGGCGCCAAGATCACCGTCAATGCCGACCATTCGCTCAACGTGCCTGACAACCCGATCATTCCTTATATCGAGGGCGACGGGATTGGCGTCGATGTCTCGCCGGTAATGATCAAGGTGGTCGACGCCGCCGTGCAGAAGGCCTACGGCGGCAAGCGCAAGATCGCATGGATGGAGGTGTACGCCGGCGAAAAAGCCACCCAGGTGTACGACCAGGACACCTGGCTGCCCCAGGAAACCCTCGATGCCGTGCGTGATTACGTGGTGTCGATCAAGGGGCCGCTGACCACCCCGGTGGGCGGTGGCATCCGGTCACTCAACGTGGCCTTGCGCCAGCAGCTCGACCTGTACGTGTGCCTGCGCCCGGTGCTGTGGTTCCAGGGTGTACCGAGCCCGGTGAAAAAGCCTGGCGATGTGGACATGGTGATCTTCCGCGAGAACTCCGAGGACATCTATGCCGGCATCGAGTGGAAGGCCGGTTCGCCCGAGGCGAACAAGGTGATCAAGTTCCTCAAGGAGGAAATGGGCGTTACCAAGATCCGCTTTGACCAGGACTGCGGCATTGGCGTCAAGCCGGTGTCCCGCGAGGGCACCAAACGCCTGGTGCGCAAGGCCCTGCAGTACGTGGTGGACAACGACCGCGAGTCGCTGACCCTGGTGCACAAGGGCAACATCATGAAATTCACCGAGGGCGCGTTCAAGGACTGGGGCTATGAAGTGGCCCGCGACGAGTTCGGGGCCGAGCTGCTCGATGGCGGCCCGTGGATGAAGTTCAAGAACCCCAAGAGCGGCCGTGAGGTCATCGTCAAGGACGCCATCGCCGATGCGATGTTGCAGCAGATCCTGCTGCGCCCGGCAGAGTATGACGTGATCGCCACCCTCAACCTCAACGGTGACTACCTGTCCGATGCCCTGGCGGCAGAGGTGGGTGGTATCGGCATCGCGCCGGGGGCCAACCTGTCCGATACCGTGGCCATGTTCGAGGCCACCCACGGCACCGCGCCCAAGTATGCCGGGCAGGACAAGGTCAACCCGGGCTCGGTGATCCTGTCGGCAGAGATGATGCTGCGGCACATGGGCTGGACCGAGGCGGCCGACCTGATCATCAAGGGCACCAACGGCGCGATTGCCGCCAAGACCGTGACCTACGACTTCGAGCGGCTGATGGACGGTGCGACGCTGGTGAGCAGTTCAGGCTTTGGCGATGAAATGATCAAGCATATGTAAGGCAATGGAAAACCGGCCGCTTCCAGTAAAGAAACGGCCGGTTTTTTCGTATACCGGCAGGCGGCGCGGCAAGTCAGGCGTCGGCAGTGCTGCCGGTTTGCTGTGCGCTGGCGGCAGTGGCGGCAGCGGCGCTGCTGATATTCACCGCGTGCAGGCCTTTGGGCCCCTGGACGATGTCGAAACTCACAGCTTGGCCGGCCTTGAGCGTCTTGTACCCGTCCATCTGGATGGCTGAATAATGAGCGAACAAGTCGTCAGTCTTGCCCTCTTCATTGATGAATCCGTAGCCCTTGGCATTGTTGAACCACTTGACTTTACCGCTTGCCATCCTTATGTCCCTCTGCAAAGGACTCCATCACTGGAGTATCATCCACTTCATCCGCATACGAACCATGCGAAAAATCTGGTTGACTGCGCGGATCTTTATCGACCACGGTGGGTTCTTATTGGTTGTAACACCGTTTTGCCGATAGTCAAGGTCGCCCGGCGCCTGCGCTGGCCGTGCCCTTCGCAGTCAACCCACAACCTTAACCTGTCGCTCATGATGAAATTCTTTCCATGCATGCACCTAGTGAGATTCGACTAACATTCAATCAGGATCGCCCGCAATCGAATGAGGACGACGGCTCAGGTCTTGCAGTTCAGGAAGCCAAGCCGATCCTGCAGGCACCACCGATGTACAAGGTGGTTTTGTTCAACGATGACTACACGCCGATGGATTTCGTCGTCGAAGTGCTCGAGACGTTCTTCAATCTGAACCGCGAGCTGGCGACCAAGATCATGCTGACCGTCCATACCGAAGGGCGGGCAGTGTGCGGATTGTTTACCCGTGACATCGCCGAAACAAAGGCTATGCAGGTCAACCAATACGCCAGGGAAAGCCAGCATCCGCTACTCTGTGAAATCGAGAAGGACGGTTAATCGCCGACCACTTGGGTATGAGGTGAAGCTATGTTAAACCGCGAGCTCGAAGTCACCCTCAATCTTGCCTTCAAGGAGGCTCGTTCGAAGCGTCATGAGTTCATGACCGTCGAACATCTGCTGCTGGCACTCCTTGACAATGAGGCTGCCGCGACCGTTCTGCGCGCCTGTGGCGCCAATCTCGACAAACTCAAGCACGACCTGCAAGAGTTCATCGATTCCACCACACCCCTGATCCCGGTCAACGACGAAGACCGCGAAACCCAGCCGACCCTGGGCTTCCAGCGTGTGCTGCAGCGTGCCGTGTTCCACGTGCAAAGCTCCGGCAAGCGCGAAGTCACTGGCGCCAACGTGCTGGTGGCGATCTTCAGCGAACAGGAAAGCCAGGCCGTGTTCCTGCTCAAGCAGCAGAGCGTGGCCCGCATCGACGTGGTCAACTACATCGCCCATGGTATCTCCAAGGTGCCGGGCCATGGTTCGCATGCCGAAAGCGACCAGGAAATGCAGGACGAAGAGGGCGGCGATACCGCCTCTTCGAGCAACCCGCTGGATGCCTATGCCAGCAACCTGAACGAGCTGGCCCGTGCTGGCCGTATCGACCCGCTGGTAGGCCGCGAGCAGGAAGTGGAGCGCGTGGCGCAAATTCTTGCCCGTCGGCGCAAGAACAACCCGCTGCTGGTGGGTGAGGCCGGGGTGGGCAAGACCGCCATCGCCGAAGGCCTGGCCAAGCGCATCGTCGATGGCCAGGTGCCCGACCTGCTGGCGCAGAGCGTGGTGTATTCCCTCGACCTCGGCGCACTGCTGGCCGGTACCAAGTACCGTGGCGACTTCGAGAAGCGCTTCAAGGCGCTGCTCGGTGAGCTGCGCAAGCGCCCGCAGGCAATCCTGTTCATCGACGAAATCCACACCATCATTGGTGCAGGTGCGGCGTCGGGCGGGGTGATGGATGCCTCCAACCTGCTCAAACCACTGCTGTCGTCCGGCGAAATCCGCTGCATCGGCTCGACCACCTTCCAGGAGTTCCGCGGCATCTTCGAGAAGGACCGTGCCCTGGCACGGCGCTTCCAGAAGGTCGATGTCAGCGAGCCGTCGGTCGAAGACACCGTGGGTATCCTGCGTGGCCTGAAAGGGCGCTTCGAAAGCCACCACAACATCGAGTACAGCGACGAAGCCCTGCGCGCCGCTGCCGAGCTGGCCTCGCGCTACATCAATGACCGGCACATGCCGGACAAGGCCATCGACGTGATCGACGAAGCCGGTGCCTACCAGCGCCTGCAGCCGGAGGCCAACCGCGTCAAGCGCATCGACGTGCCGCAGGTCGAAGACATCGTCGCCAAGATCGCGCGGATTCCGCCGAAGCACGTCACCAGTTCCGACAAGGAGCTGCTGCGCAACCTGGAGCGTGACCTGAAACTGACCGTATTCGGTCAGGACCAGGCGATCGATTCGCTGGCCACCGCCATCAAGCTGTCCCGTGCCGGCCTCAAGTCGCCAGACAAGCCTGTCGGTTCGTTCCTGTTCGCCGGCCCCACCGGCGTCGGCAAGACCGAAGCGGCACGGCAACTGGCCAAGGCGCTGGGCGTGGAGCTGGTGCGCTTCGACATGTCCGAATACATGGAGCGCCACACCGTGTCGCGCCTGATCGGTGCGCCTCCTGGTTATGTTGGCTTCGACCAGGGTGGTTTGCTGACCGAGGCGATCACCAAGCAGCCGCACTGCGTGTTGCTGCTCGACGAAATCGAGAAGGCCCACCCGGAAGTCTTCAACCTGCTGCTGCAGGTGATGGACCACGGTACCCTGACCGACAACAACGGGCGCAAGGCCGACTTCCGCAACGTGATCCTGATCATGACCACCAACGCTGGCGCAGAAACCGCCGCGCGGGCCTCGATCGGCTTCACCCATCAGGACCATGCGTCCGATGCCATGGAAGTCATCCGCAAGAGCTTCACGCCGGAGTTCCGCAACCGCCTGGATACCATCATCCAGTTCGGCCGCCTGAGCCACGAGACGATCAAGAGCATCGTCGACAAGTTCCTTATCGAACTGCAGGCGCAGCTGGAAGACAAGCGGGTGCTGTTGGAGGTCAGTGACGATGCGCGCGGCTGGCTGGCGGCCTCGGGCTACGACGTGCAGATGGGTGCGCGGCCGATGGCGCGGCTGATCCAGGACAAGATCAAGCGGCCGCTGGCCGAGGAGATCCTGTTTGGCGAACTGGCCGAGCATGGTGGCGTGGTGCACGTCGACCTGCGCGATGGCGAACTGGTGTTCGACTTCGAGACCACCGCTGAGGTTGCGTGATAGATGGGGCCGCTATGCGGCCCTTCGCGGGCACGCCCGCTCCCACAGGGGGATAGCTATTACCTGTGGGAGCGGGCGTGCCCGCGAAGGGCTGCAAAGCAGCCCCAACAATCCTGAAAGCACAAAAAAGCCCGGCACATCGCCGGGCTTTTTCATGGCTTGAGATTAGCGCGCACGGTAGGTGATGCGGCCCTTGCTCAGGTCGTAAGGCGTCAGTTCGACGCGGACCTTGTCGCCAGTGAGAATACGGATGTAGTTCTTGCGCATCTTTCCGGAGATGTGCGCGGTTACGACGTGCCCGTTTTCCAACTCCACGCGGAACATGGTGTTGGGCAGGGTGTCGACGACAGTACCTTCCATTTCGAAGCTGTCTTCTTTCGACATGCAGTAGAGCCCTCGGATCCAGTGTTGGCCCGACGCATAACCGCACCGGGCAAAAAAGTGGCGTGGATTATGCCCGAAAACTGTGTGTCAAGCCAATGCCTTTCAGTTGAGGGTGACCCAGCGCTGATTTATCAACAATTCGATAGGCCGATACTGTGTCTTGTAGTTCATTTTCTTGCAGTTCTTGATCCAGTAACCCAGGTAAACCGCCTCCAGGTTCTGGCGCAGGGCTTCGGTGATCTGCCAGAGGATGGCGAAGCGGCCCAGGCTGCGGCGTTCTTCGTCCGGCTCGTAGAAGGTATACACCGCCGAAAGGCCATTGGGCAGCAGGTCGCATACCGCTACCGCCATCAGGCGGCCTTCCAGGCGGAACTCGTAGAACCAGCAGAACGGCAGGTCGCGCACCAGGAAGGTAGAAAACTGGTCGCGGCTGGGTGGGTACATGTCACCGTCGGCATGGCGCGTTTCGATATAGCGCCGGTACAGCTCGAAGTACTCTTCCTTGAATGCCGGGCGCGCTGCGCTCACGGTCAGGTCGGCGTTGCGCTTGAGGATGCGCCGTTGCTGGCGATTGGGGATGAAGCGCGCCGCCGGGATGCGGGCCGGCACGCAGGCATTGCAGTTCTGGCAGTGCGGGCGGTAAAGGTGGTCGCCGCTGCGGCGAAAGCCCATTTCCGACAAGTCGGCGTATACATGCACGTCCATCGGCTGGCTAGGGTCGAGGAACAGCGTGGTTGCCTGTTCGTCGGGCAGGTAGCTGCAGGAGTGGGGTTGAGTGGCATAGAACTTCAACCGCGCCAACTCTGTCATGATCAACCCCCTCGGTGAGACTTTGTTTTAAGTGTAAGCCAGCTATGGGAACTCGCCTAGGGAACCCATGTGGCGCTGTTGGGCTGGTCGAGGTGGCGTGCCAGGTAGCCGGCGAACTCGGCGCGGCTGATGGCGTGGGCGCCCAGGCTATGCAGGTGGTTGGTCGGCATCTGGCAGTCGATGAGGACGAAACCGGCCTGGCGCAGGTGGTTGACCAGGGTCACGAAGCCGACCTTCGAAGCGTTGTCGGCGCGGCTGAACATCGATTCGCCGAAGAACAGCTGGCCCATGGCCAGGCCGTACAGGCCACCGACCAGCTCGCCATCCTGGCGCACTTCCACCGAATGGGCGATGCCGCGCTGGTGCAGCTCGCAGTAGGCGGCGCGCATGGTGTCGGTGATCCAGGTGCCGTCGGCGTAGTCACGTGGCGCGGCGCAGGCGGCGATGACGGCGGCGAAGTCAGTGTCGAAGTTGACCTGGTACCGCCCCTGGCGCATCAGCTTGGCCAGCGAGCGCGACACGTGCAGCTGATCCGGGAGCAGCACCGTGCGCGGGTCGGGTGACCACCAGAGGATTGGCTGGCCGTCCTGGTACCACGGGAAGCAGCCGTGGCGATAGGCCTGCACCAGGCGCTCGGGGCTCAGGTCGCCGCCGGCAGCCAGCAGGCCATTGGGGTCGTGCAGGGCCTTTTCCAGGGGCGGGAAGGTCAGCGAGTCGCGGGTCAGCCAGGTGAGCATGGTCTATCGTGCGGTGGGGGAGGGGAGAGGGCAGCATGGCGCGGGCGAAAAGCAGGGTCAATCTCTTTGACCCCCAAAGCCAGCACGAGGCTGCTCCTATCAGGGCGCAAGAGCTTCGGTAATTTAGGCAATTTCCTACACATTCATGAAACCGCAGGCACCATCCGCTACATTTGCTGTCACACCTGTGCAAAAACACAGCATAAGCCTTTGTCACAGAAGGCAATGCATGCTCAAATTGCAGCTATACGAAAGTCGCCCCCACTCAAGCGCCTTACGGCGCGCCGTCATGGCAGTGGGCGGGCAGTAATGTTAAAAGTAGTGGTTCATTGGCCGCACCGTCGGCCGATCACTATTGGACGCGCAGCACGCGCAGGAATAGACGCGTTTTGAAGAAATCCACCGCAACTCCAGCTCCCTTGCCCGTCCCCCTGTGGCGGCAGCAGCTGCATTATCGCCTCAAGGAAGGTGCGTTGATCGCTGTCGGCGCCCTGTGCCTGTACCTGTGGATGGCGCTGCTTACCTACGACACGTCGGACCCGGGCTTCAGCCACACCAGCAACGTCGACCAGGTGCAGAATGCCGCCGGGCGTGCCGGTGCCTACTTCGCCGACATCCTGTTCATGGTGCTGGGTTACTTCGCCTACATCTTCCCGCTGCTGCTGGCGATAAAGACCTGGCAGATTTTCCGCGAACGCCACCAGCCCTGGGACTGGAGCGGCTGGCTGTTCTCCTGGCGGCTGATCGGCCTGGTGTTCCTGGTGCTGTCTGGTGCGGCGCTGGCGCATATCCATTTCCATCCGCCTGCGAGCATGCCGTTCTCCGCCGGTGGTGCACTGGGCGAGAGCCTCGGCGACCTGGCGCGCAACCTGCTGAATGTGCAGGGCAGCACGTTGATGTTCATTGCCCTGTTCCTGTTCGGCCTGACCGTGTTCACCGACCTGTCGTGGTTCAAGGTTATGGACCTGACCGGTAAAATCACCCTCGACCTGTTCGAACTGGTGCAGGGCGCCGCCAATCGTTGGTGGGAGGCACGCAACGAGCGCAAACGCCTGGAGGCGCAGCTGCGCGAGGATGAACCGGTGGTGGTCAAGGCTGCGCCGATGGCTGCCGACAAGCGCGAGCCGGCCAAACCGGCGCTGCGCGAGCGTATCTTCAAGCGTGAAGAAGCACCTGCCCAGCCGGTCGAGCCGCGTGAGCCCACCCTGTCGCGTGAGCCTGTGGTACCGCGCGAGTCGCTGGCCCCGCGTGAGCCGGTAATCTCCCGCGAACAACCCGCCGCGGCCCCGATGATCGTGCCGCCGGCACCTGCCAGGGCGCCGGAGCCGAGCAAGCGAGTGATGAAAGAGAAGCAGGCGCCGCTGTTCGTTGACAGCGCGGTGGAAGGCACCTTGCCGTCGATCTCCATTCTCGACCCGGCCGAACAGAAGAAGATCGAGTACTCGCCCGAATCCCTGGCCGGTGTCGGCCAGCTGCTGGAAATCAAGCTCAAGGAGTTCGGCGTGGAAGTGGCGGTGGACTCGATCCACCCGGGCCCTGTCATTACCCGTTACGAAATCCAGCCGGCAGCCGGTGTCAAGGTCAGCCGTATCGCCAACCTGGCCAAGGACCTGGCGCGTTCGCTGGCCGTGACCAGCGTGCGTGTGGTCGAGGTCATCCCCGGCAAGACCACCGTGGGTATCGAGATCCCCAACGAAAACCGGCAGATGGTGCGCTTTTCCGAAGTGCTGGCCACGCCGCAGTACGACGAGCAGAAGTCGCCGGTCACCCTGGCCCTGGGCCACGACATCGGCGGCAAGCCGGTGATCACCGACCTGGCCAAAATGCCGCACCTGCTGGTGGCCGGTACCACGGGTTCCGGTAAGTCGGTGGGCGTGAACGCGATGATCCTGTCGATCCTGTTCAAGTCCAGCCCGGAAGACGCGCGCTTGATCATGATCGACCCGAAAATGCTCGAACTGTCGATCTACGAAGGCATCCCGCACCTGCTGTGCCCGGTGGTCACCGACATGAAGGACGCCGCCAACGCCCTGCGCTGGAGCGTGGCCGAGATGGAGCGGCGCTACAAGCTGATGGCGGCCATGGGCGTGCGTAACCTGGCCGGCTTCAACCGCAAGATCAAGGACGCCCAGGAAGCCGGCGAAATCATCCATGACCCGCTGTACCGCCGCGAGAGCATGGACGACGAACCGCCGGCGCTGAAAACCCTGCCGACCATTGTTGTGGTGGTCGACGAATTCGCCGACATGATGATGATCGTCGGCAAGAAGGTCGAAGAGCTCATCGCCCGTATCGCCCAGAAGGCCCGTGCGGCCGGTATCCACCTGATCCTCGCCACACAGCGCCCGTCGGTGGATGTGATTACCGGCCTGATCAAGGCCAACATCCCGACCCGCATGGCGTTCCAGGTGTCGAGCAAGATCGACTCGCGGACCATCATCGACCAGGGTGGTGCCGAACAGCTGCTGGGTCACGGCGACATGCTGTACATGCCGCCGGGCACCAGCCTGCCGATTCGCGTGCACGGCGCGTTCGTCTCCGACGACGAAGTGCACCGCGTGGTGGAAGCGTGGAAGCTGCGTGGCGCCCCGGACTACAACGACGACATTCTCAACGGCGTCGAAGAGGCCGGCAGCGGCTTCGAAGGCGGGGGTGGTGGTGGCGATGGCGAAGATTCGGAAAGCGACGCCCTGTATGATGAGGCCGTGCAGTTCGTGCTGGAAAGCCGCCGTGCGTCCATCTCGGCCGTGCAGCGCAAACTGAAGATCGGCTACAACCGCGCCGCCCGCATGATCGAAGCCATGGAAATGGCCGGCGTGGTCACTCCCATTGAACAGCAACGGCTCGCGGGAAGTGATTGCCCCGGGCGGCCCGCGCGACTGATGAACACCCTGCCGGGCGCCAACGGTGGCGCCCGGCCTTTTCAATGCTCGATGAGGACTCCCATGCGCGCGATTCGCATGCTGTTGGTTTCTGCCCTGGCCGCGGCTTCTGTGTCGGCCACCGTTTCGGCTTATGCCGGTGAGCAAGATGTACAACGCCTGACCCAGTTGCTGGAAAAGTCGCAGACCATCGAGGCCAACTTCTCCCAGCTGACCTTGGACGCCGGCGGCACCAGCCTGCAGGAAACCTCCGGCAAGATGACCGTAAAGCGTCCGGGCCTGTTCTACTGGCACACCGATGCGCCGCAGGAGCAGGTAGTGGTATCCGACCGCACCAACGTCACCCTGTGGGATCCGGACCTGGAGCAGGCGACCATCAAGAAGCTCGACCAGCGCCTGAACCAGACCCCGGCGCTGCTGCTGTCCGGTGACGTGTCGAAGATCAGCCAGAGCTTCGACATCAGCTCGAAGGAGCAGGGCGAAGTGATGGACTTCACCCTCAAGCCGAAAACCAAGGACACCCTGTTCGACTCGCTGCGCGTGTCGTTCCGCAAAGGCCTGATCAATGACATGCAGCTGATCGACAGCGTCGGCCAGCGCACCAACATCCTGTTCAATGGCGTGAAGGCCAACCAGGCGGTGCCGGACAGCAAGTTCAAGTTCGACATCCCCAAGGGCGCGGACGTCATCAAGGAGTAACCAGAGCTCGCCATGGACCTGTTTCGAAGCGAACCCGTCGCCCAGCCCCTGGCGGCTCGCCTGCGTCCGTCCAACCTGGACGAGTACGTTGGCCAGGAGCACCTGCTGGCGCGCGGCAAACCGCTGCGCGAGGCGCTGGAGCAGGGTGCGCTGCATTCGATGATCTTCTGGGGGCCGCCGGGTGTGGGCAAGACCACACTTGCGCGGCTGCTGGCGCAGTTCTGCGACGCGCACTTCGAAACGGTGTCGGCGGTGCTGGCCGGGGTGAAGGAAATTCGCCAGGCGGTCGAGGTGGCCAAGCAGCAGGCTGGCCAGTACGGCCGCCGTACTATCCTGTTCGTCGACGAAGTGCATCGCTTCAACAAGTCGCAGCAGGATGCCTTCCTGCCTTATGTGGAAGACGGCACCCTGCTGTTCATTGGCGCCACCACCGAAAACCCGTCGTTCGAGCTGAACAACGCACTGCTGTCGCGGGCGCGGGTGTATGTGCTCAAGAGCCTGGACGAGGCGGCATTGCGCAAGCTGGTCAACCGCGCGCTGACTGAAGAGCGCGGCCTGGGCAAGCGCAACCTGCGGGTTGGCGACGACGCTTTCAAAATGCTGATGGCCGCCGCCGATGGCGATGGCCGGCGCATGCTCAACTTCCTCGAGAATGCCTCGGACCTGGCCGAAGACGGCAGCGAGATCGACGTCGAGATGCTGCAGAGTCTGCTCGGTGACAGCCGTCGCCGCTTCGACAAGGGCGGCGAGGCGTTCTATGACCAGATTTCCGCGCTGCACAAATCGGTGCGCGGGTCCAACCCCGATGGTGCCCTGTACTGGTTCGCGCGCATGCTCGACGGCGGCTGCGACCCGCTGTACATCGCCCGCCGCGTGGTACGCATGGCCAGCGAAGACATCGGCAACGCCGACCCGCGCGCACTCAGCCTGTGCCTGGCGGCCTGGGATGTGCAAGAGCGCCTTGGCAGCCCCGAGGGCGAGCTGGCGGTGGCCCAGGCCATCACCTACCTCGCCTGTGCACCGAAGAGCAACGCGGTGTACATGGGCTTCAAGACCGCCCTGCGCGAGGCTGCCGAGCACGGCTCGCTGGAAGTGCCGCTGCACCTGCGCAACGCCCCGACCAAGCTGATGAAGCAGCTGGGCTATGGCGATGAGTATCGCTATGCCCACGACGAGCCAGACGCCTATGCCGCCGGCGAAGACTACTTTCCCGACGAACTCGAGCCGCGTCAGTACTACCAGCCGGTGCCGCGAGGCCTGGAGCTGAAGATTGGTGAGAAGCTGCGCCACCTGGCCGACCTTGACCGCAACAGCCCCCGCCAGCGGAGAAAACCGTGATTGCACTGATTGCCGCCGTCAGCGCGGGTGGTATTGCCGGTACCTTGTTGCGCTTTGCTACCACCAATTGGGTGGCTGCCCACTGGCCACGGCACTTCTATCTCGGTACGCTGGCGGTCAACCTGGTTGGCTGCCTGCTGATCGGCCTGCTCTATGGCCTGTTCCTGCACAAGCCGGTCGTGCCGGTCGAGCTGCGTGCCGGGCTGATCGTCGGCTTCCTCGGCGGCCTGACGACCTTTTCCTCCTTTTCGCTGGATACCGTACGCCTGCTGGAAAGCGGGCAAGTGCCTCTGGCTTTGGGCTATACCGGTATCAGCGTGGTGGGCGGGCTGCTCGCGACCTGGGCCGGCCTGTGCCTGACCCGATTCTGAACCAACACCTACACATAACGAGAGAACGATATGCTCGATTCCAAACTGTTACGCGGCCAACTTCAGGAAGTGGCGGATCGCCTGGCCTCCCGTGGCTTCAGCCTGGATGTCGCGCGCATCGAATCACTGGAAGAGCGCCGCAAGGCGGTGCAGACCCGCACCGAGCAGCTGCAGGCCGAGCGTAACGCCCGTTCCAAGTCCATCGGCCAGGCCAAGGCCAAGGGCGAAGACATCGCGCCGCTGATGGCCGACGTCGAGCGCATGGCCAACGAACTGGCTGCCGGCAAGGCCGAACTGGACGGCATCCAGGCTGAACTGGACGGCATCCTGCTGACCATTCCCAACCTGCCGGACGCCAGCGTACCGGTCGGTGCCAGCGAAGACGACAACGTCGAAGTGCGCCGTTGGGGCACACCGAAGGCCTTCGACTTCGAAATCAAGGACCACGTCGCCCTTGGCGAAGTCAGCGGTGGCCTGGACTTCGAAGCCGCCGCCAAGCTTTCTGGCGCGCGCTTTGCCGTGCTGCGTGGCCCGATCGCCCGCCTGCATCGTGCCCTGGCGCAGTTCATGATCAACTTGCACACCGGCGAGCACGGCTACGAGGAACACTACACCCCGTACCTGGTCCAGGCTCCGGCCCTGCAAGGCACTGGCCAGCTGCCAAAATTCGAGGAAGACCTGTTCAAGATCAGCCGTGAAGGCGAAGCCGACTTCTACCTGATTCCGACCGCCGAAGTGTCGCTGACCAACCTGGTAGCCGGTGAAATCCTCGACGCCAAACAGCTGCCACTGAAGCTGGTTGCCCACACCCCGTGCTTCCGCAGCGAAGCCGGCGCTTCCGGCCGTGACACCCGCGGCATGATCCGCCAGCACCAGTTCGACAAGGTCGAGATGGTGCAGGTGGTCGAGCCGTCCAAGTCGATGGAAGCCCTGGAAGGCCTGACTGCCAACGCCGAACGCGTGCTGCAGCTGCTGGAGCTGCCGTACCGCGTGCTGGCCCTGTGCACCGGCGACATGGGCTTTGGTGCGGTGAAGACCTACGACCTGGAAGTATGGGTACCCAGCCAGGACAAGTACCGCGAAATCAGCTCGTGCTCCAACTGCGGCGACTTCCAGGCGCGCCGCATGCAGGCCCGCTGGCGCAACCCGGAAACCGGCAAGCCAGAGCTGGTGCACACCCTCAACGGCTCCGGCCTGGCTGTAGGCCGTACCCTGGTTGCCGTGCTGGAAAACTACCAGCAGGCCGACGGTTCGATCCGTGTACCGGAAGTGCTGAAGCCGTACATGGGCGGCGTCGAGGTTATCCGCTAAATGGATTACCTGCCGCTGTTCCACAAGCTGCAGGGCGGCCGCGTGCTGGTCGTCGGCGGCGGTGAGATCGCCTTGCGCAAGGCGCGCCTGCTGGCCGATGCCGGCGCCGCGCTGCGCGTGGTGGCCCCGGATGTCGACGGCCAGTTGGCCGCACTGGCCCGGGAAGGTGGCGGCGAGGTGCTGGTGCGCGGCTATCAGGCAGCCGACCTGGTCGGTTGCCGGCTGGTGATCGCGGCCACCGACGACCCAGGGCTCAACGCCGAGGTGTCGGCGGATGCGCAGGCGCTGAGCCTGCCGGTCAATGTGGTGGATGCGCCGGCCCTGTGCACGGTGATCTTCCCGGCGATCGTCGACCGTTCACCGTTGGTGGTGGCGGTGTCCAGTGGCGGCGATGCCCCGGTGCTGGCGCGTTTGATTCGCGCCAAGCTGGAAGCCTGGATCCCGTCCGCCTACGGCGAACTGGCCGGCCTGGCCGCGCGCTTCCGCGAAAAGGTCAAGGCCTTGTACCCGGACGTCAACCAGCGCCGTGGCTTCTGGGAAACCGTGTTCCAGGGGCCGATTGCCGAGCGCCAGCTGGCCGGGCAGGGCGCCGAGGCCGAGCGCCTGTTGCAGGCGATGGTTGACGGTGCACCAATGCAGCAGGGCGGTGAGGTGTACCTGGTGGGTGCTGGCCCGGGCGATCCGGACTTGTTGACCTTCCGTGCCTTGCGCCTGATGCAGCAGGCCGACGTGGTGCTGTACGACCGCTTGGTGGCTCCGGCGATCATCGAGATGTGCCGGCGCGATGCCGAGCGAATCTACGTGGGCAAGCGTCGTGCCGACCATGCAGTGCCTCAGGATCAGATCAACCGCCTGCTGGTCGATCTGGCCCGGCAGGGCAAGCGTGTACTGCGCCTGAAAGGCGGCGACCCATTCATCTTTGGCCGGGGTGGCGAAGAGATCGAAGAGCTGGCCGAACAGGGCATCCCGTTTCAGGTGGTGCCGGGCATTACCGCGGCCAGCGGGTGTTCCGCCTATGGCGGGATTCCGCTGACTCACCGCGACTATGCCCAGTCGGTGCGTTTCGTGACCGGGCACTTGAAGGACGGCACCAGCAACCTGCCTTGGCATGACCTGGTGGCGCCGGCGCAGACCTTGGTGTTCTACATGGGCTTGGTGGGTTTGCCGACCATCTGTGCCGAGCTGATTCGCCATGGCCGTGCGGCCAGTACCCCGGCGGCGCTGGTGCAGCAGGGGACTACGCGTAATCAGAGGGTGTTCACTGGCACCTTGGCCGACTTGCCGGAGCTGGTGGCCCAGCATGAAGTGCATGCACCGACCTTGGTGATTGTCGGGGAAGTGGTGCAGTTGCGTGACAAGCTGGCCTGGTTCGAAGGCTCGCAGAACAGCTGAAACCGCTAAAGGGCCGCTTTGCGGCCCATCGCAGGCAAGCCAGCTCCCACAGGTACTGCACAAGGCTTCGGAGATACCTGTGGGAGCTGGCTTGCCTGCGATGGGCTGCAAAGCAGCCCCGACAAATTCAAGCCTGCCAGATCCCCTTGCCCGCCAACCGCTCCCGATCATGCGGCAGGTTGAAGTCCTGCAGCGGCCCCTTGGGCACGATCCCGTTCGGGTTGATGGTCTTGTGGCTCATGTAGTAGTGCTTCTGGATATGCTCCATGTCCACTGTGCCCGCCACCCCCGGCCACTGATACAGCTCGCGCAGCCAGTTCGACAGGTTGTGATAATCGCTCAGGCGCCGCAGGTTGCACTTGAAGTGCCCGTGGTACACCGCGTCGAAGCGCACCAGGGTGGTGAACAGGCGCACATCGGCCTCGGTCAGGTACTCGCCGGCCAGGTAGCGGTTGCGGCTGAGCAGGTCTTCCAGATAAGCCAGTTCGTTGAACACATCGTCGAACGCCGCCTCGTAGGCTTCCTGCGTGGTGGCAAAGCCCGCGCGGTACACGCCGTTGTTCACCGCTGGGTAAATGCGTCCGTTTAGTGCCTCGATGGCCGGGCGCAGCGGCTCGGGGTACAGGTCCAGCGTATTGCCGGTCAGCTCGTTGAACGCACTGTTAAAGATGCGGATGATCTCCGCTGACTCGTTGTTGACGATGCGCTTTTCCTTTTTGTCCCACAGCACTGGTACCGTCACGCGGCCAGTGTAGTGCGGGTCATCCTGGGTGTAGCGCTGGTGCAGGTACTGCAGTGCGTCGAGGTGGTCGCCGCTGGAGCCTTGCTGCCGGTCGAACGTCCAGCCATGGTCCTGCATCAGCCAGCTGACCACCGACACGTCGATCAATGGCTCCAGGCCCTTGAGCGCGCGGAAGATCAGGGTGCGGTGTGCCCATGGGCAGGCCAGCGAGACGTACAGGTGGTAACGGCCGGCTTCGGGAGCGGGCAGCTGATTGCGGCGTTGGGCATTTTCGCGCTTGAAGGTGCCGTCCTTGCCGTTTTCATACCACTGGTCATGCCAGCGGCCGTCGATCAAAAGGCCCATGGTGAGCTCCTCGGAACAAAGTTGTTTGTCGTTGGAGCCCAGTCTAGGGGAAATCGTTCGAATAAATAGCGCAAAGACCGCGCCATAATTATCTATTAATTCGATTAGTTCCGTGCACTCCAGTAACCACGCGCTGTAGCGAACGCCTGCTCACGGTCGCTGCCCAAGCCGCGCAAGGCCAAGGCCATGGTCGCGACCACGGCCATTTCACCGTAGCTGTCCTCGGCCTCGCCGCGCCAGACCGCCAGCAATTGCTCGGGCTGCAAGCTTGGCGGCTTCACGTGGCGGCGTTCGCTCAGTGCTGGCCATTCCTCATCCCAGGCTTCGCCGGCAGTGGTGCCGTACAAGTGGCTGATGACATCGGGGTTGACCTCGATCTCGCCGCCATCGCCCTTGATCACCACGGCATGGTCGCCCAGCAGCCGGCTGGCTTCGCGGTGCACTGCCTGGTAACCGGGGTGGAAGATGCTCTGCAGGCCACAACGCGCAGCCAGCGGGTTGAGCACCCGGGCCAGCGAATGGATGGGCGAACGCAGGCCCAGGGTGTTGCGCAGGTCGATCATGCGCTGCAACTGCGGCGCCCAGTCCTGCAGCGGGAAGAAGGCCAGGCGCTGCTGGTCCAGGCCGTGGCTGACGGCAGCCCAGTCACGGCACAGCGGAATTTCCAGCAAGGACAGAAGCTGCTCGGTGTACAGGCGCCCGGCAGTGTGTGCACCGCCACCGTGCATCAGGATGCGCACGCCATTGTTGGCCAGGCACTTGGCCGCCAGCAGGTACCAGGGCAGGTGGCGCTTCTTGCCGGCGTAAGTGGGCCAGTCCAGGTCCACGGCGATGCTCGGCGCCTGCAAATGCGTGCGCAGGGCCTCGGTGAACCCGGCCAGCTCTTCGGCGCTTTCTTCCTTGTGCCGCAGCAGCATCAGGAAGGCGCCGAGCTGGGCATCTTCGACCTTGCCTTCCAGCAGCAGGGTCATGGCCACACGGGCTTCTTCCCGGGTCAGGCCGCGCGCGCCGCGCTTGCCTTTGCCAAGAATGCGCACGAATTCGGCAAACGGGTGTTCGGCGGGGGTTACCAGGGTAAGCGGGCGAGGTTCTGTCATATGCAGTTGGTCGGCTTGGGCAGGCCCGCCAGTTTGGCGGCCAGTTTGGCGGGAGTGCCGTTGAACAGGCGGTTCAGGTGCGGGCTGTTGCCCTTGTCCGGGCCCAGTTTGAGGGCCGTGTACTTGATCAGCGGGCGCGTGGCCGGGGACAGCTGGTATTCCTGGTAGAACTGGCGCAGCAGTTCGAGGATTTCCCAGTGGTCCGCCGTCAGCGCGATACCCTCGCGTGCGGCCAAGGCCTCGGCAGCGGCATGCGACCAGTCTTGCAGGTCGACCAGGAAGCCGTCCTTGTCCAGGGCAATCGCCTGATCGCCAACGTTGAGGGTATTCATAGCCAACTGTTGACCTTGTGGTAATGC
The DNA here is from genome assembly GCA_029953615.1 of Pseudomonas putida. NCBI lineage: Bacteria > Pseudomonadati > Pseudomonadota > Gammaproteobacteria > Pseudomonadales > Pseudomonadaceae > Pseudomonas > Pseudomonas putida. The sequence continues at coordinate 252,283 of CP124529.1, read as the reverse complement.
AGCGACAGCTCGACGAACCCGGCATAGTCCACGGCCTTGGCCAGTTCGTTGCCGACCGCGCGGGCCTGCACGTCTTCTTCCAGGGCAAACAGGCGCTGGGCCAGGCCGGCGGCTTGCAACTGGCGGTGTGGCTCGCTGCCGCTGCGCAGGGCATACACCGCATCGCCGCACAGCAGCAGGGCGTCGTCGGTACCGAGCAGGCGCAGGCAGCTGGCCAGGCGCTCGTCGCCAAACGGGGAGTGGGCAATTACATGCAGGGTCGTCATCAAAGCGTTACCACCTGGTCGAAACGGGCGATCAGTGCGGCCAGGGCCGCGTCGTCCAGCACTTGCACCGGCAGCGCCAGGGTGCCGGCTGCCATGCCGCGCAGTGCGAGGCTGTGGCTGCAGGCGAACAGGTCCTCGACGCCGAACATTGGCAGCGCTTGCAGGTTGGCGGCCAGGTTCTTCTGTTGCACGGCGGTGGGCTGCTGGTCCGCAGCGAGCTGGAACACGCCGTCATCGAGGAACAGCATGCCCAGCGGCAAATCGAACGCGCCGCCGGCCAGGGCGATGTCCAGTGCCTCGCGGGCCGAGGGGCCGTTCCAGGGTGCCTGACGGCTGATGATCAACAAGGATTTGGCCATTTCAGTCGCCTCCAAAGCAGACAAGGCGATCGGCAACCTGCGCCGCCTCATGCAGTTGGCCAAGCCCCGACAACTCCCAAGGTTTGGGCAGGTTCACGGCCGGGCGCTGGTAGCGATTGGCTTCGGCCTCGTCGAGCACGCCACGGCGCAGGGCGGCGGCGATGCACACCACTGCGTCCAGCTGGTTGGTCTCGATAAAAGTAAGCCATTGGCCGGCCACATCCAGCTCATCCTGGGGGGCGACCACGTTGGCCGAGGCACTGTGTACCCCGTCCTGATAGAAGAACAGCCGGGCAATCTCATGCCCGCCAGCCAGCACCGCCTCGGCGTAGCGCAAGGCGCGCCGCGAGGAGGGCGCATGGGCCGGGGAGAACACCGCGATAGCGAATTTCATGGGTAACTCATGCAAAAGGAATGGTGCCATGATAAAGCAAAAAAGCCCGCGCCCGCTTGTGCATGGCGGGGCGGGCTTTCTGTCTTGCACCAATCTTCAGGTCTACGGGGCCTCGTGTAGGAGCGGCCTTGTGTCGCGACGGGCTGCAAAGCAGCCCCATGGCCCTGACAGAAGGACTCTAGGCTCAAGCCTGTTCCTTGCTCTCCGGCAAGAACCAGTTCAACACCAGGGCACAGATACCTCCGGTAGCCACGCCCGACTCCAGCACATTGCGAATCGCAGCCGGCATGTGCGCCAGGAACTCCGGCACCTGCGCCACACCCAGGCCCAAGGCCAGGGACACAGCGATAATCAGCAGGGCGCGACGGTCCAGCCGCGTGCTGGCCAGTATATTGATCCCTGACGCCGCAACCGCCCCGAACATGACCATGGCCGCACCACCCAGCACGGGTTCCGGCACTGCCTGGATCACCCCGGCAACGCTCGGGAACAGGCCCAGCAGCACCAGCATCAGGGCAATCCACATGCCGATATGGCGGCTGGCGATCCCGGTCAGCTGAATAACGCCGTTGTTCTGCGCAAAGATCGAGCTCGGGAAGGTGTTGAACAAGCCGGCCAGCAGCGAGTTGGCTCCGTTGACCAGCACACCGCCCTTGATGCGTTGCATCCAGACCGGCCCTTCGACCGGCTGGCGCGACACCTTGCTGGTTGCGGTAACGTCACCGATGGCTTCCAGCGAAGTCACCAGGTAGATGACCAGCATCGGAATGAACAGCGCCCAGGAGAAGCCCAGGCCGAAGTGCAGCGGCGTTGGCACCTGGAACAGCGCGGCTTCGTGCATGCCGGTGAAGTCCAGGCGGCCCAGATAGCCGGCCAGCGCATAGCCGACTGCCAGGGCGATAACGATGGCGCAGCTGCGCATCCACACCACCGGGATGCGGTTGAGGATGACGATGATCGCCAGCACCACGCCCGACAGCAGCAGGTTTTCGCCATTGGCGAAGGTGCCATTAGCCATGGCGCCGAAGCCACCACCCATGCTGATCAGGCCGACCTTGATCAGGGTCAGGCCGATCATCAGCACCACGATGCCGGTTACCAGCGGGGTAATCAGGCGTTTGACGAAGGGCAGGATGCGCGACACGCCCATCTCTACGAACGAGCCGGCGATTACCACACCAAAGATGGCCGCCATCACGCCTTCAACCGGCGTACCCTGTTTGACCATCAGCGCCCCGCCGGCAATCAGCGGGCCGACGAAGTTGAAGCTGGTGCCCTGAACGATCAGCAGCCCGGCACCGAACGGCCCGAAGCGTTTGCACTGCACGAAGGTGGCGATACCCGAGATGACCAGCGACATGGAAACGATCAGGTTGGTATCACGTGCGGAAACACCCAGCGCCTGGCAAATCAGCAGGCCAGGGGTGACGATCGGTACGATGATCGCCAGCAGGTGCTGCAGGGCAGCCAGCAGGCCGATCAATAGCCGTGGCTTGTCCTCCAGACCCAGCACCAGTTCATTGGCAGGCGCCGCCGCGCCTGGGCTGTGTTCGTGTGAGCTCATTGAAAGCTGCCCCGGAAGAAAAAAGGAGCGCATTCTACGGGCTGATGGCGGATTGGGGTAGACCAATGCACGATGGCAACATGATCGAAGGGCATTCGCCTGTTTATCTGACTTTATAGTCAATTACTGAGTGATATTGCCCAGAAGCCGAACCTGTGGGAGCGGGCATGCCCGCGAAGAATGCTACGCGGTGCATGGCACCGGCTCCGCCGGTGTTCGCGGGCTCGCCCGCTCCCACAAGACACCGGCTGAATCGATGAGTTGATCGCCCACAAAAAAGCCCGCCGAAGCGGGCTTTCTCTTGCAGCAATCAATCAGTCATCACGACCCATGATGCCAAACAGTTGCAGCAGGCTGACAAACAGGTTGTAGATCGACACATACAGGCTGATGGTCGCCATGATGTAGTTACGCTCGCCACCATGAATGATCGCGCTGGTCTGGAACAGGATGCAGACCGACGAGAACAGCACGAAGCCAGCGCTGATCGCCAGTTGCAGGCCGCTGATCTGGAAGAAGAAGCTGGCCACGACAGCACCCAGCAGGACAAAGAAGCCTGCAGTGATGAAGCCGCTGAGGAAGCTCATGTCCTTGCGGGTGATCAGCACATAGGCCGACAGACCACCGAACACCAGCGCAGTCATGGCAAACGCCGAGCTGACCACCTCGGCGCCACCGGCCATGCCCAGGTAACGGTTGAGGATAGGGCCGAGGATGAAGCCCATGAAGCCGGTAAGGGCGAAGGTGGAGACCAGGCCCCAGGCCGAATCACGCAGTTTGTTGGTAAGGAAGAACAGCCCGTAGAAGCCGATCAGCACCACGAACACGTTCGGGTAGCCGACGCGCATCTGCTGGGCCACGAAGGCCATGACACCGCTGAAGGCAAGGGTAAGTGCCAGCAGGCTGTACGTGTTGCGCAGGACCTTGCTGATCTCCTGCTGCTCGACCTGCTGGCCGTGGTGTACGGCGTAATCCTGTTCGCGCATGGCGACACTCCTTGGTAAACCTGTGGTTTTGAAACGTTCAGATGCTAGGAGTCTATCAGAGCTCCCACAACCCGCGACACAGAGAGTTTGACAGCTTGTTTCATTACGGTATGATGGCGGCCGCAAAACGAGCTGGAAGCGTGGCCGAGTGGTTTAAGGCAACGGTCTTGAAAACCGTCGATGGGCAACTATCCTAGAGTTCGAATCTCTACGCTTCCGCCATTATCTTCAGCAAAAGCCCCGATTATTCGGGGCTTTTGCATTTCTGGAAGTTGGAAACCGCCGCTTTTTCGCAGCTTCGCGGGACCGCGTTGCATTCTTCGCGGGCATGCCCGCTCCCACAGGTTCTATTGCAGAGTCACTGGCTTCATGTCATCCGGTAATTGCCGAATGGCCGCCTCTATCCGCTCGATCGGTGCCGCGAGTTCGTCGGCTTCCTTGTCCTTGCCCTCCCTTCTCAGGCGATCGCGCTCAAGGCGCAGGTTAAGCAAATTTTTCTGCAGCTTCAGGGCCGAGACATTGAACGGGTCCATGCTTTTCTCATGCTGTGGGCTTCCGTGCCGTTGTAGGAAAACTGGACCGTAGCAGCTCGAATTTGCTGGAGAAACTGATGTTTCATACAGGCAAAGCCCGCTACATCGATTCTTCCTACATTGCGCGGTAAAAGATCCTACAAGCTGCGTTACAAGTCGTGTCTTTCAAACCCGGCTAAACACCGCGTGGTAGCGGGGAATCAGCGGTTTTCGGCAATGCACGCCTTCGACGCGGCTCAGTCCAGGGCCTGTCGTGCTTTTGGAAATCTTATGTAGCAATTACCGCCCCTTGCTGAAGCATTCGGCGCCTGCGCAGAAGCTTCAGCGGCTGACCTGAAGCGCGACGCCGGCCAGTACCTGCTCGGTGCGCAGGATGCGCGCGTAATCCAGGGCCAGGTTGCTCAACGACAGCGCATGTACATCCTCCGCAGGCCAAAGCCGGCCTTGCAGGTCGTGCTGGTCAAAGGTGAAGCAGGCATCTTCCACCACCACCACATCGAAACCGAGATTGCCCGCCGAGCGTGCGCTGCATTCCACGGAATTGTTGGTAATAACCCCGGCGATCACCAGTTGGTTGATGCCGCGTGCATGCAGCCAGCGCTCCAGGCCGGAGTTGGCGAAGGCATCGGGCACCTGCTTGTCGAACACGGTTTCGCTGGCCAGCGGGGTGAACGCGGGCTGGAATTCGCAACCGGACTGGCCCGGCCAGAACACCGAGTCCACCGAGCGGGACAGGTGGCGCACATGGACCACCGGGCGTCCTGACTGACGCCACGCAGCCAGCAGATCGCCTATACGCAGTTCGGCCTCAGGGTTGTTGCGCCGGCCCAGGCGCGGGTGATGAATGCCAACCTGAAGGTCGATCAGCAACAAGGCAGCGTTGGTCGCGAAAGCAGTCATGGCGGGATGGCACTCCTTGGCCGTTTCAAGCACTCGAACCTAGCACAGCGTGGATAAGTGCAGAAATTGCTGTCTCGTGTAAAGGGCAGTTGCGCTGTGGCGCAGAGAACTCAGTGCGCAAGCGGTCCGTGTACCGTGTGGGAGCGGGCGTGCCCGCGAAGAATCCAACGCGGTGCCTGGCACCGGCTGCGCCGGTGTTCGCGGGCACGCCCGCTCCCACAAAGCATCGGCGCTTCGCATCTGATCCGCTTTTTTTCCACAAACCTGAATCTGTAACCGTATCAGCCCAGGCCCGACAATATGCCCATTCCCGCATCAAACTTGTAGAGGTTCCGATGGGCAAGCTCGCGCTGTTCCTGGGTGGTTTTCTGCTGTTGACCATTCTGATTGGTATTCTTGGCACCATTCCGCCAAGCTGATGTTCATCACGGTTGTTCCCCCGCGGCCTGCCTGTCCTTCGGGCGGGCCCGACTCTCTCCGTTGTTGGCCGATTCACCCTACCGATTTGTACGATAAGTCATTCTTTGCACTGGGAAATCTGTCCACAAAAAACGTGGGTAGGTCTGTGGATAAAGTGCTGGAAGCCAGGCCCGCGGCGGGCTCTGTTAAATTGAGCAGAATTTGAACAGCCGTTTCAGGGTGGGTTGCAGTAGGCCATGCCGGCGCGGCGCAGGGCCGCCAGCAGGTCGCGCACCCGTGCCGGCAGTTCGCCGGCGGGGTACACCGCATGCATTTGCGGGTCCTGGCCGTTGCTGGAGGTCAGTCGGTATTGCGGGCATACCCGCACCAGCCGCCCGGCCTTGACCTGCGCTTCGCCAACCCAGGCGGCCAGGCGGGCAATGCCGGCACCGGCCAGGGTGCTGTGGTACACCGCGTCGCCTGAGTCCAGGCGCAACCTGGGCCTCGGGCGCAGGCTGGTGATCTGGCCGTCACGGCAAAAATGCCAGGCCTTGAGGATGCGCGGGGCGGTGTGCAGGATCAGTGCATGGCCTTCGAGGTCTTCGGGTTGTTGTGGCGTGCCGGCCTGGGCCAGGTATGCAGGGCTTGCATACAGGTGGCGCCGGTAATCCCATAGTGGGTAGCCGATCAGCTCGCTGGACTGCGGGAAGGCACCGCGCACGACGAAATCGAATTTGCCTTGCAGCGGGTCCAGGGCGCCGTCGCTGTACTGCACGTCCAGGGTTACCTGGGGGTGGCATCGGGAAAACTCGGCAAGCACCAAGGGCAGTACATGTTCACCCAGCACCTGCGGCACGGCGAAGCGGATCCAGCCTTGCGCACTGCCGCTGAGCGCGGCCAGTTCGTCGGCGGCATCACGTTGCACATCCAGCAAGCGTTCGGCGTGGGGCAGCAGGCGCTCGCCAGCTTCGGTAAGGGTCACGGCGTTGGCGTTGCGGTTGAGCAGTTTGCTCCCGGCATTGTCTTCCAGGGTTTGTACCGCACGGGTGACGGCGCTGGGCGAGCGCCCCAGCGCGCGGGCGGCGGCAACGAAGCTGCGCTTGTGCGCCACGCTGACGAACGCCTGGATTTCTCGCAGCATGTCCAACGCCATTGCCTGCTCCTCGTTGCAGTTTTCGCAATATGGCATTTCAACACAAGCGCGGCGCTTTGATTAGCCTTGCAGGCGTCTTCACTGCCTGGAACCGCGTCATGATGGATATCGCTGTGCTCTCCGTGTTCGCCTTCGCCGCTGGGCTGATCGACGCCGCCGTGGGTGGCGGCGGGCTGATCCAGATACCAGCCTTGTTCAACGTGCTGCCCACCGCACAGCCGGCGGCATTGCTCGGCAGCCAACAAGCTGGCGTCGGTCTGCGGCACGGCCTTCGCGGCGCGTTCGTTCATCCGCAGGGTGACGCTGGACTGGGGGTTGATCGTGCCGGCGGCGCTCAGTGCCTTTGCCATGTCGTTTGCCGGTGCCGCCACGGTGTCGCTGGTGCCGCCCAGCGTGATGCGCCCGGCGGTGCTCGTGCTGATCGTGCTGATGGCCATCTACACTTTCTGCAAAAAGGACTTCGGCACGCTGCACAAACCCGCAAGGATCGGCCGCAAGGAGCAGTGCCTGGCGGTGCTGATCGGTGGTGCGATCGGCTTTTACGATGGCCTGTTCGGGCCGGGTACCGGTAGCTTCCTGATCTTCCTGTTCATTCGCTTCTTTGCCCTGGACTTCCTGCACGCCTCGGCGTCGGCCAAGGTGGTGAACATCGCCACCAACCTGGCGGCGCTGGTGTTCTTCGTGCCATCGGGCAACGTGCTGTACGCCATCGCCTTGCCCATGGCGGTGTGCAACATCCTCGGCGCGCTGACCGGTACCTGGCTGGCGGTGCGCAAGGGCGCGGGCTTTGTGCGCGGGCTGTTCCTGATACTGTTGTGCGTACTGATCGCCAAGTTGACCTGGGACTTGCTGGCCGGCTAGTTCATATCACCTGGTGTTGCGGTTCGGCCTGCTCTACGCGGTTGCGGCCATGGGCCTTGGCCCGGTACAGGGCCTGGTCGGCGCGTGCCAGCAGTTCGTCGAGGGTAGGGGCCGGCATGTCGGCGGCGCAACCGGCCAGGCCGATACTGACGGTAATCTGCAGGGGCTGCTCGGCCTGTACCACGTGCAGTTCCTGCACGGCTCGGCGCAGGCGTTCGGCAGTGAACTTGGCCCGATCTGGCGCCAGGCCAGGGAGGACCACGACGAACTCCTCGCCGCCCAGGCGAGCGAACAGTTCGCCATCGTGCAACTGGTCCTGCAGGGCGCCGGCGAACTGGCGCAGCACCTGGTCACCGATCGCATGGCCATGGGCATCATTGATCGACTTGAAGTGGTCGATGTCCAGCATCATCAGGGTAAGCGGCAACGCCTGGGCGTGTTGCTGGCGGCTTTCCAGCAACGCATTGGCGCGGCGGGTGAAGGCACTACGGGTGAGCGCGCCGGTGAGGTGGTCGATGGTGGCCTGATGCGCCAGGCGGGCCATCAGGCTGCGGTTGGCCTGGCTGACGCAGGCCACCACCAGCGGCCCGAGCACCAGCATGGCGATGCCCAGGCGCGCCGACATCAGCGTGGTCACCCCGGGCTCGCTTTGCGGCACGCTGAAATGCATGAGGTTTTGCGCTACCGCCACGATCAGCGTGCTGCCAGCGGTGAGTGTCAGCAGCGAGACCAGGAACGGGGAGTAGTTCCAGGCGCACCACAGCAGCGCGGCAATCGGGAAGGCAATGGCCCCGGGGCCGCCAAAGGCTATGCTGAACGCCAGCGAAGCCAGCAGCACCAGTAACGGCGCCAAGCGGATGGCCTGGGCGCCACCGCGTACCAGTGCCCGTGCCGAAGGCGCCGTCAGCAGCACTGGCAGCACTAGCACGCTGGTGGAGAATTGTTCGCTGAACCAGGCTAGCCAAGTGGCGCGCAACGACTGTTCGAACCACGGCGCGGCCACTACCGCCGCCATGCTGGCCGCCACTATCGCTGCGGCGGCAGAGGCGCCAAAGACGCTGAGCACGCCGTGGGGGGTACGCATGCGCCGGTGCAGGCGCGGCAAGCGCGAGAGCAGCAGCCAGAGGGTGGTCACCACACCCAGGTTGCACAGGTTGAACCACAGGGCGGGTACCCAGGCGCTGCCACACAGCAGGTCGGCACCGACCATGGCCAGCCACACCAGGGCAAAGCCCGTCAGCGTGGCCTGCCGAGGGCAACGCAGCAGCACGCCGGCCAGTACCGCATTGACCGGCCAGAACAGCGACAGGGATTCGATCGGGCGGGCCAGGATGCCGCCCAGGGTGAGGGCAAAGGTCAGGCCGAGCAGAACGACGTAGTGCAGCACGCGCGATTGGGCTGGAAAAACCATGGGCTCGACCGGCAAAGCGGAAACGAAATCCAGGACAACGGCTTGAAGCACCTGGGGCATTTGCACACAAGTTTGGTTCGTCAGAGGACTTGATGTCAATCTGCCGCGATTGGTCGAGATAATGCCAAATTGCCTTCATTCGTTGCCAGTTACCTCACAAGCCGAAGAACCACGGCACCATCACCACGGTCACCAGCATCACCAGCACGGTAAACGGCACGCCAACTTTGACGAAGTCGGCGAAGCGGTATTGCCCCGGGCCCAGTACCAGCGTATTGACCGGCGATGACACCGGCGTCATGAACGCCGCCGAGGCGGCCAGCGCCACGGTCATGGCGAACGGGTAGGGCGACATGCCCAGCTGCGCGGCGGTGCTGACGGCCACGGGCGCCATCAGTACCGCGGTGGCGGTGTTGGAGATGAATAGGCCGATCACCGCCGTAACCGCGAACAGGCAGGCCAGAATAGCGCTGGGGCCGGCACCGCCCAGTACGCTGACCAGGCCGCCCACCGCCAGGTCGATGCCTCCGGTTTTCTGCAGTGCCTGGGCAAAGGGGAGCATGCCGACGATCAGTACCAGGCTTTGCCAGTGGATGGCCCGGTAGGCGCTGTTCATGTCGATGCAGCGGCCTGCGCCCATCAGCAGGCAGCCGATCAGTGCGGCAATGACGTTGGGCACTACGCCGCTGACCATCAGTCCGACCATCACTGCCAGGCTCAGCAATGCCTGTGGTGCGCGGGTGCGGGCGGGCGCGACCAGGTCGATTTCCGCGGGCAGGCTCAGTACCAGGAAGTCCTTGGGTTTGCTTTGCAACTGGCGCACGGCTTTCCATGGCCCGACTACCAGCAGGGTGTCGCCCAGGCGCAGCTTTTCTTCCACCAGTTGTGCTTCGATCGCCGCCTGCTCGCGGCGCAAGCCGACCACGTTGAGGTCGAAGCGCGTGCGGAAGGCCAGTTCGAGGATGCTCTTGCCAAGCAGTTTCGAGCCTGGTGGCAGCATAACCTCGGCCATGCCCAGTTCCTGGGACTGGTCGATGAAGTAGGCAGCCTTGAAGTGCAGTGGCTCCAGTAGCATGGTCTGGCACAGGCTGCGCAGGTCGTCGTGGTTGGCGAACAGGTCGAGCAGCAGCACGTCGCCCTGGTGCAGCACGGTGCTGGAGTCGGCGGCGATCACCCGCGTGGTGAACTTGTGCTGGCGCTCGATGCCGATCACGTTGGCGCCATGCCGGGTGCGCAGCTCCAGCTCGCCGAGGGTGTGGCCGATCAGTGGTGAATGGGGGCGGATGCGCAGGCGCCGTTCCCGGCCGTTGAGCTTGTAGTCAAGCACCAGGTCCAGCAGGGTGCGGCGGCTTTCCACGCGGCCGTCCTTGCGCACTTCGCCATTCAGCCAGTGCCGGGTCAGCAGCATGTAGCCGATGCCCAGCACCAGCACCACCAGGCCAAACGGGGTGAAGCTGAAGAAGCTGAAGCCCGCTTCGCCGTGGCGCACCAGTTCGCTGTGTACCACCACGTTGGGCGGTGTGGCCACCAGGCTGAGCATGCCGCTGATCAGGCCGGCGAAAGCCAGCGGCATCATCAGGCGGCTGGGCGAAAGCTGCAGGCGCGCGGCGATGCTCAGCACCACCGGAATGAAAATGGCCACCACACCGGTGGAGCTCATCATCGAACCCAGCCCCGCCACGGCCACCATCAGCAGCACCAGCAGGCGCGCCTCGCTGTTGCCGGCCCGCTCGCTCATCCATTCGCCGATGCGGTAGGCAATGCCGGTGCGCACCAGGCCTTCACCGATCACGAACAGGGCGGCGATCAGCACTACGTTGGGGTCACTGAAGCCGGCTAGCGCCTGTTCCACGGTGAGGATACCCGACAGCGGCAGGGCGAGGATCACCAGCAGCGCAACCACATCCATGCGTGGGCGGTTGATGACGAACAGGGCGACGACGATGGCCAGCAGGCCGAGGACCCAGGAGCAGCTCTTGGTTCATGGGGAGGGGGTGTTCCTTCACACGGGGCACGATAGACAGTAGCAGCCAGTGTGCCGGAGTGTGGTGAAGGGGGTGTTGACGTACTGCAGGGTTTGCAAAACAAAAGGGGCCGCATGGCGGCCCCTTGGTCATCGGGATCAGTGACGGTGACGACGGTGCTTGCCGTTGTTGTCACCCAGGTGGTTGCCGATGGCACCACCGGCCGCGCCACCCAGGCCGGCACCGACAGTGGAGCCGGTCTTGCCGCCCACCGCACCGCCAAGCAGCGAACCACCGGCCGAGCCCAGGCCACCGCCGATGGCAGCTTCGGTACGGTTGCCTTTGCGTGCACCTACCGCACTACCGGCTGCGCCGCCGAGGCCGGCGCCGATGGCCGCCCCCGTTTTGCCGCCGATCTGTTGACCGACAACGTTACCCAGAACACCACCCAGGCCACCGCCAATGGCGGCGGTACCGTCACCGGCGAAAGCGCCCTGGCACAGCAGCAGGCCGAGGGCAAGGGAAGGCAGAGTCAGACGCATGATACGAACCTCAAAGGAATCATCAGGTTAAGTTGCCGCGCAACGGGCGGCTCAGGGTTGGAAAGACGCTTCAGCGGTAGTAGCGGTCACCGCGGTAACGACGATAGTCATCATCATCGTCGTCGCGGTCATGCCGATGGTGGTGGCGATGGTCACGATCACGGTCACGGTCACGCCAGCCATCGTCGTCGTCATGGTAGCGATGGCTATGGCACCCTGCGGTCAGCAGGACTACGGCAATCAGCGAAAGGCTTGCAAGACGGGTCATCACGATATAGGTCCTTGATCCGCAAAGGTTTACGGCACACCTTCTGAGACTGGAAAGGATCCATTTGGTTTCGCTGGCAGGCAAAAATTTGTCGTGCCAGCGATGGGCGGCGGGGGTGAGAAACGCAGAATCAGTGGGTTGGCTGAATCGCCAGCACCACACCGTTAGTGATCTGCACCAGCACGTACCGCCCTCCCATGTTTACCCAGTGGCTTTCCTTTTCCGGCGCGGGCAGGCCCTTGGCTTTCCAGTCCTTGATTGCCTGGTCCTCGCGCTTGTACTGGTCAGGTGCCTTGTCGCCGACCTTGAGCTCGCGGTTGTGGGTTTCTGGCGCGGTGATGCTTTCTTCGCTGGAGGGCGCTGCGGTGGCAGCCAGGGGCAGGCAGGGAAGGGCAGCGAACAGCAGGTAGTGCAGTTTCATGACGATCTCCTTGTGACGGAATGCCTTATCTGCGACAGCCGCCTGCGCGCGACAATTCACTCGCGATGCTTGCCAGTGCTAGAGTCGCGTTCTTTTTACCCTGAGGATGGAACATGCGTGCGATTCTGCCGATGGCCGCGGCGCTGATGCTGGTCGGTTGTGCTTCTGCGACCATGGAAACGGCCCGCGGCGGCAAGCCGACTGCGCAGCTCGACTCGCACAAGGCGCCTGAACTCGTGGCCCAGTGCATCCAGTTCAGCTGGCAGGAAGAGAAGGTGTTCGGCGATGACGCCAGTGGTTATCTGGAACCACGCAAACAGGGTGGGTTCACGGTGTATACCCGTGAGGCGGAGGCGTTCGTGGACGTGTACCCGCAGGCCGGTGGGACGCGGGTGGATTATTACGCGCAGAAAAGCGACGGCGTGGCGCTGCAGCGCCGGGCGGCAGCGGCGACCTGCCTGTAACGGTTGGCGACTGCACATGGCTGGCTGACTTCTGACTTGGCAGGGGCTCTGTGGGAGCGGGTGGGAGCGCACCAGCATTACAATTTTTAGCAAGGCTGTTGTGTCGCAGGGAGATGGTGGGGGCTAGCATGAGCCCCTACCGAATCAAGGAAGACGCCATGGACCGCTCACTGCAACTCAACCGCGCCAGCTGGGATGAACGTGCCCCGCTGCATGCTGCTTCCAAGGACTACGAAGTCGAACGGCTCGTCCAGCATCCCGAACACCTTTCCGAAACCGTACGCTTCGACCTGCCCTTGCTTGGCAATATCGACGGGCTCAACGCCGTCCACCTGCAGTGCCACATCGGCACTGATACCCTCTCGCTGGCGCGCCTTGGCGCCAAGGTCTGTGGCCTGGACTATTCCGCGGCTTCGCTGGCCGAGGCACGTACGTTGGCCCAGCGCTGTGCGGCACCCATCGCGTATGTCGAGTCCGACGTATACGCCGCCGACAAGGTGCTGCCGGCCGGCACGTTCGACCTGGTCTACACCGGCATCGGCGCGCTCTGCTGGCTGCCCCGTATCGAGCCGTGGGCGCGTATTGTCGCGGCCCTGCTGAAACCGGGCGGGCGGCTGTTCCTGCGCGACGGCCACCCGATGCTGATGGCGGTCAATGAAGACCATCAGGACCGCCTGCAACTTGAATACCCGTATTTCGAGCACGAAGCGCCGACGGTTTGGCACAACGACCAGACCTACGTCGAAACCGAGCAGCGTCTTTCCCACACCGAAACCCACGAGTGGAACCACGGCCTGGGCGAGGTGATAAGTGCCTTGCTCGCCCACGGCCTGCAGTTGACCGCCCTGGTGGAGCACCAGAGCATTCCCTGGGAGGCGCTACCGGGGCAGATGGTCAAGGGCGACGACGGTGAATATCGCCTGCGCGAACAGCCAGCGCGCCTGCCCCTGAGTTACACGCTGGTGGCAGTAAAAGCCTGATCAGGACAGGTAGCCGCCGTCAACATTGAGCGCGGTCCCGGTGGTGTAGCTGGAGGCATCGCTGGCCAGGTACAACACGGCGCCGGCCATTTCCTTGGGGTCGGCCACGCGCTTGAGCGGGATCTGCTGCAACGCGGCGTTGAGGATGGCGTCGTTCTTCACCAGTGCCGAGGCGAACTTGGTATCGGTCAGGCCCGGCAGCAGGGCGTTGCAGCGGATACCGAACGGCGCGCATTCCTTGGCGAAGACCTTGGTCATGTTGATGACCGCCGCCTTGGTCACCGAATAGATGCCCTGGAACAGACCGGGCGAAACCCCGTTGATCGACGCCACGTTGATGATGCTGCCGCCACCCTGCTCACGCATCAGCTTGCCGGCCTCTACCGACATGAAGAAGTAGCCACGGATGTTCACGTCCACGGTTTTCTGGAAAGCACCCGGGTCGGTATCCAGTACGTTGCAGAACTGCGGGTTGGTGGCGGCGTTGTTGACCAGGATGTCCAGCCGCCCGAACTGCTCGCGAATGCCGGCGAACACTTGCTGGATCTGCGCCAGTTCACCGATGTGGCAGGCTACCGCCGTAGCCTTGCCACCGGCGGCGATGATCGCATCGGCCACCTGCTGGCAACCGTCGAGCTTGCGGCTGGACACGATCACATGAGCGCCTTGCTGGGCCAACAGGTGGGCGATGGCCTCGCCGATGCCACGGCTGGCGCCGGAGACGAAGGCAATCTTGCCGTCGAGGTCGAACAGGTGGGTCTTGGACATGCTGGTTTCCTTGTTATCCGTCGTCGAGGTCGTACTCAGAGGCTGGACTTGGCGATGACCTGCAAGGTCATCTGCTCCAGCAAGCGGTTCATGTGGATGAACTGGGCGAAGCGCTTGTCCTGGGTCTGGCCGTGGTAATAGCGGTAGTAGATCTGCTGGACGATACCGGCCAAGCGGAACAGGCCATAGCAATAGTAGTAATCGAAGTTGTCCAGGCGGATGCCGGCGCGCTCGGCATAGTAATCGACGAACTGGCGGCGGCTGAGCATGCCCGGGGCGTTGCTCGGCTGGCGACGCATCAGCTGCACCGGCGCGGGGTCGTCAGCCTCGATCCAGTAGGCGAGGCTGTTGCCCAGGTCCATCAGTGGGTCGCCGAGGGTGGTCATTTCCCAGTCCAGCACACCGATGATGCGCATAGGGTTGTCGGCATCGAGGATAACGTTGTCGAAACGGTAGTCGTTATGCACGATGGCGGGCCGTGGGTGGTCGGCGGGCATTTTCTCGTGCAGCCACGCGGTCACCTGTTCCCAGCGCGGGGCGTCGGGGGTCAGGGCCTTTTCATAGCGGCTGGTCCAGCCCTCGATCTGGCGCTGCACATAGCCTTGCGGTTTGCCCAGGTCGGCCAGGCCGCAGGCGTTGTAGTCCACCTGGTGCAGCTCCACCAGGCGGTCGATGAAGCTCTTGCACAGGGCCTCGGTGCGGTTGGCGTCGAGGTCCAGTTCGGCCGGGATGTCAGAGCGCAGGATGATGCCCTTGACCCGGTCCATCACGTAGAACTCGCCGCCGATCAGGCTGCTGTCGGTGCAGTGCACGTAGGCCTTGGGGCAGTAGGGGAAGCCACTGTTCAGCTGGTTGAGGATGCGAAACTCGCGGCCCATGTCGTGGGCCGATTTGGCCTTTTGCCCGAACGGCGGGCGGCGCAGCACGAAGTCGCGGCCCGGGTAGCTGACCAGGTAGGTAAGGTTGGAGGCGCCGCCTGGGAACTGGCTGATGCTCGGCAGGCCATCCAGGCCGGGGATGTGGGCCTTGAGGTAAGGGTCGATCACTGCCGCGTCGAGTTCTTCGCCGTGGCGTACCTGGGTGGGCTGGTCGGTGAGCGTCATGCGTTTTCCTTATTCTCGATCGCAAGGACTATTGGCTAATCTAATGCGCTGGCGATGTTGG
Organism: Pseudomonas putida; assembly: GCA_029953615.1. Classification (NCBI taxonomy): domain Bacteria; kingdom Pseudomonadati; phylum Pseudomonadota; class Gammaproteobacteria; order Pseudomonadales; family Pseudomonadaceae; genus Pseudomonas; species Pseudomonas putida. Next base: position 236,886 of record CP124529.1, on the reverse strand, counting down.
AACAAGCGTGCCAGGTGCCATATAGGCGAGGGTGTTGCTGCCTGATCAATTGCCTTGATAACCCCAAACGTGCCCGGCATTTCATGAGTGCCCAAATCTTGAAACCTTGCGCTGTCCTTGTGGGAGCGGGCGCGCCCGCGAACACGGGCGACGCCCGTGCCATCCATCGCGGTGCCTGTTTCGCGGGCTTGCCCGCTCCCACAGTGATCAGCGTTCGATCTGAAGCAGCCAGGCAAAAAAAAAACCGAAGCCGGTCAGGCTTCGGTTTTTCGATCAGTGCTATTTCCTGCCCTCAGGACGGGAACAGCTCGCTGAGCTTCATCGACAGCATCATGTCGCCTTCGACGCGCAGCTTGCCGCCCATGAACGCCTGCATGCCGTCGGTTTCGCCGCTGACGATACCCTTCAGGGTTTCACTGTCCATCACCAGGGTGCAGTTGGCATCCGGGTTCTCGCCTTCCTGCAGGTCGCAGGTGCCGTCCTTGACGATCAGCGCGTAGTGCTTGCCTTCGTCGGTGATGTTGAAGCCGAACACCAGGTCCAGGCCGGCGGCAGCGGATGGGTTGAACTTCTCTTGCATCTTTTTGACGGCATCAGCTACGGAGGTCATGGCGCATTCCTTATAGAGTGATTTACACGTCCCCGCAGGGACACAACAAGCCGGGCTCATCGATAGGTGACAAGCTCCGGCGCCCTCAACAGCTGCACATGGGCCTGGCTGTTGAAGGAAGCCAGTGCCACGTCGCGGCCGCGGAACTTCAGCTGGCTGAGCGACGTGTTGATGATTTGCCAGTTCAGCGCGAACGCCTGACCGGGGGTAATACGGGTAACCAGGTGGAGCAGGGCGGCAATGGTGCCACCCGAGGTGAAGATGGCGATATTGTCACCGCTACCGGCGGCATCGAGTACGCGCTGCAGGCCGCCATGCACGCGGCTGGTGAACGCCTGCCAGGTCTCCAGGCCATCGTCGGCATGTTCGCCATCGTGCCAGCGCTGCACCATCAGGGCGAACAGGCGCTGGAACTCGCTGCGGTGCTGCGCGCCATTGCGCAGGATGTGCAGGGCGTCGGGCTCTTGCGGCAGCAGGCCGGGCAACAGGGCGCGGATCACACCGTCGGCATCGAACTCGTTGAACGCTGCGTCGGTCTCAATTGCGGGCACCGCGCAGCCATTGGCCTGCAGTGCGTGCAGCGCCAGGCGCGCGGTATCCTGCTGGCGGCGCAGGTCGCCCGCTACGCAGCGATCCAGGCGCACGCCCAGCTGGGCCAGGTGCTCACCCAGGGCCTGGCTCTGGCGTTCGCCCACAGGCGACAGGACGTCATAGTCATCGGCGCCGAAGGAGGCTTGGCCATGTCGGATCAGGTAGAGGTTGCCCACGAAAGGTTCCGGCCTGTTGTGGAGGTTGCTGCGAGGTTAGGATGCGGCACACGGGCTGTCAACGAAAAAACATACAAGCGTTTGAAAAGGTTGTTTGAAAGGTGTTGCCGGCGTTTACAGCGGCTGGCAGCGCCTCAGGCGCAACGGTATGCTTGCTACAGTTACGCGCCGTAGTGGCGCAGGTCTTTAAGGAGTCAACGTGGAGTTTCTTGCTGAATACGCAAGCTTTCTCGCCAAAACCGCCACCCTGGTCATCGCCATTCTGATAGTGCTGTCGGCCATCGCCGGGCTGCGCGGCAAGGGGCGGCGCAAATCGGGTGGGCAATTGCAGGTCACCCGCCTGAACGAGTTCTACAAGGACCTGCGCGAGCGCCTGGAGTCCGGCCTGCTCGACAAGGCCCAGCTCAAGGCTTTGCGCAAGCAGCAGGCCAAGGCGGAAAAGCGGCAGAAGAAGGGCAAGGCCGAGGAAAAAGGTCGGGTCTTCGTGCTGGACTTCGATGGCGACATAAAAGCCTCTGCCACTGAAAGCCTGCGCAACGAAATCACCGCGCTGCTGACCCTCGCCACCCCGCGTGACGAAGTGGTGCTGCGCCTGGAAAGCGGTGGCGGCCTGGTCCACAGCTACGGCCTGGCCGCATCGCAACTGGCGCGCATTCGCCAGGCCGGCATCCCGTTGACCGTGTGTATTGACAAGGTGGCCGCCAGCGGTGGTTACATGATGGCCTGCATCGGCGAGAAGATCGTCAGTGCACCGTTCGCCGTATTGGGTTCCATCGGCGTGGTGGCGCAGCTGCCCAACGTCAACCGCCTGCTGAAGAAGCACGACATCGATTTCGAAGTGCTGACCGCCGGTGAATACAAGCGCACCCTGACCGTGTTCGGCGAGAACACCGAGAAGGGCCGGGAGAAGTTCCAGGAAGACCTGGACATCACCCACCAGCTGTTCAAGGACTTCGTTGCCCGCTATCGTCCACAGTTGCACATCGACGAAGTGGCCACCGGCGAAGTCTGGCTGGGTGTCGCGGCACTCAACCGCAAGCTGGTGGACGAGTTGCAGACCAGCGACGAGTACCTCAGCGAGCGCGCGCGCAATGCCAACCTGTTCCACCTGCACTACGCCGAACGCAAGAGCCTGCAGGAGCGAATCGGCATGGCTGCCAGTGGCACGGTGGAGAACACCGTGGTGGGCTTGTGGAGTAAACTCGGCCGCCTGCGCTAACACCTTGAACCTGTTGAAATTTTTTTTTGATCAGGGGGTTGCAAGGTTAAAGGAATGAAGACATAATGGCGCCCATCGAAACGCAGCAAACTTTGAAAAAGGTTCAGCGTTTCAAGGAGATAGCGAAGCGAAAGCTGCTAGATCCGACCTTTGAGGCCGAGTAGCAAAGTGGTTATGCTCCGGATTGCAAATCCGTCTACGCCGGTTCGATTCCGACCTCGGCCTCCACCATTCGAAAACCCCGCAGATTAACGTCTGCGGGGTTTTTCTTTGTGGGGCAGAAAGCCATCGGAGTCCATCTCGGATAGTCAACAGTTGTCCCAGCGCGAGATGACCGGTGAACGGGTGGCGTTCCTAGGAAATTCATGCGCATCCCGCACTTTCGGACTCCGCTAGAAGCCCCAATCCTCAGCCCGTACTAGTTGGCAGAATGGCCCGTCAAGCGTTGCATTGTGATGAGCGACGATGTCCTTGGCTTTCATCACTGGTGTGTCTGAGCAGGTATGGCCTTCGGCGATGAGTACCGCATCGAAGCCAAGATCGCGCGCAGCACGGCAGGTGCTGTCGACGCAATATTGAGTTTTCATCCCGGTGACTACCACACCGGTAGTGCCACAAGCGCGCAAGCTGTCGGCTAGGTCAGTCATTGCAAAGGCATTGGGCCGCCGTTTTTCGAACACTACTTCTCCACCTAGCAGCTTCAGTTCCTGTGCAATCATCGTGAGGGGGCTGCCTGGTTCGATTGGCGATCCAGCGGGCCCGATGTGGCGCGCGAGAAAAATCGGAGCGCCTGCTGTGCGTGCCTTGTCCATCAAGGTATTCAGCGTTTCCAGCAACGCTTCGCAGCGCCATGGTTTTTCCGGGCCGTGAACAAGCCCGACTTGGACATCGAGTATCAATAAAGCGTACATACGTGCATTTCCTTGCGTTTCAACAAGCGACACAAGGGCGAAAAAAAAGGCCCTGTCCATCGCTGGCGGGCCTATGAAGTTCGTCTGCTACTGGCTCACGAGACCTCACACGCTCCGCTTTCAGCGGTCGTGGTTGTGGTCGTCGAGGTGAAGAGATAGGTAGTCATGGATCGACACTAGCAATATCACAGCGAGCTGACAAGCGCGCGTCAGGCGCAGACCTCGCAAGACCTGCGCCTGACTTCACCCGTTAGAAACTGCCGTTGAGGGTAAGCATAAAGTTGCGTGGTTCGCCGTAGTAGTTGCCCCAACCGGTAGCCCCGATGGTGCTGTAGTACTTCTTGTCGAACAGGTTGTTGCCATTGACCGCAACGCTCCAGTGCTGGTCGATACGATATTGCACACGACCGCTGAACAGCGTGTAGCCCGGCTGCTCTATGCGGATGGCGCCCTGACGGCGGAAGTTGTCGCTCTGGCTGCTCACCCCGGCACCAAGCGTCCAGCGGTCCAGCGCGCCATCGAGCTGGTAGTCACCCCAGACCTTGAGCATGTGCCGCGGGATGAAACTGGAGGTAAACGTCAGCTCGGTCGGGTCGGTGTCGTTGATGGTCTTGAGGTACTTGGTCTGGGTATAGGTGTAGCCGGCCAGCACTTGCAGACGGTCGATCGGCGAGCCGCTGATCTCGGCCTCAAAGCCTTGGGCACGCACCTTGCCGCTGTCGGTGTAGCAATAGCCGTCACTGGAGCCGGCACAGACATTCTCATAGTCGGTTTCAGCACGGTGATCTTCAATGGTACGGAACAGATTGAACGACGTATTGAGGTTGCCATCGAGCAGTTCGCCCTTGATACCCAGCTCATAACTGCCGCCGGTCTTGGGCTGCAGGGATGTACCATCGGCGGTGGTCAGGTTGCCTTGCGGCTGGAAGATTTGCGCGTAGCTGGCGTAGGCGGTCCACTGATCGTCCAGGTCGTAGAGCACAGCGCCAAACGGCGTGACTTCGCCGTTTTCCTTACTACGGATATGCTCCCAGGTATCCCAGCGCTGGGTATAAGAGTCGCGGTCGTTGCGGTACCAACTGACGCGGGTACCCAGCACCAGGGTGAGGGGCTCGGCCAGTTTCAGGCGCAGGTTGGCATAGGTGCCCCACTGGGTAGTGGTGGAGTCGGTAGGAAACGGGCCGCCGCGGATGGTACTGGTCTGGTAGTCGGCCTTGGTCGGGCGCGGGAAGTTATCCGAAGGGTCGAAGGGGTTTTGTGTGCCGCTCAAGCCCAGTAGCGCGAAGTAGTCATGGTTCTTTTGGCGGCTGGCGTTGGCTCCGACGATCAGTTCGTGCTCAAGGCCGAACGCCTCGAACTTGCCATCGATGTAACTATCGAAGCCGTAGTCGGTCTGGTCGTAATCGAAGCGCCCGGAATAACGCCCCATCGTTCCGTTGGTGGCGCCTACCGGCACCGAACCTTCTGAGTATCCGTACTCGATGTTCTGGTTGTTATGGGTATAGACCGACGCGAAGTTCAGCGACCAGTCATCGTTAAAGCGGTGCTTGAGGTCGGCGAAGCCGGTGATGCGCTCGCTTTGCAGGTCGTTCCAGCTGGCGCCCAGGCATGTTGAGCGGGACAGCTTCAGGTCGCTGCCATCGGCATAGCGCGGCAGGCCGTGATAGCAAGGTGAGGCGTCGACATCCTCGTAGGCCATGCCGAAGCCCAAGGTGGTGTCGGGCGTCACATCCCAATCGATGGCGCCGTAGGCGACACGATCCTGGCGATCGGAACTGTCGTAGAAATACTGCTTGTCCTGTAGCGCCGCCACGGCACGGCCGCGCACGGTGCCCGTGTCATTCAGCGGCCCGCCCACATCCACCTGGCTGCGGTAATTGTCCCAGCTGCCAGCGGAAAGAGTCACGCTGGTGTGGCCCTTGTTCTGGCCACGCTTTCGCACGAAGTTGACGCCGCCAGCTGATGAGCCGGAGCCCTTCATCATCCCGGCTGCGCCCTTGAGGACCTCTACTCGGTCGTAAAAGGCCATGTCGCTTGAGAAACTGTTGGCCTGCACGTAGTTGCCGCCCACATCTAGCGGCACACCATCGTACTGGTACTGGCCATCCAGATTGAAACCGCGGGAGTAGAAATACTTACCGCCCATGGGCGAGTCATAGATGGTGATCCCGGGCGTCTTGTCCAGCACCTGCTCAAGCGTGTTGAGGTTCTGGTCGTTGAGCATCTTGCGGGTCATGACCGTGACAGACTGCGGGGTTTCCTTGAGGGTATGCACGCCTTTGCCGATGGTCACTGCGCGCGCCGCATAGGACTGTGTGCCCTCGCTGGTGGCATCGACGCGGTTGGCTTCGATCGTCAACGGTCCCAACTCCATCGCCGCGCCGTTATCAGCCGGGACCAGCACATAGCCTCCGTTGTCTAGACGCTGTGCTTGAAGCCTGCTGTTGGCAAGCAAACGCAGCAAACCTTCCTCGACGCTGTAGTTACCATCTAGCCCGGTTGTGGTCAGTTGCCGGGTCTGCTCGGTGTCGAACGAAATCGTTACGCCAGCCTGCACACCGAATTGGGTGATGGCGTCGCCCAGAGGCCCGGCGGCGACGTGATAGGTTTTCTGGCTTTCAGCCATGGCGTGAGCCGGCGCGAGCAGGGCGCAGGGCACGGCGGTGAGGGCCACGCCTAAGGCGACCCGGCGGATGGCATGGCGCAGTCGGGCGATGGAGTAGGGAGCGGGCATTGAGTGATCCTTGCGTGTCATGACGGAATGCCGCTTTTGTCGCGGCTTGTGTCATGGACGGACGAGAATCGAAATCAGCAAGATTACGGGAATTTTTTTCCCGCAAACCTCACGCAGGCTCCACCCTGACCCAGTAGCGGCTCAGGTAGTGCACTTTCACCGGCAGGGTTTTCGGCAGGTTCGCTAGCGCGATGTCGGTGTCGTCGATTCGGAACGCCCCGGAAATTCTCATGCCTCGAATAGCCGGCGCGCAGCGGAGCACTCCCGGACGGTAGCGGCCCAACTCATCAATGAAATCGCCCAGACACCAGTCGTTCACGCTGAGCATGCCCTGGACCCAAGCTGTAGAGTCGGCGGGCAAAGGTTGGGCGCGGGCGAACGTATCGCTGTCGAAGTGCGTCTGTTGCCCGGCGTCCAGTCGCAGTAAGCGGTCCAAGTGGTGCCGGGGGCGTACCTCGACGGCCGACTGCAAGACGCCGACCCGTGTCTGCGCCGGCAACTGCCGTACACTGAATCGCGTGCCCAGCGCACGCACGCTGCCGTGTGGGGTGTGCACGATGAACGGGCGTCGGGCGGGGTCGCTGGCGGTGCTGATCAGGATCTCACCTTGGTACAGTTCGATCACCCGTACCTGCGCATCGAAACGCACATCCAGTGCAGTGCCGATGTTCAGCTCCAGATGCGAGCCGTCCTCCAGGCGCAGTGAGCGTCGTTCGTTGGTGCCGGTGCGCTGCTGGGCAAGCAGGGCGCGGTGGGATGTCTGCTCGGTGGCCAGCCAGGCGCCGCCGCCCACGGCCAGCAGCATGCCTAGTATCTTCAGCACCTCGCGGCGCTGGGCCTGAGCTGCGCCCAGGCCCGACAGCGCGGCCTGGCGCGGCACCATCGACCATTGCCGCTGGAGCTTTTCCACCCGAGCCCAGGCTTCGGCATGCGCAGGGCTGGCGGCCAGCCATGCCTCCCAGGCCTGGGTCTGTGCCGCGTCAGGATAACCCTCATTGAACTGTACGTACCAGGTCGCGGCTTCTTCGAGTATCTTCAGGTCCAATGCAAGCGCCCCTCAGCTCTCGACCAATAGCAGGCAGTGGGTCATGGCCCGGATCAGGTGATTTTTGACCGTAGTGACCGATACATCGAAGCGTTCGGCGACTGCCGCGTAGGTCAGCCCTTCCAGTTGCACCGCAAGGAAGATATCGCGAGTCCTGGGCCCGAGTTCGTCGAGCAGCGCATCGATCGATACCAGCATCTCGAGAATCGACAGGCGAATCTCCGGCGACACATCGACCGGCTCCGGGCGCAGGGCGAGAGCCTGCAGGTAGGCTTGCTCGATTGCCCGGCGGCGAACCTTGTCAATCAATAGTGCACGGGCGATCGCGCTGAGATAACTGCGCGGCTCGCGTATGGGCGCTTGGTTGCGGGCGGTCATGACCCGCAGGAAAGTATCGTGTGCCAAATCGGACGCATCGGAGGCATTGCCCAGGCGAGATCGCAACCAGCTTTTCAACCAGCCGTTGTTTTCGCTGTACAGCTGGTGAAGCGCCGAATGGTCGAGCGTCGACATTGAGCAGGATCCGAGAAGCAAATGGTAATTGCTCGCATTCTCTCTATGGGGTGGGAAGATTGCAAGATCCGATGTTGGTGGGGCACGGGTGCCGGGCGCTGCGCGTACCCTGTGGGAGCGGGCGCGCCCGCGAAGAATCCAGTGCGGAGCCTGGCACCGGCTGCGCCGGTGTTCGCGGGCCCGCCCGCTCCCACAGAGTGCGCGTCGCGCTCACGAAACCCGTTATTTTTCAGCGTCGGCTAAGGGGCGGAGGCGGTCGGCATTCTTAGGCTATCGGCGGGCTCAATGGGGCCCGCTCTCACGGTGGCGTTGAACCGTGAGCGCAGCGTCTCGATCACTTGGGCGCTTCGGGCAAAAGGGCGGAAAGAATTTGCCACTCTTCACTGAAGCGGGTTTATCAGCTCGGCGCCTTGGTTGCGCACATTCCCCACTGCTGTACTTACCCGGTACCACTCAAAGGCACCGGCCGGCTCGCCAAGTTTGAGTACCAGTTGCTCGGCATGCTCGCTTGGTATTCCTGTCGCGATCCACTCGTATGCCAGTTCAGGTGACAACACGACAGGCCGGCGATCGTGTACGTCGACCATACCGCCCTGCGCATCGGCGGTGATGATGACAAACCCATCATGCTCATTGCCTGAGAACTGGCCGATGCTGGCGCACAGGGCAGGGCGCCCATCCCGGCGCCGAATGTAATACGGCTGTTTCTTCAGCCCACCCTCATCAACCCATTCGTACCAGCCGTCGATGGGCGTGATCGCACGGTGCGGCCAGATCGCCCGGAAGAACGGGCCGTGCGCAACTTTTTCGACTCGGGCATTGATCGGCGCAGCCCGGTCGGTTGCCCAATGCGGCCGCCAGCCCCACCGCACCAGGTCCGCCCTCGGGCCTGCGTCATCCACCCGCAGCACGGCCACCGGCGTGGTCGGCGCAACATTGTACCGGCCAAGCGGCTGGTCGCCGACGTTGTTCCTCCAGGCCTCCGGCAGGCTCAAGGTTTCAACGAAGTCGTGTATGCCTCGGTACTGGCTCAACCTTCCGCACATACACCCTCCTATCGAAACCTTAAGGATAGCCGCTGGCCTCACTCGGGCCGAAACTCATCGTTTACCGCGCTTGCTGAAACGATTCTTCGCGTTTATAAAAAGGCACAACTCCAAGAAAGGCTACTGCCATGTCCTCCCTCAAGCTCTGCATTGCGTTCGGCGCCCTGTCCGCAACCTCCCACGCCCTGGCCTGGGATTACGTTCTGCTCGACACCGACAAAGCCGCCCAGAACTGGCAGATCACCAGCCAGCAACTAGGCGTACAAACCGACAAGCCCTTCAGCGTTACCTTGCGCACCTTGCATGGAGGTCGGCAAGAGGGTGTCAGCATTGTCGACATCGATAACGGAACGATGAAACTTTCGGTAGTGCCGACCCGCGGCATGAACGTCTTGCAGGCGTCGGTCGGTAATGTGCGCATGGGCTGGGATTCGCCAGTCAAGGAAGTGGTCAACCCGTCCTTCATTGAACTGAACGGGCGCAATGGTCTGGGCTGGCTGGAAGGTTTCAACGAACTGGTCACCCGCTGCGGTTACGAATGGGTCGGCCACCCCGGCATCGACAACGGCGAGTTGCTGACCCTGCACGGTCGGGCTGCCAACATCCCTGCGAACAAAGTCACCCTGCACATCGATGACAAGCCACCTTACGCCATCACCCTGCGTGGTGAACTGAAAGAGCAGGCGTTCAAGAAGGTCGACTTCTCCGTCATGACCGAAGTGGTCACCGAACCCGGCAGCGTGGCGTTCGCCCTCAACGACATCCTGACCAACAACGGTGACTATCCGAAGGAATACCAGGCGCTGTATCACAGCAACTTCAGCACCCCGTTCCTGGAGCAGGGCGCACGTTTTGCCGCGCCGGTGAAACAGGTATCGCCGTTCAACGACAAAGCCAGGGGAGATCTGCCTGACTGGCAAACCTACCGCGGCCCCACCAAGGACTATGACGAAACGGTTTACAACGTGGTGCCGTATGCCGATGCCAAGGGCAATACGTTGGCCGTATTGCATAACAAGGCCGGTAGCCTTGGCGTTTCGGTCGGGTTCAATACTGGGACATTGCCCGTATTCTCCCTGTGGAAAAACACCGATACCCAAGGCCAGGGCTATGTCACGGGGCTGGAGCCAGGGACGAGTTTTTCCTACAACCGCCGTTACCAGCGGCCACTGAACCTGGTGCCGACAATCGGGCCGAAGGAGCACAGGCAGTTCCGCATCAGCTACAGCTTGTTGCCGGACAAGGCGGCGGTGGACAAGGCCCTGAAGCAGGTGAGCGAGATTCAGGGTGGGCGCGAAACCGAAGTGCGGCAAACGCCATTGGTTGATCTGACCAAAGGGTAATGCAGGCCTTGGATTGTGCACAGCAACCCACGTGCAGCATTCATCAAAGGAACAGGACCGCTGATGATCAAAAGCGGGGGCGCCTTGGCGTCCCCCGCTGCGCCCAGCACTAACCTTCAGGTGGGGATATCCCGCAAATGAATTCATCCGATCCCAGGCGATGCGAACCGAACTCCACCACGTAGCCGGCACCGCGGCGCTGCGCCTCGGCCCTGGCGGTCTTCTGGTCGGCATAGACATCGACGAAATGCCAAGGGTGCCGGTCTCGCAGCACGCCCCATCCGAGTACCCAGCCGTCATTGTCCGGATCGGGCGGCAGGTTTTTCGCCAAGCTGCGGATGCTCATGCATTCACCCCGCTGAGCTAGTCATTGTTCTGCCGTGGAGCGAACTGAATCACCATCCGCCCTTTGATCTTGCCCTCCAGCATCTCCTCGAAGATCTGGTTGATATCTTCGATCGGCCGCAGGGTCACCTTCGGCACCACTTTACCTTCCGCTGCAAACTGGAAAGCTTCCTGCAGATCCTGCCGGGTGCCGACCAGCGAGCCGATCACTTCGATACCGTCCAGCACCAGGCGAGGGATATTCAGGTTCATGGCTTCCGACGGCAGGCCGACCGCAACCAGTCGGCCACCCGCGCGCAGGGCGTCGACGGCCGAGTTGAACGCAGCCTTGGCAACGGCGGTAACCACGGCGGCATGGGCGCCACCGGTCTTGGCCTGGATAACCTTGGCGGCATCCTCGGTGCGCGAATTGATGACCAGGTCGGCGCCCATCTCGCTGGCGAAGCGCAGTTGCTCTTCGTTGACATCGATGGCGATCACTTTGGCGTTGAAGACATTCCTGGCATATTGCAGGGCCAGGTTGCCCAGGCCGCCAAGGCCGTAGATGGCGATCCATTGGCCGGGGCGGATGTTGGAGATCTTCACCGCCTTGTAGGTGGTCACGCCGGCGCAGGTAATGCTGCTGGCGGCAGCGGAGTCGAGCCCGTCGGGCACTTTGACCGAGTAGTCGGCCTTGACGATGCAGGCTTCGGCCATGCCGCCATCCACGGTGTAGCCGGAGTTCTTCACTTCGCGGCACAGGGTTTCGTTGCCGCTGTTGCAATATTCGCAATGCCCACAGCCTTGGTAGAACCAGGCCACGCTGGCACGGTCGCCCGGTTTGAGCGAGGTGACGCCTGGCCCGACTTCCTGGACCACGCCGATGCCTTCATGGCCTAGCACGACACCGGTCTTGTCGCCGAAGTCGCCATTTTTCACATGCAGGTCGGTGTGGCACACACCGCAGCACTGCATCTTCAGCAGCGCTTCACCGTGCTCGAGTGGGCGCAGGGTTTTCTCCACCACCTCCACGCGACGGCCTGGCGCAACAACAGCAGCTTTCATATGAGCCTCCGTGTCTATCCGAGTGAGCTTGAGTTATCGCAGGGGTTAGCATAGCCCTTGCCTGGTGGGGCAAAACTGCTTCAGGTCATGGTCTGGGGCGGCAACCGCCTTGCACACATCTACCTGCCTTGCGCAGCCACTTGTGGGGGCAACTGTCTTGCTCAATTTCCAAAAGCTGGCGCGCTCTCACAGGGTTCTGTGTAAGGCTCGCCACAAAAAGAAAAGCCCGCGGCAATAATGCGGCGGGCTGCAAGAACATACGGAGCAGGGCCAGTGTGCCCACCCGGATGTCAGTATTTCGTGAAGGTCAGGTCACGAGCTTGTCATGCATGGCTCAGTACCAGTTGGCTGATGACGCATACCGAGCCGTCCTCGGCCGGTGTGTCGTCGGTGTAGTCCACCTGGTTGTATACCCCGCCATGGAAATTGAGCGTGCGCGTCGCCCAGGTCGCGCCCAGTTGCAGCGACGATGTGCTGCCGATACGGCCGTTGCAGCTAGCACTGACAGTGCAGGCACCGTTGTTTGTCACGTCGATAGTGACATCGAAACGGGCACCGAGCGGTACGTCGGCCAGCACCGTGCTGCTGCTCGTGGTCAGCTGGTTGAAGTCGGTTCGAAAGCCCACGGTGATCTTGCCCTTGTTCCAGAACACCTTGATGGGCGGGCTGTCGTCGTCCTTGACGTGCAGCTGGGCAATCACCACCTTCTGCGCAAGGTTCACTTTCTGCAGTGTCATGGTCTGGTAATTGCGGTGCCGGGCGGCGCTGTTCAGCGCCCAGTACGCGGGCTCCTTCCACTCGCAGCGGGTGCGGTGGGTACTTTTGCTGGAGGCACCTTTGGTGGGGGCCGTCATGCGGATGGAGCCGTCGCTCAGGCGGGCGATGACTTCAGGCAGGGTCGCCAGTGCCTGGGCGCCGGTCAATTCCAGGGCTACCGGGTTGGTCGCGGATTTCGGCACGGGGGTGGTGATGATGAGGTTGTCGATATTAACAGTCATGGGCGTTCTCCTTGAAAAACGACAGGTCCTGCATCATTTGCGAGCGTGGCCAGCATGGGCGCAGTTCACTGTGATTTGCCAAAGGCTGGACGAAGGGAAAACCCAAGGGATAAAAAAGCCCGCCATGCAAGGCGGGCAAGCAACGTTTGAAGGGAGAGCCTGCAGACTGGACCTGGCCGGTTAACCGAGCATTAAGTGGTAACGCATTGACCTGCGCAGCCGATCAGCCTATACAGGCCTGCCATCAGCCCAGGAGCCAGCATGCACGACGAAGACGACCTGCACGAACCCGAGCACGATCACCTGCTTGACCACGAATTCCTCTATGACGACGTGGAGCCTGAAGCGGATGCCCAGGGTGCCGAGGACGAGGTGGAGGAAGACGAGGAAACACTGGATGACCTCGATGACGAGGACCGCGATCACCCAGCCTGGTTCGACGACTGCGAAGACGACTGATTCAGCGCCCGTCTACCGAAAAACGCCCCGGGCCGCTCACTGCCAGCAACAGCAGGCCGCCCATGATGCTGAGGTTTTTCAGGAACTGGGTCATGTTGGCGCTGCGCTCAGGGTCGACCATGTTCCAGAACGGGTGGCCCAGCAGCGCCGTGCCCAGCACGAACAGCGCAAACAGGAAGGCCAGCGGCCGGGTATAGAAACCGAGGATCAGCAGGATGCCGACGACGAATTCCATGAGCACGGCAACTGCCGCTGCCAGCATCGGGGCAGGGGCGCCCAGTGAGGTCATGTAGCCGACCGTGCCTTCGAACCCGGTCAGCTTGCCCCAGCCAGACAAGACGAACAGGATCATCAGCAGCACGCGGGCAATCAGGATAATGATGTCGCGTTGACCATCGAACAGGGAGTAGCGCATGGCAGCGTTCCAGTGGACGGGGACAAGCTCCACTCTAGCAGTTGCGCCAAGGATTGCTGACGGGCAGCAAAAAGGCGCCGCAGGGGCGCCTTTTCAAGGAAGTTTGGTGCGAGTGGCGGGACTCGAACCCGCAAGGCTCACGCCGACAGATTTTAAGTCTGCTGTGTATACCAATTCCACCACACTCGCACGCTTGAAGGGGTCGCAGCGACCGGCTCGCTTCTAAGCAGAAGGGCTTTGCAATCAAGCGCGCTTTATAACCCATTGTTATAGTTGAGTCAACTGCAGCACCTATGATCAACAGAGTGAAGGGTCGATCGAAAGGGCAATTGACACCTTGCTGTCATTACGCCACTGTTGCCCTCCTTTATTGGATCCAAGGCGATTGCGGTGATGACTCAATCCACTGCTTCCGAGCGTATCGTGCGCCCACGGCTGTTCTGGCGACTGCTGTTCGTGCAGGTAGTCGTGTTGGGCGCATTTCTCTACCTCAGCCTGATCAGCCTTGGCGGTTACCTGCTGATGCTGGGGTTCGATGCCGAACACCCTCAGCCACAGCGGCTTATGGCCCTCGCCGGTGGCGGGCTTATCCTGCTGGTCGGCTTGTGGCTGCTGAAGGTGGCAATGCCGCGACGTATCAGCCCGGTGCTGGTTGAACCTGAGCGCTGAACCTCGCCAGCCGCGCGGGGTCAATTACGCAGGGCCAACAACGTGGGCGCTCACACGCGTGCGCGTTCGACAAGGCCTATTTCCTCTCCTGCTGTTGTGCCGGTGGAGCTTGCATGGTTTCAGCTGACTGCCTCGACCCCCCCGTCATGCCCGCCCACCGCTATGAGCAGTTGGTCCAGTCGGTGGTGGATTACGCTATCTACATGCTCGACCCGTCTGGCCATGTAGTGTCGTGGAATGCGGGCGCGCAACGTATCAAGGGTTACCGTGCCGATGAAGTGATCGGTCAGCATTTTTCGTTGTTCTTCACCCCGCAGGATCGCACTGACGGCCGCCCGGAGCGCTTGCTGCGTCAGGCGCTGGAGCATGGCGTGGCGCAGGATGAAGGCTGGCGCGTACGCAAGGATGGCACGCAGTTCTGGGCCTTGGCCGCGCTGGATGTCATCCGCGATGACCTTGGCCAGATCGTCGGTCTGGCCAAGGTAACCCGGGACATCACCGACCGTCGCGAGTCCGCGCTGCAACTGGACGCGGTGCGCGCCCAGCTGTTCCAGGCACAGAAACTGGAGGCCCTCGGCCAGTTGACCGGTGGCCTGGCGCATGACTTCAACAACATGCTGACCATCATCATCAGTTCGGCGCGCCTGGCGCTGGCCACCCAGGACCCGGCACGCGCCCAGCGCATGCTGCAGCATATTCTCGATGCCGGGCAGCGGGGCACCGAACTGACCCAGCAGTTGCTCAGCTTTGCCCGTCACCGCAAGCTTGATGTGGCCTGCATCGCCCCGGCGAACCTGATTGCCGCCACCCGTGGTCTGCTGGAACCTGCACTGCCTGGTTCAATTGAACTGAAGGTGCTGTTGCAACCGGACCTGCCCCTGATCGAGGCGGATGCCGGGCAATTGCAGATGGTGCTGCTCAATCTGTTGTTCAATGCCCGCGATGCCATCACAGGGCAGGGCCGGATCGTCCTGACGGTCGATGTGGTCGAACTGGCCGGCGAGGTAGAGGGGCTGCACGGCGGGTTTGTGCGTTTCGAGGTGGAAGACAGCGGCGAGGGTATCGAGCCAGCGGTACTGCCGCGGATCTTCGAGCCGTTTTTCACCACCAAGCCATTTGGCAAGGGTACCGGCCTGGGCCTTAGCCAGGTGTATGGGTTTGCCAGGCAGACGGGGGGCGCCATTTGCGTCGACAGTGAGCCCGGCCGGGGAACCTGCATGCAGCTTTACTTGCCAATCTATCAGCTCCAGACCGACAGCCAACTCGACAGGTAGATACCATGGCACAGGCACTCAGGCGGCTGGTGACGGGAATCGAAGGGCTCGATGCGTTGCTCCGGGGTGGCCTGGTGGCTGGCGCGTCCTACATCATCCAGGGCCCGCCAGGGGCCGGCAAGACTATCCTCGCCAACCAGCTGGCCTGTGCGCATGTGCGCGGCGGCGGCCGGGTGCTGGTAGCCACCTTGCTGAGCGAGTCGCACGAGCGGCTGTTCCAGTACCTGGCAACCCTGGAGTTCTTCGACCCGGCGCTGGTCGGCGACTCGATCCAGTTCGTCAGTGCCTTCGACACCCTGGAGCAGGAAGGCCTGGATGCGGTGGTACGGTTGCTGCGCCAGGAAATCGCCCGGCAACAGGCCAGCCTGTTGATCGTCGATGGCGTGCTCAACGCCCGGGTGCGCGCGGAAACCGCGCTGGACACCAAGAAATTTGTCTCCGAACTGCAGGGCCATGCGGCCTTTGCCGGTTGCACCTTGCTGCTGCTGACCAGCGCCCGGCTGGAAGAGGGCAGCCCGGAGCACACCATGGTCGACGGCGTAATCGAACTGGGCGAGCAATTGTTCGGCAGCCGCGCCGTGCGCCATGTCCAGCTGCGCAAAACGCGGGGCAGTGCGGCGTTGTCGGGGCGCCATGAATGCCTGATCGATGAAGCCGGCATGCACGTCTACCCACGCCTGGAATCGCTGTTCAGCCACCCCAGCCAGGCGGGTAGTGCCACCCTGGAGCGTATCGGCAGCGGGGTTGAAAGCCTGGATGAAATGCTCGGTGGCGGTTTGGCCACAGGTTCGGTCAGCTTGCTGATCGGGCCTTCGGGTATCGGCAAGACGTCCTTGGGCCTGGCCTTTCTCGGTGCCAGCAGCCCGCAGGCGCCGGGGCTGCATTTCGGCTTTTACGAAACGCCGGAGCGCCTGCGTATCAAGGCCGTGTCGCTAGGTTACGATTTTGCCGCCATGGAGCAGGACGGCAGCCTGCAGCTGTGCTGGCAGCCGACCACCGAGGGCCTGCTGGACCAGGTCGGTGCGCGCCTGCTCGAGCGGGTCGCGGCGCACGGCAGCAAGCGCGTGTTGATCGACAGCCTCGGGGCGTTCAGCCGCCTGGCCACCGACCCGGCGCGGCTCAATGCGTTTTTCCGCGCACTGGTCGGCGAGTTGCGCGCGCGCGATATCAGCGTGATGCTGACCTGGGAAATGCGCGACATCTTCGGCGCGGAAATCAGCGCCCCGGCCCCGGACCTGTCGAGTATCGTCGACAACCTGATGCTGATGCGCTTCGTCGAGCTGGATTCGCAACTGCGGCGCATGCTGTCGATCCTCAAGGTGCGTGACAGCCACCATGACCCTGCCTTGCACGAGCTGCTGATCGGGCCGCAGGGCATTACCCTGCGCAAGGCGTTCGA
This sequence comes from Pseudomonas putida, assembly GCA_029953615.1. Taxonomy (NCBI): domain Bacteria; kingdom Pseudomonadati; phylum Pseudomonadota; class Gammaproteobacteria; order Pseudomonadales; family Pseudomonadaceae; genus Pseudomonas; species Pseudomonas putida. The sequence goes on along the minus strand of CP124529.1, from coordinate 220,095 downwards.
AGGTGCCTGCGGTGTGCTTTCGGGAACGCCGGTGCCGCAGGCAAGCGGGTGACGGTGCGGGCGATGAACACCATCCTGATTGTCGATGACGAGTACCTGATCGCCGACATCCTCGGTTTTGCCCTGGAGGACGAAGGTTTCCTCGTGGAAAAGGCGAGCAACGGCTGCAAGGCGCTGGAGGCACTGAAGGAAAAGCGCGTTCAGCTGGTCATCACCGACTACATGATGCCGCTGCTCAACGGTGAGGAACTGGTGCGCTCGATGCGTGAAGACCCGGCTTTGAGCGAGTTGCCGGTCATCCTCATGAGTGGCGCGCAGGCCAACCAGGGATGCCCGGAACTGTTCGCCGCGGTGTTCGACAAACCGTTCGACATGGACTGTATGATCGCCAAGGTGCGCGAACTGCTGGGCACCTGAGGCGCGGGGCGATCAAGCGCGTCCGTGCGGCTTGAGGCAGGTCGCTCAGTGCGAGTCGTCGTGCTTTTCCGGGGCCGGGCTGCCGGCCTGGATACGCTTGAAGATCTCTTCGCGATGGACCTGGACGTCTTTCGGTGCATCGATACCGATCCTCACTTGCATCCCTTTGACGCCCAGAATGGTGACTTTGATGTCATCGTTGATGACGATGCTTTCGCCAACCTTGCGGGTGAGTATCAGCATGTAGTTCTCCTTGGTGATGTAAAAGTCCGTCGGGCTAGTTGCCGCGGCGGCGGGAGCTTGTCCCTCTTCCTTCTCATTAAAGACGCTTTCGGCGGATAGTAATTCCCCGACAGACAAATTCTGTTGCGTGTCTTCAGTCGCAGGTGCCGACGCAAACCGCCAGCGGTTTGTCGGCCAAGGTGCTCGGTGGCAAGAATAGGGGGCTTGGCGGCCAATGGGAAATTTCTTCGCAACATGGGCTGAATAGACCGGGTCAATGGTCGTTCTGTTCCTCGAGTGCCTGAAGAAACAACAGCAAGGCTACTTCTTCACGGTCCAGACCCTTGCGTACACGGTTCTTCGGCAAGTTGGCCAACCGCCCCAGGGCGTAGTGTTCAAGTACCGCCGGGTGGATGTAGCAACGCCGGCACACCGCCGGCGTATTGCCCAGGCGTGTGGCAACCTGGCGGACGATGGCGGCGACCTGGCGCCTGGCTTCGCTCTCGGGCTCCCAGGCCAAGGGCCTGAGCAGCTCCAGGGCCAGGCTGCTACCGGCCCAGGTGCGGTAATCCTTGGCGGTGAAGTCGGCACCGGTCAGCTGCTGCAGAAACTGGTTGACCTCGCTGGAGCCGACGCTGTGGCGCTGGCCGTCGTCGTCCAGGTACTGGAACAACGCTTGCCCGGGCAACTCCATGCAGCGCTTGAGCAGATTGGCCAGGCGCCGATCGTTCAGGCTGACGTTGTGTTCGACGCCGCGCTTGCCGCGGAACTGGAAGCGAATGCTGCTGCCCTTCACCTGGACATGACGGTTGCGCAGGGTGGTCAGCCCATAGGACTGGTTGTCACGCAGGTAACGCTGGTTGCCGATACGGATAAGAGTGTGGTCCAACAGGCTGATCACCAGCGCCATCACCTTTTCCCGGTCCAGGCCCGGCCGGGCAAGGTGGGCGTGCAGTTGTGCGCGCAGTTTCGGCAGGGCTTGGGCAAACGCCAGCATGCGTCCGTACTTGTGCTGGTCGCGTACTTCGCGCCACTGCGCATGGTAGCGGTATTGCTTGCGGCCACGGGCATCGCGGCCCGTCGCTTGCAGGTGGCCCTGCGGGTCGGCGCAAATCCACACCTCGGTATAGGCCGGGGGGATAACCAGTGCGGCGATGCGGGCGAGGGTATCGCTGTCGCGCACCCGCTGGCCGTTTGCATCCAGGTAGATGAAACGGCCCCGCCAGCGTCGCCGGGTCAGGCCCGGCTGGCTGTCGTCGACGTAGTGCAGGCTGGGCGGCAGGGGGCAGTCGAGCATGGTTGGCAGGCCTCGATCAGTTCACTGATCAATGGACAGCAGCCGCAGGGCCGATGCTCAGCCCAGCAACGCCACCGACTTGATCTGGGCAAACAGCACCTGGCCCGGGTGCAGGCCGAGCTGGTCTGCCGAGAAGCGGGTGATGCGCGCCAGCAGGGCGATGCCGCCGGCATCCAGGCTGACCAGCACATGCGCCGGGTTGGCAGCCGGGCGGCTTTCGCGCACGCGCACCGGCAAGCGGTTGAGGATGCTCGAAGTGCTATCGGCTGCCAGGGCCAGGCTGACGTCACGGGCCTGCACCTTGACCCGCAGTGAGCTGCCCATCACCTGGGCCGGGTGGGCAATGCGCAGCAGCGGCCCATCCTTGCCGGGCAGGCGCAGGTCGAGCAGGTCGTAATACGGGTCATGGCCTACCACCAGGCCCTCGAACACCACGCCGGCATCCTCGCCCTGGGCCAGCGACAGGTCGAGGCGGGCCAGGGTTTCGCCGATCGGGCCGCTGGCCACTGCCTGGCCTTGCTCCAGCAACACCAGGTGGTCGGCCAGCCGCGCCACTTCCTCCAGGGCATGGCTGACATACACCAGCGGGATGTCCAGTTCGTCGTGCAGGCGCTCCAGGTAGGGCAGGATCTCGCGCTTGCGCGGCCCGTCGAGGGCCGCCAACGGCTCGTCCATCAACAGCAGGCGCGGGCTGCTGAGCAGGGCGCGGGCAATGCCTACCCGCTGCGCCTCGCCTCCGGACAAGGTTGCCGGGCGGCGTGCCAGCAAGTGGCCGATACCCAGTAACTGGCAGGCCTGTTCAAGGCTGACCTTGCGCTCGGCCGCAGCCACCCGCCGCCAGCCGAATTCCAGGTTGCCGCGTACCGACAGGTGCGGGAACAGGCTGGCCTCCTGGAACACGTAGCCAACCGGGCGCAGGTGCGGTGCCTGGAAGTAGCCGCGGGCACTGTCCTCCCAGACTTCGCCGTTGACTTCGATATAGGCGCTGGCGGCCCGTTCCAGCCCGGCCAGGCAACGCAGGCAGCTGGTCTTGCCAGACCCCGAGTGGCCGAACAGCGCGCTGATGCCGTGCCCGGGCAGGTGCAGGTCGACGTTCAGGGTGAAGTCGTCGCGCGCCAGTTTCAGACGCGCCACAATCGATGCACTCATTTCAGCTCCAACCGGCTTTGCCACGGCGTCCAGCGTACAGCAGGAGCAGCACCAGGAACGAGAACACCAGCATGGCGCCGGCCAGCCAGTGTGCTTGCGAATAGGCCATGGCCTCGACATGGTCGAAGATCTGCACCGAGACCACGCGTGTCTTGTCGGGGATGTTGCCGCCAATCATCAACACCACGCCGAACTCACCTACCGTATGGGCGAAGCCGAGGATGCTGGCGGTGATGAAGCCTGGCCGGGCCAGCGGCAGCACCACGTGGACGAAGCTGTCCCAGGGGCTGGCGCGCAGTGTGGCGGCCACTTCCAGCGGGCGCTGGCCAATGGCGCCGAAGGCGTTCTGCAGCGGCTGGACCACGAAGGGCATGGAGTAGATCACCGAGCCGATCACCAGCCCGGTGAAACTGAACACCACGCTGCCCAGGCCCAGCGCCTGGGTCGCCTGGCCCAGCCAGCCATGCGGGCCGAGGGCGATCAGCAGGTAGAAGCCGATCACCGTGGGGGGCAGCACCAGCGGCAAGGCCACCACCGCGCCCACCGGCCCACGCAACCACGAGCGCGTGCGCGCCAGCCACCAGGCAATGGGCGTGCCGACGATCAGCAGGATCAGGGTGGTCAGACTGGCCAGTTTCACGGTCAGCCAGATGGCGCCCAGGTCACTGGCGTCCAGCGGCATCAGATTTCATAACCGTAGGATTTGATCACCGCCGCGGCTTTCGGCCCTTTCAGGTAGTCGACCAGGGCCTTGGCGGCGGGGTTGTCCTTGCCTTTTTCGAGGATCACCGCGTCCTGGCGGATAGGCGCGTGCAGCGACGAGGGGACGATCCAGGCCGAACCGCTCTCGACCTTGCCGTCCTTGTAGATTTGCGACAGGGCGACAAAGCCCAGTTCGGCGTTGCCGGTGGAGACGAACTGGAATGCCTGGGTGATGTTCTGCCCTTCGACCAGCTTGGGCCTGGTGGCTTCGGTCAGCTTCAGCTTGTCCAGCACCTGGGTCGCGGCCAGGCCGTAAGGTGCGGTTTTCGGGTTGGCGATGGACAGGTGCCTGAATGTGTTGTTCTTCAGCACTTCGCCGCTGGCGTCGACATAGCCGGGTGTGGCCGACCACAGGGCCAGGGTGCCGATGGCGTAGGTGAAGCGCGAGCCCGGGACAATGGCCTTTTCCTGCTCGAGCTTGGCCGGGGTGCTGTCGTCGGCAGCGAGGAATACCTCGAAAGGCGCGCCGTTCATGATTTGTGCGTAGAACTGGCCGGTGGCGCCGTAGGCCGCGACCAGCTTGTGGCCGGTGTCTTTTTCGAAGGCCTTGGCAATGGCCTGGATGGGGGCTGTGAAGTTCGCTGCGACCGCGACCTGGACTTCCTCGGCCCAGGCAGTGTTGAAGGCGAGCAGGCTGGCCAGGGCGGTGGCGGCCAGGCAGGAAGGGCGGATACGCATCGAGCAGCTCCTTGGGGGTATCGTTATATCCTTAACTATATAGCGATAGGCCGGGGGCCGGGAAGGGGCAGGATTATGCATGGGCAGGTCAGGCCTCTTCGCGGGCTTGCCCGCTCCCACAGTACTGCGCAGCATTCAAAACCAGTGGTGAACCTGTGGGAGCGGGCAAGCCCGCGAAGAGGCCGAGCCTGCTTATGCAGATGCCTGGTGCCCGACTACTGCCAGCGCCTTTTCGGCAATCTCCCGGGTCAACGCACCCGCCGGCATATGCCTGCCCAGCCGCAATGCCTGCCCCGACCACAGGTTGCTGAAATCGCTCTTGCCCTGCGGATCCGTAATCGCTCGCAAAGGCATCAATGCCCCCCCGGCCAGCGGGAAGCGCGGCGCCAGGTCGCTCATCGGCCCCAGCTCGCGCATAATGCGGTTGTTGATGCCACGCGCCGGTCGGCCGGTGAACAGGTTGGTCAGCGCCGTGTCGCTGGCAGGCGCGCTGTCCAGGGCCTGGCGATGCGCCGGCGAGACCTTGGCTTCAGGGCAGAACAGGTAAGCCGTTCCGATCTGCACGGCCGAAGCACCCAGGGCCAGCGCCGCCAACAGGCCGCGGTGGTCCGCAATGCCGCCGGCGGCAATCACCGGCACGCTGACCGCATCGGCCACCTGCGGCACCAGGGCGAAGGTGCCTATCTGGCTGGTGATGTCGTCGCTGAGGAACATGCCGCGATGGCCGCCCGCTTCGTAGCCCATGGCAATGATCGCATCACAGCCGTGGCGCTGCAGCCACACGGCTTCTTCGACGGTGGTGGCGCTGGACAGTACCTTGGCCCCGCTGGCCTTGACCCGTTGCAGCAGGTCTGCCTGGGGCAGGCCGAAGTGGAAACTCACCACCTCCGGGCGCAGTTGCTCGACCAGCTGGCAGCTCTGTTCGTCGAAAGGCGCGCGGTTGGACACCGGCGTAGGAGCAGCGAAGTCGGCACCCACTTCGTTGTAATAGGGCTCGAGCGCCTGCTTCCAGCGTGCATCGCGCTCGGCGTCGGGCGCTGGCGGCTGGTGGCAGAAGAAGTTCAGGTTCAGTGGGCGGCCCGGGCAGCCGGCGCGGAAGGCGGCGATCTCGGCGCGCACCTGGTCGCCGGTGAGCATGGCGCAGGGCAGGGCGCCCAGGCCGCCCGCCAGGCCCACGGCGATGGCCATGCCCGAGCCCGTCGCACCGGCCATGGGCGCTTGCAGAATGGGCAACTCGATGCCCAGCAGGTCGAGGATGCGGCGGTCGGGCCAGTGGCTCATGCGGTTCTCCTTGCGCGGGCGAGTGGTGCGGCGGGGGCGGGTATCTACAAGGCCTTGCTGACCTGGATGTCGCTGATCTTCTCGGCGTCTTCACCATGAATCTTGCGCAGCGCTTCCAGGGCTTGTTCGTGGGAAGCATCGGGCATTAGTGCGAAATCCCAGCGGCGCTGGCCGTCGAGCTTGTACTTGATGACGTATTTGGTGGTCTGGGTCATGGGGCCTTACCTGAGTTTCGACGACGAACGACGGATGATCTTGATCTTGTGGGTCAACGTCGGCTTGCGGGTAACCGAGATCGGGCGGGTGGTCACGGTGTCGATGGTGATGTTCCAGAAACCGGTGCTGGGCACGGTGATCTTCGCCGGGAACTTGTCGAAATGGCCGCCGTGATAGGTGTGACGGCCGCCATTCTTGAAGCTGCGGAAGTTGGCGTCGTTCATCAGGCGGATATTGCAGCGCTGGGAGCACTCGATGACGACGATGTCGTCCTCGTTCAGGTGCTCGCGCTGGTGTACGAATTTCATGTGATGCTCCGCAAGGATTGGTTCTGCAAAGGCAAACGATACCACGATGTCGGGTTAGACTGCCGCGCTGTTCCGCCAGGCGCAGATAAATCTGCCAAAGCAGGGAGCAAAACCGCCTGGTCGTGGTCGAAGCGGATTCTTGAAGGCAGAGGTGCTGCAAATGAAGTGGATGGTGGCGGCGTTGGCGGTGACGCTGGGTGGCTGTGTGAGTGTTACGGAACTGGAACAATCGCGTGAAACGCTGGATGTGATCTCCGGCAAGTCCCCACGCGCATATGCCGATTGCATCAAGCAGAAGCTGGCCGATACCCGCGACCCGCTGGTGGAAGAACCGCGTGGCGATGGCCTGCGGCTGATCGTGCCGCAGAAGATCAGCTCGGGTGTGGGCCCGGCGGCGCTGGTGGACATCGACAAGCGGGGCAGCGGCAGCAGCATCAAGCTGTACGAGCGGCTGAACAACTTCCCGTTGCGCCTGGGCGACGTGCGCACCGCAGCCACCCAATGCATCTCCGGGAGTTGATCCAGGGCAACTGATCGCGCTCCTTTTGCTTATATGTTTTAAGCCTAAGCTTATAACAATAGAAAAGGAGATTCGTGATGACACCGTTGAGTCGCGCCGTGATCGGCAGCCTGCTGATCCTGGCCTGGCCCACGGCGCATGCCGCCGATGGCCAGAAAGTCTTCACCCAGGGCGGGGCCAACCCCGCCGCCATGGCTTGCCTGGGTTGCCATGGCCCGGACGGCAAGGGCATTGCCGCTGCCGGCTTCCCGCGCCTGGCCGGGCTACCGGCCGCCTACCTCAGCAAGCAATTGCATGACTGGCGCAGTGGCAGCCGCAAGCAGGCAGTGATGGAGCCGCTTGCCAAGGCCCTGAGCGAGGATGAAATCAAGGCGGTCAGCAGCTACCTGGCCAGCCTGCCGGCAGACCCCGCACGCGACCTGCGTCGCCAGCAGATTGCCGATGACCCCACCACCCGCATGGCCCTGTACGGCGACTGGAGCCGGCAGATTCCTGGCTGTGTGCAATGCCATGGCCCGGGCGGCGGCGGGGTTGGCGAACACTTCCCGCCCTTGGCCGGCCAGCCCGCCAGTTACCTGGTGGCGCAGCTCAACGCCTGGCGTGACGGCACCCGCAGCAATGACCCCAACCAGCTGATGGTCGGTGTGGCCAAAGCCATGACCGATGACGAGATCAAGGCCGTTGCCGAGTTCTTCGCCCACCCCGCCAGCCAGGAAGTCAAGCCATGAAACCGATGATTCCAGCCCTGTTGCTGCTGGCCGTGGGCAGCGCCCAGGCCGCCGAGATCGCCATGGAAGACCAGTCGCAGTTGAAAGTGCCTGGCGTGCAGGCTGCGCCACAGTTCGTGCCGCCAGCGGAAAGCGAGTTGCCTGACAATGCCTTTGGCAAGATGGTGCGCGAGGGCCATGCCCTGTTCGTCGACACCCGCAGGCTGATGCCCGAGGCCGTCGGCAACGGCATGAACTGCAGCAACTGCCACCTTGACCAGGGGCGGCTGGCGCATTCCGCGCCGATGTGGGGGGCGTACCCGATGTACCCTGCGTACCGCAAGAAAAACGACAAGGTCAACACCTACGCCGAGCGTATCCAGGGCTGCTTCCAGTTCAGCATGAACGGCAAGCCACCTGCTGCCGATAGCCCACAGATGACCGCGCTGGCGGTGTATTCGTACTGGCTGTCGACCAAGGCCCCTACCGGTGTGGAGATTGCCGGGCGCGGATACCCCGAGGTGCCGCAGCCCAAGGGCGGGTACGACTTCAAGCGCGGCCAGCAGGTTTATCGCGAGCAGTGTGCGATTTGCCACGGCGATAATGGTGAAGGGCAGAAGGTGGCGGGCGAGTATGTAATGCCGCCGCTGTGGGGCAAGGATTCCTACAACTGGGGCGCCGGCATGCACCGTATCAACACCGCGGCGTCGTTCATCAAGTACAACATGCCACTGGGCAAGCCGGGCAGCCTGAGTGATCAGCAGGCCTGGGATGTGGCGGCCTGGATCAACCGCCATGAACGGCCCCAGGATCCGCGGCTGGTGGAAGGCTCCATCGAGAAGACGCGGGTGAAGTTCCATGCCAATGACGGCGTGAACCTGTATGGGCAGAAGGTCGATGGGGTGCTGATCGGGCAGGGCACTGGTAGTTGATCCATGGCCTTTGCCGGCCTCTTCGCGGGCTTGCCCGCTCCCACAGGATCGCCACAGGTCTTGATACTGTGCAGTACCTGTGGGAGCGGGCAAGCCCGCGAAGAGGGCGGCACAGGGCAAGCGCATCCCTGTCATCCAATGGTCATTGATGACAGCAATATTTACGATCCCCCGGAACTATCTACACTGGGTTATCTCTATCATGCAATCGGTCGGCACGGGTGGGGGCATTGTAAGGTGACTGCCGCCTGATTAGACTGCGCCGAATTCCACAGGCCTAGCCTTTTGTAAGGACGTATATGATCAAAAAATGCTTGTTCCCGGCAGCCGGTTACGGCACCCGCTTCCTGCCTGCTACCAAAGCCATGCCAAAGGAAATGCTGCCGGTGGTCAACAAGCCACTGATCCAGTATGGCGTTGAGGAGGCACTGGATGCCGGTCTGAACGAGATCTCCATCGTCACCGGGCGCGGCAAGCGTGCTCTGGAAGACCACTTCGACATCAGCTACGAGCTGGAAAACCAGATCAAGGGCACCGACAAGGAAAAATACCTGGTCGGTATCCGTCGCCTGCTCGACGAGTGCTCGTTCTCCTACACCCGCCAGACCGAAATGAAAGGCCTGGGCCACGCCATCCTCACTGGCCGCCCGCTGATCGGCGATGAGCCGTTCGCCGTGGTGCTGGCGGACGACCTGTGCGTGAACCCGGAAGGTGACGGCGTACTGACCCAGATGGTCAAGCTGTACAACCAGTTCCGTTGCTCTATCGTCGCCATCCAGGAAGTCGACCCGCAGGAAACCAACAAGTACGGCGTGATCGCCGGCGACATGATCCGTGACGACATTTTCCGCGTCACCAACATGGTCGAGAAGCCAAAGCCGGAAGACGCTCCGTCGAACCTGGCGATCATCGGTCGCTACATCCTGACCCCGGATATCTTCGACATCATCGCCAACACCGAGCCGGGCAAGGGTGGCGAGATCCAGATCACCGACGCGCTGATGCAACAGGCGCAGAACGGTTGCGTGATCGCCTACAAGTTCAAGGGCAAGCGTTTCGACTGCGGTGGCGCGGAAGGCTATATCGACGCGACCAACTTCTGCTTCGAGAACTACTACAAGACTGGCAAGGCTTACTGATAAGTCCTGCTGGCCTGAAAGCCACCCTTCGGGGTGGCTTTTTTGTTTGCGGCGGCCAACGGCGTTATGCTGGGCGCCTGCCTAGGAGAGTGAATACATGGCCTACGATTTTGATCTGTTCGTGATTGGCGCCGGGTCCGGCGGTGTGCGTGCGGCGCGGTTTGCCGCCGGCTTCGGCGCAAAGGTGGCAGTGGCCGAGAGCCGCTACCTGGGCGGTACCTGCGTCAACGTGGGCTGCGTGCCGAAAAAACTGCTGGTGTACGGCGCGCACGTTGCCGACGAACTGGAGCAGGCTGCCGGTTTCGGCTGGACCCTCGAAGAAGGGCATTTCGACTGGGGCACCCTGATCGCCAACAAGAACCGGGAAATCGAGCGCCTGAACGGCATCTACCGCAATCTGCTGCTCAACAGCGGGGTCACCCTGCTGCAGGGCCATGCGCGCCTGACCGGTGCCAATGAAGTGGAAGTGGAAGGCCAGCGCTACACCGCCGAGCACATCCTCATCGCCACCGGCGGCTGGCCACAGGTGCCGGACATCCCGGGCAAGGAACTGGCCATTACCTCAAACGAAGCCTTCTACCTCAAGGACCTGCCACGCCGGGTGCTGGTGGTAGGCGGTGGCTACATCGCCGTCGAGTTCGCCGGCATCTTCCAGGGCCTGGGGGCGGCTACCACGCTGCTGTACCGTGGCGACCTGTTCCTGCGCGGCTTCGACGGTTCGGTACGCACGCACCTGAAGGAAGAGCTGGAAAAACGCGGCCTCGACCTGCAGTTCAACGCCGACATCCAGCGCATCGACAAGCTCGAGGACGGCAGCCTCAAGGCCACGCTAAACGACGGCCGCGAGCTGGTCGCCGATTGTGTGTTTTACGCCACCGGCCGCCGCCCGATGCTCGACAACCTGGGCCTGGAAAACACCGGCGTGGAACTGGACGCGCGCGGTTTCATTCGCGTTGACGACCAGTACCAGACCACCGCACCGTCGATCCTGGCCATCGGTGACGTGATCGGCCGCGTGCAGCTTACCCCGGTGGCGCTGGCCGAAGGCATGGCCGTGGCCCGGCGCCTGTTCAAGCCCGAGCAATACCGCCCGGTGGACTACCAGAACATCCCTACCGCCGTCTTCAGCCAGCCGCCCATCGGCACCGTGGGCCTGACCGAGGAGCAGGCGCTGGAGGCCGGGCACAAGGTGCAGGTGTTCGAAAGCCGTTTCCGTGCGATGAAACTGACCCTGACCGATATCCAGGAAAAGACCCTGATGAAGCTGGTGGTCGATGCCGAGACCGACAAGGTGCTGGGCTGTCACATGGTTGGCCCCGACGCCGGCGAGATCATCCAGGGCCTGGGCGTCGCCCTGAAGGCCGGTGCAACCAAGCAACAGTTCGACGAAACCATTGGCGTGCACCCGACCGCGGCCGAAGAGTTCGTGACCATGCGCACAGCCACCCGCTGATGCCACTGGCCTCATCGCCGGCAAGGCCAGCTCCCACAGGTATTGCATAAGTCTCAAGGCCTATGCTGTACCTGTGGGAGCTGGCTTGCCGGCGATGAAGCCCTTGAATACCTGCGCAATCCTTTGCTCAGCCCATTCCCTTCTATTAATAAACCCCGGTTATAGCCAAAACCAATCAAAAGCATGAGCTTTGCCAATGAGCCTTTATCGGGACCAGCGGTTAGGATTCTCTCCGTCAACTGTTTCCAACCCCATGAAGGAGCGTCTCTCATGCCAATCATCAACAGCCAGGTCAAACCGTTCAACGCCACCGCCTACCACAAGGGCGAGTTCGTTCAGGTCAGCGAAGCCGACCTGAAAGGCAAGTGGTCTGTCGTGTTCTTCTACCCGGCCGACTTCACCTTCGTCTGCCCGACCGAGCTGGGCGACCTTGCTGACAACTACGCCGAGTTCCAGAAGCTGGGCGTGGAAATCTACGGCGTGTCCACCGACACCCACTTCACCCACAAAGCCTGGCACGACACTTCGGACACCATCGGCAAGATCCAGTACCCGCTGATCGGTGACCCGACCCACGTCATCTCGCGCAACTTCGACGTGCTGATCGAAGAAGCCGGCCTGGCCGATCGCGGTACCTTCGTGATCAACCCGGAAGGCCAGATCAAGATCGTCGAGCTGAACGACGGTGGTGTAGGCCGCGATGCTGCCGAACTGCTGCGCAAAGTGAAGGCTGCCCAGTACGTTGCCGCTCACCCGGGCGAAGTTTGCCCAGCCAAGTGGAAAGAAGGCGAAGCCACTCTCGCCCCATCCCTGGATCTGGTCGGCAAGATCTAAGACTGTGCACCAGTCGCGGGCGGTAAGCAGCCGCCAAAGCTGAAGTACTCACCGCCCCGTCAAACGCCCGGGCGACCTCGCCTGGGCGTTTTTGTATCCGAGTTTTGAAAAAGGAATCGCCCGTATGTTGGACGCCACGCTTAAATCGCAACTGAAAACCTACCTGGAGCGGGTCACCCAGCCGATCGAGATCGTTGCTTCCCTCGACGACGGCGCGAAGTCCCGCGAATTGCACGACCTGCTGGTGGAAATTGCCAGCCTGTCGAACCTGATTACCCTCAGCGCGGACGGCAGCGATGCCCGTCGTCCCTCGTTCTCGCTGAACCGCCCGGGAGCCGACATAAACCTGCGCTTCGCCGGCATCCCCATGGGCCACGAATTCACCTCGCTGGTGCTGGCATTGCTGCAAGTCGGCGGCCACCCGTCCAAGGCCAGTGCCGAAGTGATCGAGCAGATCCAGGCACTGGAAGGCGAATTCACCTTCGAAACCTACTTCTCCCTGTCGTGCCAGAACTGCCCGGATGTAGTCCAGGCGCTGAACCTGATGGCGGTGCTCAACCCCAACGTGCGCCACGTGGCTATCGACGGCGCGCTGTTCCAGGGTGAAGTCGAGTCGCGCAAGATCATGGCGGTACCGAGCATCTACCTGAACGGCGAAGTGTTCGGCCAAGGCCGCATGGGCCTGGAAGAAATCCTCGGCAAGATCGACACGAACGCCGGTGCTCGTCAGGCCGAAAAGATCAACGCCAAGGACGCCTTCGATGTGCTGGTGGTCGGCGGTGGCCCGGCCGGCGCCTCGGCAGCCATCTATGCCGCACGTAAAGGCATCCGCACCGGTATTGCGGCCGAGCGTTTCGGCGGCCAGGTGCTCGACACCCTGGCCATCGAGAACTTCATCTCGGTACAGGAAACCGAAGGGCCGAAGCTGGCCACGGCGCTGGAAGAGCATGTCAAGCAGTACGACGTGGACATCATGAACCTGCAGCGCGGTGAAGCGCTGATCCCGGCCACTGATGGCGGCCTGCACGAAGTACGTCTGGCCGGCGGCGCCTCGCTCAAGGCCAAGACCGTGATCCTGGCCACCGGTGCCCGCTGGCGCGAAATGAACGTGCCGGGCGAGCAGGAATACCGCGCCCGTGGCGTGGCCTACTGCCCGCACTGTGACGGCCCCCTGTTCAAGGGCAAGCGCGTGGCGGTGATCGGTGGTGGCAACTCGGGTGTAGAAGCGGCCATCGACCTGGCCGGTATCGTCGCCCAGGTAACGCTGATCGAGTTCGACAGCCAGCTGCGTGCCGATGCGGTACTGCAACGCAAGTTGCACAGCCTGCCGAACGTGAAGGTGATCACCAGTGCGCTGACCACCGAAGTGCTGGGCAATGGCGAGAAAGTGACCGGCCTGCGCTACAAGGACCGCACCAACGACCAGCAGCATGAAGTGGCGTTGGAAGGCATCTTCGTGCAGATCGGCCTGCTGCCGAACACCGACTGGCTGAAAGGCACCGTCGAGCTGTCGCCGCGTGGCGAGATCATCGTCGATGCCAAGGGCCAGACCAGCATCCCCGGTGTGTTTGCGGCGGGTGACGTGACGACTGTGCCGTACAAGCAGATCGTGATTGCGGTGGGTGAGGGGGCCAAGGCATCGCTGGCGGCCTTTGACCACCTGATCCGCACTTCGGCACCGGCGTAAGCCTGTACCGGCCCTTTCGCGGGCATGCCCGCTCCCACAGGTACTGCACAGGTCTTGAGATTTGTGAGGAACCCTGTGGGAGCGGGCATGCCCGCGAATGCGTCAGAACTGACAAAGGTGAACCCGAGGATGTCTATGATTACTGCAGACACCCTCAGGAATCCCACCCATGACCCTGATAAGCCGCGAACCCTGGTGGCTGGTCCCCCCAAAGCCCGGGCAGCAAGAGCAGGACCTGCACTGGGGCTACCTGGAAATCTATGCCGACGGCCGCACCGTGTTCGTTGACCAGCGCCCCAGTGACCGGGAGCTGGCCGAGCGCAAGAGCTGCCGCAACTTCCCCGACCCCGAGCCGTGATGGCTCAGCCTTCCAGCTCGGCCAGGCGTGCCTCCAGCGCCGCGATGCGGGCTTCGAGGGCTTCGATGCGTTCTTCCGACACAGTGCCGCCGCTGCTGCGTGCACCACCTTCCTGCTGCCGTGCAGCCAGGATCGCCTCGATTTCCGCCGGGTCACCCAAGGCATGTGTGTAACGGTCTTCGCGCTGGCCGGCCTGGCGTGGCAGGTGCAAGGCCAGGCCGCGCGAGACCAGGCGCTCCAGTTGGTGCTGGATCTGCTCGGTGTCGTCGAAGTCGTGCAGGCGGTTGCTGCGGGTCAGCAGCTCATTGAGGGTTTGCGGCCCGCGCAGGAACATCAGGCCCATCAGTACCAGTTGCGCGGGCACCAGCTCCAGCGCCTTGTCCACCCGGTGTTCCCAGCGGTCGGCGCGGCTGCCCATCTGCAGGCGGGTCATGTCTTGCCCTTCGAGGGCGCGCAGGGCCTGGCCGACCTGGCCTTGGGTGAGGTTCATCACCGGCTCGCGGCTGGTCTTCTGGTTGCAGGCCAGGACCAGGGCATTGAGGGTCAGCGGGTAGCTTTCCGGGCTGGTGGCCTGCTTCTCGATCAGCGCGCCGAGAATACGGATCTCGATGCTGTTGAAGCGGCCTTCGCCGGCAGTTTCGTGTTCTGACATGGCCCTGTCTCATTGCTGGGGAAAGGCCACTAGCCTAGGTAAAGCGCCTGGCTTAAGCAATCACTGGCATCATCGCCGGCAAGCCAGCTCCCACAGGTACTGCACAATGCCCCAGGCCGGCGCTGTACTTGTGGAAGCTGGCTTGCCGGCGAAAGGGCCGCAAAGCGGCCCCGGCAATCTCAAGCGGTGCGCTGCTCTTCGGCCTGGCACGCCGCCGCGGTAAACAGCACATCGGTCGAGGAATTCAGCGCCGTTTCGGCCGAGTCCTGCAGCACGCCGATGATGAAGCCCACCGCCACCACCTGCATGGCAATTTCGCTCGGGATGCCAAACAGGCTGCACGCCAGCGGAATCAGCAGCAACGAGCCGCCGGCCACACCTGACGCGCCGCAGGCACACACCGCCGCCACCACGCTGAGCAGCACAGCGGTTGGCATGTCTACCGGAATACCCAGGGTATGCACCGCCGCCAGGGTCAGCACGGTAATGGTGATGGCGGCACCGGCCATGTTGATGGTCGCACCCAGCGGGATCGATACCGAATAAGTGTCCTCATGCAGGCCAAGGCGCTCCGACAGGGCCAGGTTCACCGGAATATTGGCCGCCGAGCTGCGGGTGAAGAATGCGGTGATACCGCTTTCACGCAGGCACAGCAGGGTCAGCGGGTACGGGTTGCGGCGGATTTTCCAGTATACGATCAGCGGGTTCATCACCAGCGCCACGAACAGCATGCAGCCGATCAGCACCGCCAACAGGTGCAGGTAGCCGAGCAGGGCGTCCAGGCCCGACTGGGCCAGGGTGGCGCTGACCAGGCCAAAGATGCCCAGCGGGGCGAAGCGGATGACCACGCGCACGATCAGGGTCACGCCGTTGGACAGGTCCTCGACCACGGTGCGGGTGGTTTCGCCAGCATGGCGCAGGGCCACGCCCAGGCCGATGGCCCAGGTCAGTATGCCGATGAAGTTGGCGTTGAGCAGGGCGTTGATCGGGTTGTCGACCGCACTCAGCAGCAGGTTCTGCAGCACCTCGGTGATGCCGCCCGGCGCGCTCAGCGTAACCTCGCCGGTGCTCAGCACCAGGTTGGACGGGAACAGCATACTGGCGACCACCGCGACTACCGCGGCGCTGAAGGTGCCCAGCAGATACAGCCAGAGGATCGGGCGAATGTGCGTTTCCTGGCCGTGGCGGTGGTTGGCGATCGACGCCATGACCAGGATGAACACCAGCACGGGTGCCACCGCCTTGAGGGCGCTGACGAACACTTTCCCGAGGAAGGCCATGTCCCGGGCGATGGCGGGTGCAAGCAGGGCCAGGGCGATGCCGGCGATCAGCCCGATGACGATCTGCGTCACCAGGCTGGTGCGGTTGAGGAAGCGGAGGACGGGGGTCATGTGCAGCGATATCCCAGCATGTTCGAAAAGGGCGCGACTTTACCATAGACCTTTGTCTAGCAGGGGAGGCCTCTTCGCGGGCGCGCTCCTGTACAGGCTTCGAATGCTGTGCGGTCCCTGTGGGAGCGGGCGTGCCCGCGAAGAAGCCACCCACGGTCACCAGTGAAACAACTCCCGCCGCGCGCCCTCGGTAATCGCCACGATCCCCGGGTGCTTGACCTTGCGCTCCACCGAAATGGCATAGAACGACTCATGCACGGCCTCGGTCTGCCCGATCAGCGCCACGCCGTACTGGCGGCACACTTCCTCGGCGATCACGCTGGGCGCGACGAAGATGCCGCTGCCCGACTGCCCGAATGCCTGCATCAAGGCGCTGTCATCGAACTCGCCCACGATCCGCGGCTGCACCTGCTGCTCGGCCAGCCAGCGCAGCAGGCGGCTGCGGACCACGGTTTCCTGCCCTGGAATGAGCAATGGCGCATCCTGCAGGCAGGCGGGGAAGGGGCCTTCCAGGCGTTGCGCCAGCGCCGGGGTGGCAAAGAAGCTCAACCCGCACTCGCCCAGCTTCTGGCTATAGCCCTTGATGTCCAGATGGCTGGGCATGGGGCTGTCGGAAATCACCAGGTCCAGGCGCTGGATCGCCAGGTCGGCCAGCAGCCGTTCGAGCTTGTCTTCGCGGCAGTTGATGCGCAGCACATCGTCCAGCTCCATGGTCGGCGCCAGCAGGCGGTAGACGATGGACTTGGGCACCACGTCCGCCACGCCCACGCGGAACAGGATCTGCTCCTGCGGGCCGGCCCGCAGCATGGCTTCGAGTTCGCCACCCAGCTGGAACATCTGCTCGGCATAGCTCAGCGTCTGTCGCCCTGTTTCGGTCAGCTCCAGTTGCCGCCCCACGCGCTGGAAAAGCTCCAGGCCGTAGGTCTGTTCGAACAGGCTGATCTGCCCACTGATGGTTTGCGGCGTCAGGTTCAACTGTTCGCTGGCGCGGGCGATGCTGCCGGTCTTGGCCACGGCCCAGAAGTAGTGCAATTGCCGATAGTTGAGCATCGGGTTTTCCGGATTCGTAAAAACCGAAGTATAACCGCTGAAAAAACGAATTTTCCCTGATGTATTACGCTCTTTAGAATGCGGCTCCATCAGGCGCCCCTGTGCGCCGCCGGACTATCGACAAGCGAGGAACCCATGCTGCAACTCAAATCCATCGGCACGCCGCTGGTGCTGGCCTTGGCCCTGTTCACCCTGGCCGGTTGCGAACAGGCCGAGAAATCTGCCCAGCAGATGCTCGACCAGGCCGCACAGTCGGCCAAGCAGGCCATCGACGACACCAACAAGGCCGCGCAGCAGGCGTTGAGCGAGGCCATCGGCAGCGAAGGGCACAAGCCCAAGGACGCCGACAAGAAAGAAGAAACCCAGGAAATCTGACCCCCAACCGCTGCTGCAGGATTTGACCAATGGAATATTTGCTGGAACTCGCCGCTAGCCCCACCGCCTGGGTTGCCCTGGCTACGCTGGTGGCCATGGAAGTTGTACTGGGTATCGACAACCTGATCTTCATCTCGATCCTGACCAACAAACTGCCGGTGGAGTACCGCTCCAAGGCGCGCCGTATCGGTATCAGCATGGCCTTGGTCATGCGCCTGGCCTTGCTCAGCACGGTAGCCTGGATCGTCCAGTTGACCGACCCAGTGTTCGAAGTGTTCGGCAACGCCTTCTCGTGGAAGGATGTGATCCTGATTGCCGGTGGCCTGTTCCTGCTGTGGAAGGCGACCAAGGAAATCCACGAAAACGTCGACCCGCACGGCGCCAAGGAAGAAGCCAAGGTGTCGTCGACGGTTACCCTGGGCTTTGCCGCGGCGATCTTCCAGATTCTGTTGCTGGACATCGTCTTCTCGGTCGACAGCATCATCACCGCCGTGGGCATGACCGAACACCTGCCTATCATGATTATTGCCGTGATCACCGCAGTGATCGTCATGATGGTGGCCGCCGACCCGCTGGCCAACTTCATCAACGACAACCCGACCGTGGTGATGCTGGCCCTGGGCTTCCTGATCATGATCGGCATGACGCTGATTGCCGAAGGTTTTGGCGCCCATGTACCGAAGGGTTATGTGTACGCGGCCATGGCCTTCTCGACGGCGATCGAAATCCTCAACATCCTCGCTCGTCGGGCGCGGTTGAAACGTGAGGCGGCTGAAGGTTGATGTGAAACAGCGGGGCGCTTGCGCCCCGTTCGCGGGCTTGCCCGCTCCCACAGGGACTGCGTAGCCATCTGGCTGACGCGGTCCCTGTGGGAGCGGGCAAGCCCGCGAACGGGGTCAAGGAAAACCTGGAGTCAGTGCACCCCGGCATGCCGCCGCGCCCGGCGCACAGGCTGTGGCTTGGCGGGGACCTGCGGTGGCAGGTGGTGGTGAGAATGACGCCGCACGATACGCAGTACACCCCACAGCATGGCGGCTGCGACGCTCAGCCACATGCCCAACAGCATGAGGATTGCCAGGGTCAGGCTCATCTGTGCCTCCATCTCTACAGGCCACGCTCGGTCAGCCGGCGCTGGCCTTCCAGACACTGCTTTAGTCTAGCCTTTCGCCTGTGACGTTCCATTGACCAAAGGTCTATTGCTTGGTCCGATTCGCTCCTAACCGGTGTCGGACTATACCCGCGCCGCTGTCCGACCTATGATCGGTGGCCAGAGCCGGGCGCTGCCTGCCTGGCGTTGGAGCAAGCGAGTGTCCATGCAGCAACATTCCTTCAAGACCACCCCCCGTCGGCTGCTGGCGGCCTGCCTGGTAGCGGCCAGCCTGGCCGGTTGTGCCAGCGCACCCTCCAACAACCTCAAGGGCCTGCCGCAGCGGGTCGAGATCAGCAGCGTGCCGTTCTACCGTGGCAACGCCAACCACAGCGGGGCCATGGCGTTGGCGGCAGTGCTGTCGCAACAAGGGGCACCGATCACGCCGGGGCTGCTGGACAAACCGCTGGACCTGCCCCAGGGCGCCGAGGCGCTGGACACGGGCATCCCCCGGGTGGCGCGCGACTACGGCATGGTGGTGTATCCGCTGGACAAGCAACTGGACGCACTGTTGACTCAGGTGGCGGCGGGCAACCCGGTGCTGCTGCGTTACGAGGAGGGTTCGGCCTGGTGGAGCGAGCCACGCTATGCCGTGCTGATCGGCTACGACCGCTACAAGCAGCGGGTGCTGTTGCGCTCGGGCATGCACCGGCGGCAGGTGATGGGGTTCGATGCCTTCGCCTCGGCGTGGGCGAAACTTGGCAGTTGGGCGGTGCTGGTGCAGCCACCACGGCAACTGCCGGCCCAGGTGGACCGCCAGCGCTGGTTGCAGGCTGCAGATGAACTGGCCCGGGCGGGGCAGGAGATTGCGGCGAAGCAGGCTGTGAGTAGCCTGAACAAATAGCTTTTGTCTGTACCGGCCCTTTCGCGGGCACGCCCGCTCCCACAGGATTTGTGCTGCTTGCACGGTCCCTGTGGGAGCGGGCGTGCCCGGGAAGAGGCCAGGCCTGCCTACATCAGAAGCCCAGGCGATCGCGCAGGCTGTAGTACCAGGCGCCAAGGGCGCTGAACGGTACGCGCAGCATCTGGCCACCCGGGAACGGGTAGTGCGGCAGGCCGGCGAAGGCGTCGAAGCGCTCGGCCTGGCCACGCATGGCCTCGGCCAGCACCTTGCCCGCCAGGTGGGTGTAGGTCACGCCGTGACCCGAGCAGCCCTGCGAGTAGTAGATGTTGTCACCGATACGGCCAACCTGCGGCAGGCGCGACAGGGTCAGCAGGAAGTTGCCGGTCCAGGCGTAGTCGATCTTCACGTTCTTCAGCTGCGGGAAGGCCTTGAGCATCTTCGGCCGGATGATCGCCTCGATGTTGGCCGGGTCACGCGCGCCGTACACCACGCCACCGCCGAAGATCAGGCGCTTGTCGCTGGTCAGGCGGTAGTAGTCGAGCAGGTAGTTGCAGTCCTCGACGCAGTAGTCCTGCGGCAGCAGGGTGCGCGCCAGTTCGTCGCCCAGTGGCTCGGTGGTGATCACCTGGGTGCCGCATGGCATGGACTTGCTGGCCAGCTCAGGCACCAGGTTGCCCAGGTAGGCGTTGCCAGCGACGATGATGAACTTGGCGCGGACCTTGCCCTGTGGGGTGTGCACCACCGGGTTGGCGCCACGCTCGATGCGGATGGCCGGGGTTTGCTCATAGATGATGCCGCCCAGCGACTCGACCGCGGCGGCTTCGCCCAGGGCCAGGTTCAGCGGGTGGATGTGGCCGCCGCTCATGTCCAGCATGCCGCCCACATAGTTGTCGCAGGCGACCACTTCGCGGATGCGCTTCTGGTCCATCAGCTCCAGCTGGTTGTGGCCGAAGCGTTCCCACAGGCGCTTTTGCGACTCCAGATGGCCCATCTGCTTGCTGGTGAGGGCAGCGAACACGCCACCGTCCTTCAGGTCACACTGGATGTTGTACTTGGCCACGCGCTCACGAATGATGCGCCCGCCTTCGAAAGCCATCTGGCCCAGCAGTTGGGCCTCCCGTGGGCCGACGGTGCGTTCGATGACGTCGATGTCGCGGCTGTAGCTGTTGACGATCTGGCCGCCGTTGCGGCCCGACGCGCCGAAGCCGACCTTGGCTGCTTCGACGATGCTCACCTTGAAGCCGTTCTCCAGCAGGAACAGGGCGCTGGACAGGCCGGTGTAGCCGGCACCGATGATGCACACATCGGTTTCCACCTCACCCTGCAGCGCCGGACGTGGCGGCACCGGGTTGGCCGAGGCGGCGTAGTAGGACTGGGGGTAGGGGGTGTTAGCCATGCTGCAGGAACCTCGTGTTTTATATTTTTAACGAATGTACCGATGCTATCAATAATAATAAACACCCGCTAGTCGTCCGTTGAAAATCCTTTACTCGGTACCTGTCAGCGCGCCTTTCTATAAAGAGTTTAAGATTCAGTAGGTTAGCGCAAAAAAAAGTGTTGACAGGGTTTTTGGAATGAGTAGAATGCGCACCACACGACAGGCACATAGCTCAGTTGGTTAGAGCACCACCTTGACATGGTGGGGGTCGTTGGTTCGAGTCCAATTGTGCCTACCAAATCGAAGAGGGACGGTGATCCGCAAGGGTCACCCCTTTTTTCATTGCCCGATTTTTGTGGGCAGCGCGATGCGCTCAGATTCGAAAGTTTTTGATTTTTCTCAAAAAAACGCTTTACAGGTACGCATTCGGTCACTAATATGCGCACCACACGACAGGCACATAGCTCAGTTGGTTAGAGCACCACCTTGACATGGTGGGGGTCGTTGGTTCGAGTCCAATTGTGCCTACCAAATCGAAAAAGGGCGATCAGCAATGATCGCCCTTTTTGCTATGCGCGCGAAGCAGCGTGTAACGTTTGGTCGCGGTTCGGGGCATTGCCCGGCGTGCTAGAATCCGCCCCTTCGAAACTGGAGGTACACGCGTGCGCAAACTGGCTGTGGTAATGGCAGTGCTGGCCCTGGCGGGCTGTGAGAACGAGGTCGAAGGCGTGCACAAACAGGTGGCCGAACACCTGCACAACCCTAAAACCGCCAAGTTCGGCAACGTGCGGATCGACACCCAGGGCACCATCTGCGGCCAGGTTCGTGGCAAGGATGATGCCGGGCAGTACGAGGCCTACCGCAGCTACGTGGCGATCAAGCGCGATGGCCAGTACGAAATCATCGTCGACGACAGCGGTAACAACCTGCGCATCCGCGAGATGTGCGGCGGCGCCGAGCTGCAGCGCCGCGCCGAAGCCCTGGCTGGCCAGCCTGCCCCGCAGGGCTGGGACGTGGAGGTGATCCAGGGTGCCAACATGGGTGCGCTCAGCGACATGACCGCACGCCTGATCGAAAAGGGCATTCCCTCCTCGGTGGAGTACCGCGACGGCAAGCCGGTGGTGCTGATGGGGCCGTTCCCGAGCCGTGAGGAGGCTGAAGCACGCAAGGCCGAGGTAATGGCCAAGCTGGGTACCGATTCGGTGGTCATCCAGCACGGCGCCACGCGCTAAAACCGCTCCTACAGGGGGGCGCAAGCTTTGAGCGGCACAGCCACACCTGCGCTAGACACTGTCCGCACAGTTTTGGCTATGCTTGGCAGGAAGAAGCCGAACGGGGAGGGCCTCATGTCTACACTGGAGCGGGCCATTGCCGTGGCCGCCAGGGCGCATGAAGGGCAATACGACAAGGGTGGGGCAGCTTATATCCTCCACCCGCTACGCGTGATGATGCGGGTTTCCACACCTGAACAACGGATTGTCGCGGTGCTTCACGATGTGATCGAAGACACCTCGCTGACGCTGTCCGACCTGGCGCGCGAGGGGTTCGCGCTGAAAATCCTTGCCGCCTTGCTGGCGCTCAGCCGCCGTGAGGGCGAGGCCTACCAGGACTTCGTGGTGCGCCTGGGCGATAACCCGCTGGCGCGCACCGTCAAGCTGGCCGACCTGGCCGACAACAGTGACCTTTCGCGCATTCCCTGCCCGGGCCCCGCCGACCTGGCGCGGCTGGCGCGTTATCGTGAAGCCAGCGCCTACCTGCAGGCCTTGGCCTGAGGTTAAGCCGCAGGCCTTGAAGGCCACCCGGGCCAGCCAACTGCCATGCTCGCCGCGGTCAGTCTTCCTTCGGTACGGTCCAGAAAATCTGCACGCCACCATCGTCGCGGTGGGCGAGGGTGACGTTGTCGTTTTCGGCGATTTCCTCGAGCAGGGTTTCCCAGTCTTCCGGTGTTTCCTGTTCCAGGCGGAAGATCAGTGCCGCGCGGCTGCGCTGGGCGGTGGGGCTGTTGATGATCTTCTGGATGCGCACACCCAGTTGTTCATAGCTGCTCGGGGTGGCGGAGGCGGTGCTGGACACAGGCGTTTCCTTGTTTTGCTGTATGCACATACAGTATTTCACTGTAAGTAATTTCGCAACAGCCTGTCAGGCCAAAAACTGCGCTTTACACTGAGCAGCGGCATTCCTGGCACGCGATGAAAAGACGTTCGTCTTTTCGGAAAAAATCCGGATAAACTGCCCCGGGCTCGACTTGACCTCTGACAGCCAAACGGATTTGACAAACCCCGGTCCTGTTTCCATAGTGAGTCAACGCAAACGTTTGCGATCCGACAAAAAACACAAGATCCGGAGTCCTCGTCCATGAAACTGCCGTTCCCCGGTCGTCTGCTGGCCCTCGCAGTCATTTCCTCGCTGTCCCTGGCCCTGCCATTTTCCGCCGCCCACGCCGAAGACAAGCCCAAGGTCGCCCTTGTCATGAAGTCGCTGGCCAATGAGTTCTTCCGCACCATGGAAGACGGCGCCAAGGACTACCAGAAAGCCCACGCCGATGAATTCGAGCTGATCGCCAACGGCATCAAGAACGAGACCGACACCGGCGAGCAGATCCGCATCGTCGAGCAAATGGTCAACGCAGGCGCCAAGGCCCTGGTCATTGCCCCGGCCGACTCCAAGGCGCTGGTTTCGGCGGTGAAGAAGGCCATGGACCAAGGCGTGGTGGTGATCAACATCGACAACCGCCTGGACCCGGCGCTGCTCAAGAGCAAAGGCATCAGCGTACCCTTCGTGGGCCCCGACAACCGCAAGGGCGCGCGCCTGGTCGGCGATTTTCTGGCCAACGAGAAGCTCAAGGCCGGCGACCAGGTCGGCATTATCGAAGGCGTGCCGACCACCACCAACGCCCAGCAGCGTACCGCCGGTTTCAAGGACGCCATGGAGGCCGCGCAAGTCAAGATCGTCTCGGTGCAGAGTGGCAATTGGGAAATCGATAAAGGCAACGCCGTCGCCGCCTCCATGCTCAACGAATACCCCGACCTGAAAGCCCTGCTGGCCGGTAACGACAGCATGGCCCTGGGCGCCGTGTCGGCCGTGCGTGCCGCTGGCAAGACCGGGCAGGTGCAAGTGGTGGGCTACGACAACATCAACGCCATCAAGCCGATGCTCGCCGATGGCCGTGTACTTGCCACCCTCGACCAGGCGGCCAGCCAGCAGGCGGTGTACGGCATCCAGGCGGCGCTGAAAATGGTCAAGGGCGAGAAACCCGACGTGGATGCCGACAACGTCATCCAGACCCCGGTCCAACTCATCACCAAGCCCTGATCGCTGGCAGGAGATACGGCCATGCCTGCATCGGCCAATGAAGTGGTGCTCGCCGCCAGCGGCCTGGGCAAGACCTACGCCCAACCCGTGCTCGGCGAGGTCAGCCTGAGCCTGCGGGCCGGCGAAGTGCTGGCGCTGACAGGTGAGAACGGCGCTGGCAAAAGCACCCTGTCCAAGCTCATCAGTGGCCTGGAAACCCCTACCACCGGGCATATGCACTACCGCGGCCAGGCCTACGCGCCTGGCAGCCGCAGCGAGGCCGAGCGCCTCGGCGTGCGCATGGTCATGCAGGAGCTGAACCTGCTGCCCACGCTGACCGTGGCGGAAAACCTGTTCCTCGACAACCTGCCCGGCCGCTTCGGCTGGATCAGCCAGAAGCGCCTGCGCCAACTGGCCACGGCCGCCATGGCCCAGGTCGGCCTCGACGCTATCGACCCGGACACCCCAGTCGGCGAGCTGGGCATCGGCCACCAGCAAATGGTCGAGATCGCCCGCAACCTGATCGGCGATTGCCATGTGCTGATCTTCGACGAACCCACCGCCATGCTCACCGCGCGCGAGGTGGAGCTGCTGTTCACCCAGATCGAGCGCCTGCGCCAACGTGGCGTGGCCATCGTCTACATTTCCCATCGCCTGGAAGAACTGCAGCGTGTGGCCCAGCGCATCGTCGTGCTGCGTGACGGCAAGCTGGTGTGCGATGAGCCGATCCAGCGCTACAGCAGCGCCGAACTGGTCAACCTGATGGTCGGCCGCGAGCTGGGCGAGCATATCGACCTGGGCCGCCGGCAGATCGGCGCGCCGCTGCTCAAGGTCGACAAGCTCAGCCGTGGCGACAAGGTGCGTGGAGTGTCGTTCGAGGTCAGGGCAGGGGAGATCTTCGGCATCTGCGGCCTGATCGGTGCCGGCCGTACCGAGCTGTTGCGCCTGATCTACGGCGCCGACCGTGCCGACAGCGGCAGCATCGCCCTCGGCCAGCCACCGCAGGCGGTCACCATCGACTCGCCCAAGGCCGCTGTGCAGGCCGGTATCGCGCTGATCACCGAAGACCGCAAAGGCGAAGGCCTGCTGCTGACGCAGTCGATCAGCGCCAATATTGCCCTGGGCAACCTCGGAGCGGTATCACGGGCCGGGGTGCTCGATGGCGAGGCCGAAGCGGCATTGGCCGAGCGCCAGATCCAGGCCATGCGCATTCGTAGCGCCGGTCCGCAGCAGGTGGTAGGCGAGCTGTCTGGCGGCAACCAGCAAAAGGTGGTGATAGGCCGGTGGCTGGAGCGCGACTGCCAGGTGTTGCTGTTCGACGAGCCCACCCGTGGTATCGACGTCGGCGCCAAGTTCGACATCTATGGCCTGCTGGCCGAACTGGCGCGCCAGGGCAAGGCCCTGGTGGTGGTTTCCAGCGACCTGCGCGAGCTGATGCTGATCTGCGACCGCATCGCCGTGCTGTCGGCCGGCCGCCTGATCGAAACCTTCGAGCGTGACCATTGGAGCCAGGACCAGTTGCTGGCTGCGGCCTTTGCCGGTTATCAGAAACGTGACGCACTGCTGCATGAAGCAGCTCCCAGGATGGATGCATGAAAACCACCCCGCTCGACAGCCAAGGCACCGCACCGGTGCGCCGCAGTGGCACCTATCTTGGCCTGGGTACCTACCTGGGCCTGGCCGGCGCCTTGCTGGCGATGATCGTGCTGTTCTCGTTCCTCAGCAGCCACTTCTGGTCGTACAACACCTTCAGTACCCTGGCCAACCAGATCCCCGACCTGATGGTACTGGCAGTGGGCATGACCTTCGTGCTGATCATCGGTGGCATCGACCTGTCGGTGGGCTCGGTACTGGCGCTGGCGGCCTCGACGGTCAGCGTGGCGATCCTCAGCTGGGGCTGGGGCGTGCTGCCCTCGGCCCTGCTGGGCATGGCCGTGGCCGCGCTGGCCGGCAGCATTACCGGCGGCGTCACCGTAGCCTGGCGCATTCCGTCGTTCATCGTCTCGCTCGGCGTGCTGGAAATGGCCCGTGGCCTGGCCTACCAGTTCACCGACTCGCGCACCGCCTATATCGGCGATGCCTATGCCTGGTTCTCCAACCCCATCGCGTTCGGCATCTCGCCGGCCTTCATCATCGCCTTGCTGGTGATCGTGCTGGCCCAGCTGGTGCTGACCCGCACGGTGTTCGGCCGCTACCTGATCGGCATCGGCACCAACGAAGAGGCCGTGCGCCTGGCAGGCATCGACCCGCGCCCCTACAAGGTGTTGGTGTTCGCCCTGATGGGCCTGCTTGCCGGCCTGGCTGCGCTGTTCCAGATCTCGCGCCTGGAAGCGGCCGACCCCAATGCCGGTTCCGGCCTGGAGCTGCAGGTGATCGCCGCCGTGGTAATTGGCGGCACCAGCCTGATGGGCGGCCGTGGCTCGGTCATCAGTACCTTCTTTGGCGTGCTGATCATTTCGGTGCTGGCTGCAGGGCTGGCGCAGATCGGGGCCAGCGAACCGACCAAACGCATCATCACCGGGGCGGTGATTGTCATCGCCGTGGTGCTCGACACTTACCGTAGCCGGCGCGCAGGCCGGCGGAACTGAGAACATGGCAACCATCAAAGACGTCGCGGCACTGGCGGGTATTTCCTACACCACTGTGTCCCATGTACTGAACAAGACCCGGCCGGTCAGCGAGCAGGTGCGGCTGAAAGTCGAAGCCGCCATCGCCGAACTCGACTACGTGCCCAGCGCCGTGGCCCGCTCGCTGAAGGCGCGCAGCACGGCCACCATCGGCTTGCTGGTGCCCAACAGCGTCAACCCGTACTTCGCCGAGCTGGCACGGGGTATCGAAGACGCCTGCGAACGCAACGGCTACTGCGTGATTCTGTGCAACTCTGACGACAACCCGCAGAAGCAGCGCAGCTACCTGCGCGTGCTGCTGGAAAAACGCATCGACGGCCTGGTGGTGGCTTCGGTCGGCCAGGACGGCGACCTGCTGCAAAGCCTGGCTGGCGTGCGCACGCCCATGGTGATCGTCGACCGCGAACTGGATGGCGTCGATGCCGACCTGGTGCGCATCGACCACGAGCAGGGCGCCTACCTGGCCACCCGGCACCTGCTGGAGCTTGGCCACCGCGACATCGCCTACATTGGTGGCCCTGCCGAGACCGGGGTGACCCAGCTGCGCCTGAGCGGCTTCCGCCGCGCCATGGCCGAGGCCGGCGTACCGGTGCTGGCCAACCGCGTGCTGCACTGCGACTTCACCAGCCCGGGTGGCCATGCAGCGGCAGCCCGGTTGCTGGAGGGCAAGCGGCCCACGGCGATTTTCGCCGGCAACGACATGATCGGTTTCGGCGTGCTGCGCGCCGCAGCCGAACGCAATATCAACGTGCCCGGCGAGCTGTCGGTGATCGGCTTCGACGACATCGAACTCAGCCGCTATGTGTACCCGCCGTTGACCACGGTGGGCCAGTCGATCCGCGCGTTGGGCGAGAGCGCCGCGTCGCTGTTGCTGGCACGTATCGGCACACCGCGGCAGGGCGCGGCAGAGCAACGTATCGTCGCCCCGCGCATCGTGCTGCGCGAGTCCACCGGGCCGCGCCCGGACCTGTTCAACGATTGCCGCTGATGCTAAGGAAATGTCATGAATGCCAAGGTCGTGGTAGTCGGTAGCCTCAACATGGACCTGGTGGCCCGCGCCCAACGCCTGCCCCGGGCCGGCGAAACACTCCCCGGCGAAAGCTTTTTCACCGCACCGGGCGGCAAGGGGGCCAACCAGGCGGTGGCCGTGGCGCGCCTGGGTGGCAGCGTGGCGATGATCGGCAACGTCGGCGACGATGATTATGGCCGGCAACTGCACCGGGCCTTGTATGTGGAAGGCATCGACTGCCAGGGCGTCATCACCTGCCAGGGCGTGTCCAGCGGTGTGGCGCTGATCACCGTGGATGCCGCCAGCCAGAACTGCATTGTCATCATTCCCGGTGGCAACGGCCTGCTGACGCCGCAGTCGGTGCAGCGGTTCGATGCGCTGCTGCAGGCGGCCGAGGTGATCATCTGCCAGCTGGAAGTGCCGGCCGACACCGTGGCCTGGACCCTGGCCAGGGGGCGTGCACTGGGCAAGCAGGTGATCCTGAACCCGGCACCGGCGACCGGCCCCTTGCCGGCGGACTGGTTCGCCCACATCGACTACCTGACGCCCAACGAAAGCGAGGCCGAAGCTCTGACCGGCGTGGCGGTGACTGACCTGGACAGTGCCCGGCGTGCCGGCGAGCGCTTGCTGCAACTGGGCGCGGGCAAAGTGATCATCACCCTGGGCGCGCAAGGTGCCTTGCTGGTCACCCCCAAGGGCCACCAGCACTTCCCCGCACCGGTGGTGCAGCCGCTGGACACCACTGCCGCCGGCGACACCTTCATTGGTGGCTTTGCCGCTGGCCTGGTACGCGGCCTGGAGGAGGG
Organism: Pseudomonas putida; assembly: GCA_029953615.1. Lineage (NCBI taxonomy): Bacteria > Pseudomonadati > Pseudomonadota > Gammaproteobacteria > Pseudomonadales > Pseudomonadaceae > Pseudomonas > Pseudomonas putida. The sequence continues at coordinate 191,565 of CP124529.1, read as the reverse complement.
CGAAGCCATCGCTTTCGGCCAGCGCGCCGCGGCCCTGTCGGTTACCCGCGCCGGCGCCCAGCCGTCGATTCCTTACCTGGCGGAGCTTGGGCCATGAAGAAAACCCCGCTGCTGAACATCGCCCTGTCGCGGACCATTGCCGGAATGGGGCATGGCGACATCCTGGTAATCGGCGATGCCGGGTTGCCGGTGCCGCCGGGCGTCGAACTGATCGACCTGGCCGTCACGCCTGGTCTGCCGGATTTCGCCAGCGTGTTGCGGGTTGTGCTGAGCGAGTTGCAGGTGGAGCGGCATGTGCTGGCCGAAGAGATGCACAAAGTGGTGCCGCCGGCGCTGGTCGAGATCGAGCGGCTCAAGGGCAAGCTGGGCAAGCGCGAATGGCTGAGCCATGAAGATTTCAAAGTGCTGTCGCGCAGTGCCCGTGCGGTCGTGCGTACTGGCGAATGCCAACCCTACAGCAACATCGCGCTGATCTCCGGCGTAACCTTCTAACTCGTCGTCTTGCCCAACGCAGATCCCCTGTGGGAGCGGGCATGCCCGCGAACACCGGCAACGCCGGTGCCATTTACCGCAGGCCCCGTGTGGGAGCGGGTTCACCCGCGAACACCGGCGAAGCCGGTGCCATCCACCGCGTTGCTTTCTTCACGGGTAAAACCGCTCCCACAGGGATTTGCGGTGTTTCAGGAATACCAACCCAGGCAACAGGAGTGCCACCCATGCTCAAACCCCTGCTACAAGGAATCGCCCTCATGGCCGCAGCAACCACCCTCCAGGCCGCCCCCATTGACCTGATCATCGACACCGACCCCGGCGCCGACGATGTGGTCGCGCTGTTCCTGGCCATGGCCTCGCCCGACGAGCTCAACATCCGCGCCATCACCACCGTGGCCGGCAATGTGCGCCTGGAAAACACCTCGCGCAACGCCCGCCTGGCCCGCGAATGGGCCGGTCGCGAAGACATCCCCGTATACGCCGGCGCCGCGCGCCCGCTGGTGCGCAAGCCGGTCTACGCCGCCGAAGTGCACGGCGAAGAAGGCCTCACCGGCGTCCAGGTCCACGAACCGAAAGCGCCACTGGCCCAGGGCAATGCCGTGCAATACCTGGTCGACACCCTGGGCGCCGCCAAACCGCACAGCATTACCATCGCCATGCTCGGCCCGCAGACCAACCTGGCCCTGGCGCTGATCCAGCGCCCGGACATCGCCAAAGGCATCAAGCAAGTGGTGGTAATGGGCGGTGCGCATTTCAACGGCGGCAACATCACCCCGGCGGCAGAATTCAACCTCTATGCCGACCCGCATGCCGCCGAAGTGGTGCTGGCCAGCGGCGTGCAACTGGCCTACCTGCCGCTGGACGTCACCCACAAGCTGCTGACCAGCGACGCCCGCCTCAAGCAGCTGGCAGCGGTGAACAACAAGGCCAGCAAGCGGGTGGTGGATATCCTCAACGCCTACATCACCCACGACATGGACCTGTACGGCATGCCCGGCGGCCCGGTGCACGACGCCAGCGTCATCGCCTACTTGCTCAAGCCCGAGCTGTTCAGCGGCCGGCGCATCCACATGAGCATCGACAGCCGCGAAGGCCCCAGCTTCGGCCAGACCCTGGCCGACTGGTATGGCGTGCTAAAGCAGCCAGCCAATGTGATGTGGGTAGAGCAGGGCGATGCTCAGGGCCTGTTCGACCTGCTCAGCGCCCGTTTGGCGCGATTGGAATAGCCGTGTGCGGCGCGAAGCGCTCGAACACCTGGTCGATAAAGCTGCGCGCCGCCTCGGCGCCGCGATCGCGCACCAGCAGGTCGATGGCAATCAACAGCAACTCTTCCGGTGTGCCAGGGCTGTACGCGCTCTGGCCCTCGGCCCATTTGACCTTGATATCGGCATCGATGCTGTGGCTGCTCATGAAAGGCTCTCGCTTGGGGCCCAGGACGAAGGGGCGAACACCTGACCCTGGTGTTCGATGGAGGCCGGGTGCGCTCCACTTCTTGCACTAAATCATGACTTTGCGTCAGTGACCTTGTGGCTTAAGCATATGGCAAACGCAGCGGGTTGTGCAAAATCCGGTCACGATTGCGCTTTCGCCTCTACCAGCGAGTTCAGGCAGACTTGACCGGTTTTGCAACAAATGATGAGTGGAACGGTCGGATCAGACAGTTCCCGGACCGATTTAGGAGGCTTCATGTTCCGTACCCGTGCTTACCTGGCAACCCTGGCGGTGGCTGCTGTGCTGGCTGGTTGCAGCACTGGTGGCAGTTCTGCTGGTGGCGCTGCACCGGCAGGCAACGATGGCCGCTGCGAAGCCAGCGGCGCCGATTTTGCCATTGGCAAGCCTGCTAGCGCCGAGCTGCTGGAGCAGGCACGCAAGGCCAGTGGCTCGCAGATGGCCCGCATTCTCAAGCCGCACGACGTGGTCACCCTGGAGTACCGCTCCGAGCGCCTGAACCTGAATGTGGACGAGCAGGGCAAGGTGATTCGCGTCAATTGCGGTTGACCGATTATGTGGGCTGCGCGGTCCCTGCAGGAGCGGCCTTGTGTCGCGACAGGGCCGCAAAGCGGCCCCGGCAATTGACGCTGCGAAGCTGAACCCTGGGGCCGCTTTGCGCCCCATCGCGACACAAGGCCGCTCCTACAGGAAAGCGAGTGCGTGCAGCCTGGCAGATACCCATAAAAAAACCCGCCACAAGGGCGGGTTTTTTTACAGCTATCCGAATTACTCCGGACGAACCTGTGCAGCCTGCATGCCCTTCTGGCCGCGCTCGGCGACGAAGGAAACAGTCTGGCCTTCTTTCAGGCTCTTGAAGCCGTCAGATTCGATGGCCTTGAAGTGAACGAACAGGTCGTCGCCGCCGCCTGCTGGGGTGATGAAGCCGTAGCCTTTCTCATCATTGAACCATTTGACGGTGCCTTGTTGGCGATTGGACATGGGTGAATCTCCAGAACATTTAGTTTTTTCAGTGGTGCAATGCGGCCGAGGCTACGGAGCACGGAACACATCATAGTCTAATTCTGCGCATCTAGCGCCTTTTACCTTCGCCGGATCTTGATCCAGCTCAAAGAATGGCTGGTCTGCTCTGGCTTTAAGGTTTCAGCTCTTCGGTGCGCAGGCCTGTTTCACGACCGTCTGCGCCTTCTGCATCAGCTTGGCGTCCACGCCATCGTTGCTGTCCAGGTCGGCAATTTCCGCGTCGGTGAAATTCTTTTTGATGGTTTGCGCGCCACAGTCGCAGTGTTTTTTCGCGGTCGCAGCATCAACGCCTTGGCCTTGTGCCACTTGCGTGCACTGGGTCATGTAGGCGGCCTCCTTCCCTGCCGGGAAGTTGCCGGCGTTCGCAGCCATGGGCAGCAGCAGGGCCCCAGCGGCCGCCAGGGCCAGAAGAGACGGAACTCGCATAACCAGTTACTCCTTGGGTTAAGGTCTCATCAAGAGTAGGTTGCTTCCCAAGGTCTGATAGGAATTTTTCCGTGTAAGTTCAGCCGAAGTCTGTAATTTCCAAATATTTCTGCCTGGCATGCAACCCGCGTGCTAGCATGCCCGGCTTGCAGCTGACAACGTGCAGCTTGCAGCTATCTTTTTTCTTTCCAGTCACTCTGGTTCGTCCCTTGCAAGCCGAAAGGCTTCTGCCACTGTGAGGCAGGCTTCCTTTGCGGGAAGGCAGGTCGGATCTTGTACTGGCTCATCCCAACCCACGTGACCTTTGGTAGGGGTCACCACTAGGAGAGGAGGCGCCATGCCCGTTATTACTCTTCCCGATGGCAGTCAACGTTCGTTCGATCACGCCGTATCCGTAGCCGAAGTCGCCGCTTCCATCGGCGCCGGCCTGGCCAAGGCCACCGTGGCCGGCAAGGTCGACGGCAAGCTGGTCGATGCCTGCGACCTGATCAGCAACGACGCCACCCTGCAGATCATCACCCCTAAAGATGAAGAGGGACTGGAGATCATCCGTCACTCGTGCGCCCACCTGGTCGGCCACGCCGTGAAGCAGCTGTACCCGACCGCCAAGATGGTCATCGGCCCGGTCATCGACGAAGGCTTCTACTACGACATCGCCTACGAGCGCCCCTTCACCCCTGAAGACATGGCCGCCATCGAAAAGCGCATGATGGAGCTGATCGACAAGGACTACGACGTCATCAAGAAGGTGACCCCGCGTGCCGAAGTCATCGACGTGTTCAAGGCCCGTGGCGAAGACTACAAGCTGCGCCTGGTCGAAGACATGCCGGACGAGCAGGCTATGGGCCTGTACTACCACGAAGAATACGTCGACATGTGCCGTGGCCCGCACGTGCCGAACACCCGCTTCCTCAAGGCATTCAAGCTGACCAAGCTGTCCGGTGCCTACTGGCGCGGTGATGCCAAGAACGAACAGCTGCAACGCGTGTACGGCACCGCCTGGGCCGACAAGAAGCAGCTGGCTGCGTACATCCAGCGCATCGAAGAAGCCGAAAAACGCGACCACCGCAAGATCGGCAAGCAGCTCGACCTGTTCCACCTGCAGGAAGAAGCCCCGGGCATGGTGTTCTGGCACGCCAACGGCTGGACCGTGTACCAGGTGCTCGAGCAGTACATGCGCCAGGTCCAGCGCGTCAACGGCTACCAGGAAATCAAGACCCCGCAGGTTGTCGACCGCATCCTCTGGGAGCGTTCCGGCCACTGGTCCAACTACGCCGAAAACATGTTCACCACTTCGTCGGAAAGCCGTGACTACGCGGTAAAACCGATGAACTGCCCGTGCCACGTGCAGGTGTTCAACCAGGGCCTGAAGAGCTACCGCGACCTGCCGCTGCGCCTGGCCGAGTTCGGTGCCTGCCACCGTAACGAGCCGTCCGGCGCCCTGCACGGCATCATGCGCGTGCGTGGCTTCGTGCAGGACGACGCGCACATCTTCTGCACCGAAGAACAGGTGAAGAAAGAGGCCGCTGACTTCATCAAGCTGACCCTGGACGTGTACAAGGACTTCGGCTTCACCGACATCGCCATGAAGCTGTCGACCCGCCCGGCCAAGCGCGTGGGTTCCGAAGAGCTGTGGGACCGTGCCGAAGGCGCGCTGGCCGACGCCCTGAACGAGTCGGGGCTGGAGTGGGAATACCAGCCGGGCGAGGGCGCCTTCTACGGCCCGAAGATCGAGTTCACCCTGCGCGACTGCCTCGGCCGTAACTGGCAGTGCGGTACCCTGCAGTACGACCCGAACCTGCCAGAACGCCTGGATGCCAGCTATATCGCCGAAGATAACAGCCGAGTGCGCCCGGTCATGCTGCACCGCGCCATCCTCGGTTCGTTCGAGCGCTTCATCGGCATGCTGATCGAGCACTACGCTGGCGTGTTCCCGGCCTGGCTGGCACCAACCCAGGCCGTGATCATGAACATCACCGACAAGCAGGCCGATTTCGCCCTCGAGGTGGAAAATACCCTGAACGGTAGCGGTTTCCGTGCCAAGTCGGACTTGAGAAATGAGAAGATCGGCTTTAAAATCCGCGAGCATACTTTGCTCAAGGTCCCGTACCTTTTGGTTATAGGGGATCGCGAAGTCGAAACACGAACCGTCGCTGTGCGTACTCGCGAAGGCGCAGACCTGGGCTCCATGCCCGTCGCCCAGTTCGCTGAGCTCCTGACACAAGCGGTTTCCCGGCGTGGACGCCAAGAATCGGAGTAATGACTATTAAGCGTGAAATGAGAAACGATAAGCGTGCTGTACCGAAGGCCCCGATCAACGAGAATATCTCGGCCCGCGAGGTTCGGTTAATTGGCGCTGATGGCGAGCAGGTTGGCATCGTCTCGATTGATGAAGCGCTTCGTATCGCTGAAGAAGCGAAGCTGGATCTGGTGGAGATCTCTGCAGACGCGGTACCGCCTGTCTGCAAGGTGATGGACTACGGCAAGCACCTCTTCGAGAAGAAGAAGCAGGCCAACGAAGCCAAGAAAAACCAGAAACAGATCCAGATCAAAGAAATCAAGTTTCGTCCAGGGACGGAAGAAGGGGATTACCAGGTAAAACTACGCAACCTGGTACGTTTCCTTACCGATGGGGACAAGGCCAAGATCTCTCTGAGATTCCGCGGCCGTGAGATGGCCCACCAGGAGCTGGGCATGGAGCTGTTGAAGCGGGTCGAAGCCGACCTTGCCGAATACGGCTCTGTTGAGCAGCATCCGAAGATGGAAGGACGCCAGCTTATGATGGTCATCGCCCCCAAAAAGAAGAAGTAATCTCCCGGGCACGGCAGGCCTGATGATTATTGTGTAATTTTATCGAATGCGGAGTTCCAACATGCCAAAAATGAAAACCAAGAGCGGTGCTGCGAAGCGCTTCCTGAAGACCGCTTCCGGCTTCAAGCACAAGCACGCTTTCAAGAGCCACATCCTGACCAAAATGTCGACCAAGCGTAAGCGTCAACTGCGCGGTGCCAGCCTGCTGCACCCGTCTGACGTGGCAAAAGTCGAGCGCATGCTGCGCGTACGTTAATTCTGGTTTAGATAGAGGAAGTTACTCATGGCTCGTGTTAAGCGTGGCGTCATCGCTCGTAAGCGTCACAAGAAAATTCTGAAACTGGCTAAAGGCTACTACGGTGCACGCTCGCGCGTATTCCGCGTTGCCAAGCAGGCTGTCATCAAGGCTGGTCAATATGCCTACCGTGACCGTCGTCAGAAGAAGCGTCAGTTCCGCGCACTGTGGATCGCTCGTATCAACGCCGGTGCCCGCACCAACGGTCTGTCCTACAGCCGTCTGATTGCTGGCCTGAAAAAGGCTTCGATCGAAATCGACCGTAAGGTTCTGGCCGATCTGGCAGTGAACGAAAAAGCGGCGTTTGCTGCGATTGTCGAGAAAGCTAAAGCCGTTCTGGCTTAAGTACCCGCGACAATCACCCGGCGGCGCTAGCGCCGTCGGGCATTGAACGTCATCGATAGGGGAAGAGCCTTCAAAGCTCTTCCCCTATTTTCGTATCTGGAGTCTGTACATGGAAAACCTGGATGCGTTGGTCTCCCAAGCCCTGGAGGCTGTGGAGCGCGCTGAAGACATCAATACCCTGGAACAGATCCGGGTTAACTATCTCGGCAAGAAAGGCGAGCTGACCCAGGTGATGAAGACCCTGGGCAACCTGCCAGCCGAAGAGCGGCCGAAAGTCGGCGCGCTGATCAACGACGCCAAAGAGCGCGTCACCGTTGTGCTCAATGCCCGCAAGGCCGCCTTCGAAGAAGCCGAGCTCAGCGCTCGCCTTGCTGCTGAATGCATTGACGTCACCCTGCCAGGCCGCGGCCAGGCCACCGGTGGCCTGCACCCGATCACCCGTACACTCGAGCGCATCGAGCAGTTCTTCACCCACATCGGCTACGGCATTGCCGAAGGCCCAGAGGTGGAAGACGACTATCACAACTTCGAAGCGCTCAACATCCCCGGCCACCACCCGGCCCGGGCGATGCACGACACCTTCTACTTCAATGCCAACATGCTGCTGCGCACCCACACCTCGCCGGTGCAGGTGCGGACCATGGAGTCCAGCCAGCCGCCAATCCGCATTGTCTGCCCGGGCCGCGTGTACCGCTGCGACTCGGACATTACCCACTCGCCGATGTTCCACCAGGTCGAAGGCCTGCTGATCGATCGCGATATCAACTTCGCCGACCTCAAGGGCACCATCGAAGAATTCCTGCGCGTGTTCTTCGAAAAAGAACTGGCGGTACGTTTCCGCCCATCGTTCTTCCCCTTCACCGAGCCGTCCGCCGAAGTCGACATCCAGTGCGTGATGTGTTCCGGCAAAGGCTGCCGCGTGTGCAAGCAAACCGGCTGGCTGGAAGTGATGGGCTGCGGCATGGTGCACCCGAACGTGCTGCGCATGTCCGGCATCGACCCTGAAGAGTTCCAGGGCTTCGCCTTCGGCATGGGCGCCGAGCGCCTGGCCATGCTGCGCTACGGCGTCAACGATTTGCGTCTGTTCTTCGACAACGACCTGCGGTTCCTTGCCCAATTCCGCTAGGCCCAATCGACGCACATTCTAGGAGAACAGCATGAAATTCAGTGAACAGTGGCTGCGCGGTTGGGTAAACCCGCAAGTCTCCCGTGACGAACTGGTCGCCCGCCTGTCCATGGCCGGCCTGGAAGTCGACAGCGTTACCCCCGCTGCCGGCCAGTTCAGCGGCATCGTCGTCGGCGAGATCCTCGCCACCGAACAACACCCGGACGCCGACAAGCTGCGCGTGTGCCAGGTAAGCAACGGCCAGGAAACCTTCCAGGTCGTGTGCGGCGCCCCTAACGCCCGCCCAGGCATCAAGATTCCGTTCGCCATGATCGGCGCCGAACTGCCAGGCGACTTCAAGATCAAGAAGGCCAAGCTGCGCGGCGTCGAGTCCTTCGGCATGCTGTGCTCGGCTGCCGAGCTGCAGATCAGCGAAGAGAACGACGGCCTGCTGGAACTGGCTGCGGACGCCCCGGTTGGCGAAGACATTCGCCAGTACCTGAGCCTGGACGACGCCAGCATCGAAATCGGCCTCACCCCCAACCGCGGCGACTGCCTGTCCATCGCAGGCCTGGCCCGCGACGTCAGCGCCCTGTACGACACCCCGGTCACCCGCCCGGTAGTGCCAGCCGTAGCGGCTGCCCACGACGAAGTGCGCCCGGTCGAAGTCAGCGCCCCGGCTGCCTGCCCACGTTACCTGGGCCGTGTCATCCGCAACGTCGACCTCAGCAAGCCGACCCCGCTGTGGATGGTCGAGCGCCTGCGCCGCAGCGACGTGCGCAGCATCGACGCAGCCGTCGACATCACCAACTACGTGATGCTCGAACTCGGCCAGCCGATGCACGCCTTCGACCTGGCAGAAATCAACGGCGGCATCCGCGTACGCATGGCTGAAGAGGGCGAGAAGCTCGTCCTGCTCGACGGCCAGGAAGTGGCCCTGCGCGCCGACACCCTGGTCATCGCCGACCACACCCGCGCCCTGGCCATCGCCGGCGTCATGGGTGGCGAGCACAGCGGTGTGAACACCGAGAAAACCCGCGACCTGTTCCTGGAAAGCGCCTTCTTCGAGCCGATTTCCGTCGCCGGTAAAGCCCGCTCCTACGGCCTGCACACCGACGCCTCGCACCGCTACGAGCGCGGTGTGGACTCGCAGCTGGCCCGCGAAGCCATGGAGCGCGCCACCCAGCTGCTGCTGGACATCGTCGGCGGCGAAGCCGGCCCGGTGGTCGAAGCCGTCAGCGAACAGCACCTGCCGCAAGTGGCCCCGGTCACCCTGCGCGCCGAACGCATCACCCAGATGCTCGGCATGGAAATGGACCCAGCCCAGGTCGAGCAACTGCTCAACGCCCTGGAACTGACCACGACTCGTAACGGGGAAGGGCAGTGGACCGTCAACGTCCCAAGCCACCGCTTCGACATCAGCCTGGAAGTGGACCTGATCGAAGAGCTGGCCCGCCTGTATGGCTACAACAACCTGCCGGTTCGCTACCCGCAAGCCCGCCTGGCCCCCCAGGGCAAGCCGGAAACTCGCGGTGACCTGCCGACCCTGCGCCGCCTGCTGGTTGCCCGCGGCTACCAGGAAGCCATCACCTACAGCTTCATCGACCCGAAACTGTTCGAACTGTTCAGCCCGGGCGTAGAGCCGCTGCTGCTGGCCAACCCCATCTCCAGCGACATGGCCGCCATGCGCGCGTCCCTGTGGCCGGGCCTGGTCAAGGCACTGCAGCACAACCTGAACCGCCAGCAAGACCGCGTGCGCCTGTTCGAAAGCGGCCTGCGCTTCGTCGGCCAGCTCGGCGACCTGCAGCAGCAGCCGATGATCGCCGGCGTTGTCACCGGCAGCCGCCTGCCAGAAGGCTGGGCCAACGGCCGCGACAGCGTCGACTTCTTCGACGTTAAAGCCGACGTGGAAGCCCTGCTGGGCTACTCCGGCGCCCTGAGCGACTTCACCTTCAGCGCCGGCAAGCACCCAGCCCTGCACCCAGGCCAGACCGCCGCCATCGAGCGTGACGGCAAGCTGGTCGGCTACCTCGGCGCCATTCACCCAGAGCTGGCCAAAGCCCTGGACCTGGACCGCCCGGTGTTCCTGTTCGAGCTGGTGCTGGGTGATGTGGTCGAAGGCCGCCTGCCGAAATTCAGCGAGCTGTCCAAGTTCCCGGAAACCCGTCGTGACCTGGCTTTGATCGCAGGACGTGATGTAGCTTCTAGCGCGGTGCTTGAAGTAATTCGTGACAATGCAGGCGAATGGCTTACAGACCTCAGGCTGTTTGACGTCTACCAAGGTAAAGGCATTGATCCTGATAGAAAAAGCCTTGCCGTTGGCTTGACCTGGCAGCATCCATCGCGCACTCTTAACGACGATGAGGTGAACACTACCCTGCAAAACATCCTCACCTCGCTCGAACAAAGGTTGAACACCACGTTAAGGAAATAACGGCATGGGTGCTCTGACGAAAGCTGAGATGGCCGAAAGGCTGTACGAGGAGCTGGGGCTTAACAAGCGTGAGGCCAAGGAGCTGGTCGAGCTGTTTTTTGAAGAAATTCGGCACGCACTTGAAGAGAACGAGCAGGTCAAGCTGTCCGGTTTCGGCAACTTCGACCTTCGCGACAAACGCCAGCGGCCGGGCCGCAACCCCAAGACAGGGGAAGAAATCCCGATCACCGCACGGCGCGTCGTCACCTTTCGTCCAGGGCAGAAGTTGAAGGCCCGGGTTGAGGCCTATGCTGGAACCAAGCCATAACGACGAACTGCCCCCCATACCGGGCAAAAGGTACTTCACCATTGGTGAGGTGAGTGAGCTTTGTGCGGTAAAACCGCACGTGCTGCGGTATTGGGAGCAGGAGTTCGATCAGCTCAATCCCGTGAAGCGGCGGGGGAACCGGCGGTATTATCAGCGGCAGGATGTGCTGATGATTCGCCAGATTCGTGCGCTGCTTTATGACCAGGGGTTCACCATTGGCGGGGCTCGGTTGAGGCTTTCCAGTGATGAGGCCAAGGATGAGTCTAGCCAGTACAAGCAGCTGATTCGGCAGATGATTGTTGAATTGGAAGATGTGTTGGTGGTGTTGAAGAAGTGACCTGGGTTTTTGGTGAGTGAAATTTTTTTGAGAAAAAGCTTTCATTTATCAGGAGGTTAGGGTACATTCTTCAACGTTCTCGGTAGCATTGAGAACATGCTTCAAGCCCAGTCGGGGCGTAGCGCAGCCCGGTAGCGCACTTGCATGGGGTGCAAGGGGTCGAGTGTTCGAATCACTCCGTCCCGACCATTATTGAAACGAAAAAGCCCAGTCGGAAACGACTGGGCTTTTTTGTTTGGTGATAGTTTGATGCATGTACGCTTCAAATTGAAGCATCGAATTCAAGCCGGGTCATGTAGCGCTTACTTAGACTCATAGTCGATCTACATAAAGGCTTCACCTAGGTACCCGTTGATAATGGGGCTGACTGAATCTGTCTGGCCTGGTCCGGACAGATTAAGTTCCTTTCCATAATCAGCTTTGCTCCATAGCATAGGTTGAGCCGGGATGATCAACATCGTCATTCATTGGACATGAGCATTTCCCTCGGCGTCTGTCCAGATGCTATCGCGCCGTCGGATGAGAACCGATACAGGTCGTTCTCGCTCCAAATTAGTATACCTGCGAAGACTCCACCTAGTTTACGAATGATGTTAAAATGCTTTCTGCGCAGGGATGAGGTGCGGAAACATGGATTGGAGCCTTGTTAACACTAAGCTATCTCTTCTTCGCTTTGCAATAAACTCTGCAAAGGACTCCATATGTCGTCTTCTCTAGATGAAAAAATAGTAAACCAAATAGCCTTGCTGGGTGAGCTTGATAAAGAATATTGGTCGTTTTCTCGCAGAGCGAAAAGAACGCATTGTCATGGGTTTATAAAATATCCTGCGATGATGGTTCCCGAGATGCAGGGCGAACTAATTGATATTTTTCTAAAGCATAAACCTGAAATTAAGTCTATTTTTGATCCTTTTGTAGGATCTGGGACGACTTTAGGCGAGGCTATCGTAAGGGGGCTAGATTTTCAGGGGGTAGATATAAATCCACTGGCTATCCTGGCTTGTGAAACAAAGTCGGATGTATTTTATATCTCGTCTTTAGAAGAGAAGATTTTCGGGCTTATTGCGCGTCTAGATTGCGATAAGATGTCCACAGTCGAGGTGAGTTTTCCTAAGATTAATAAGTGGTTTTTACCAAGAATTCAGGTTGAGTTGAGTAAAATCCGGCGTGCAATAATGGCGGAGCCTAGCAAATGGGCTAGGAGATTTTTCTGGGTCGCTTTTAGCGATACTGTTAGAGGAAGTTGTAATTCAAGAAGCTCCACCTACAAGCTACATATGAAGCATGAGCAAGATTTGTGTCTGGTTGGGTGTTGCTTCGATTTATTCAAGAGTAAATTAAACTCGAATTTTCTATTAAAGAAAGAACAAGTGCGACTGCTAGAAGCTAAGGACCTGCTTTCAAGGGCAAGTCTTAAAAGTCTAGTTGATCTTTCTATTGGTGATATCCAAAGCGCCCCTCGACAATCAGATTGCTCAAGGCATGATATGCTGGTTACGTCGCCGCCCTACGGTGACAACTCAACTACGGTTCCCTACGGACAATTTTCTTATCTTCCTTTGATGTGGATTGATACAGCCGATTTACGCAATAAAGTGCCTGCTGCACTGCTGACAAATGCATCTGCTATTGATAGGGCGAGCCTTGGAGGGGTACACAAGTGCGCGATCAAAGATGTTGAACGCTTAAGAGATATGTCGACGAGCTTTTCGCATAGCATCGAAAATTTATCAAAGTATGCAAATAATGGACCTGAACGTTTAGCTGCTTTTATCAATGATCTTGATAATTCGTTAGATGGAATGCTTTATCGGATAAAAAAAGACGGCTATCTTGTTTGGACGCTCGGTAATAGACATATATCTGCTCAGAAAATACCATTGAATAGTATTCTCAGGGAGCTCTTGGAGGCTCGGGGTTGTCAGTTCGTTCTGGAGATAGATCGTATTATACCCTACAAGCGGATGGCAAACAGGAATAGCAGTTCGAAGACAATGACGGAAGAGCAAGTTTTGATAATGCGAAAAATATAGATTTGGGTTGTTGTTGCATGGTTTATAAAAAAATGGAAAGGACTTTCATATGTCAGCTGCCTCTTTGAAGTTTGATGGTCGATTAATTGAAGAGTTGTCGCAGAAAATACCGTCTTCATTGTTTGCGCTAAACGAACTAATTAAGAATGCTTATGATGCTTTTTCACCAGATGTTACAATTCAGTTGGAGCCATCAAAGAATCTAATAACCATATCTGATAATGGAAATGGAATGGGGTTTGAAGAAATTGAAGGTCTTTTCCATATATCTAAGAGTTCAAAACGGTACGGGCATTGCGTTGAACAAGACGGTATTGTTCGTATAACTCAGGGGTCCAAAGGGTTAGGTTTTCTTGCTGCGTTCAAATTTGGCGATCAAGTCACTTGGATTACGAATAAGGCTGGAGTTCAGAGCACTTTTTCTTTGAAGAAATCCCACCTTGTCGCCAAAACCGATCTGTCAGGAACTAGTATTCCAATAGCTACTGAGTTAGTGGAGGGGAAGGGTACTACTATAGTTATCCGTTCTAATGAAAATTTAATCAAAGAGCTGCTTGAAGACTTGGAAGAGCCAAAGATTCTGGAGAAATTGGCTGCTGCCGTTATTGATGATTCCTTTAATATTCAGATACATGTTGAAAATAGGCTCTTTGCTTGTTCTACTAAAAAGCTAAAGAGTTACGTACTTGAAAGTGAAAGTGATCAGCTGTTTTATGTTTCGTTTGATTCAGAGAGTAATGTTGTAGACTTTTATCATGCAGGGGAATTAGTGAGGTCGATGCCCGGGCTGCCAGAGGACATGCGGAGGACGGATTATTCAATTAGTTTAAATTTGGTGATTTTTCATTTTGGTCGCGGAAGAAATTCAAAGTCTATATCTGCTTTGAATAAAAGAGTGTACGACGACGCTCTTTATCCTCTGGTTTATTTCAATCGGAATCTATTTAATAATACCGTTCTTTTTGATCCCGAGCTATTAAGGAAGACTAGCTCCGGCAGCTCCTTGCCGCAGATGATTGGGCAGGGTTAGTTTGACAAGTCAAAGTTCGGATATTGAGTTTAACTCTGATCGTACTAATTTTGTTGAGGGGGCCTTAACCAAAAGTATTTCTAAGGATTTAAGGTTTCTCAATGAATTAATTCAGACTAGCGGCTCAGAAATAAAAAAAGAATTGCAAAGAAAAACATCATCTCACCGCGTGCCTACTGGTAAGGCGTATCCAGACTCCAAGGAGGGCGTGCAAAAAAAGAAAGCGGCATCAATTTTTTTTGATAGAAAAATTCCAGTTGTATATTACATTCCATCGCAGCAGCTTGATCTAGTTAGCTATATTTATCAAGTTAAAAATAGTCTTTCTGAAGATGTTGATCCTGATGCAGTGGAGATATATATTGACCACCAGCTATCATCAGGGCGAATTTTGCAATCCATTTTAGAGCCTTGTGAGAAAGTTATTAGTTTTCGTTACATGGATGAGCATACTGGTGTTGTATGTGCTGAAATTACACTACGCTTTTTAAAGCGTATTTCTAATATTTCCGGTGATCCTCTACGTAAATCGATTTTTACTATTGAGTCTGAATCTGTTTATCAAATGTCGCAAGGAATAATTTCTAGCCTGATCTATGCGATAGATAAAGCATATGAGTCTAAGAGGCGAGACGAGTATCTTCCGTTAATAGCTAGCTCCATTCGTTGTATATTTGAGATTTCTGCTAAAAAATTGTATAGGGTGCGTAAGCAATGGTTTAGTAAGCTCAATAATTCTGGGTTTTCGCCAGAAGTGAAGAAAGGTTTCCGTGGGGATCTAATATTTGATGTTTCCCAAGTTGTGCTTTTGCTGAAAAAAAATATGGGGCTGATGACTGAGGTTGCTGAGGCTTCTGGGATTGGGTTCAATACCCTTTCCAATATATTGAATTTATCGGACTTCTGGGAGGCCATTAAGGTTTCTAATGTAGGCGCTCATTCGTCTTCCAGTTATTTGTCAAAGCCAAAAATCGAAGAGTGCGCTAGTAAGGGTGGTTTGTTTGCTGTGATATGTGACGTGCTAATTAACCTAGACTCCGAAAAATTAGATAGTGTAAATGTGGATAATTTGGAGGATGCTGATTTTAGGTTGGCTCTAGGAATATGAATACACCAGCCGTCGCAGAGGCGGGAGCACGGTCTATAATTAGAATTGCGCTTTGAGAGCTCGGTTGCACGGTGTCTTAGTGTTAACTGGCCTATCAAATATCGCTTGCAACAATGCGTGGCGCATTGAGATGTGGTTGTTGGTCAACAGCCGTAATACGAATCCCCCCTGCTTTTTCATAGACACCTCCAAGCCTGATAATGAGTCCCAAATAGGAGGTGTCGTTAGTCGTAAGCTTTAACCCGAAGAATTTAAGATCTAAGCGGTCAAGTAAGTTACCGAAAAGACCGGCCTGTCGCCGGTGTGGGTATGCGATCCATGAAGCCACATTCCAAGCGAATAGCTAAAAAGACTTTTTCGATTTTGCTTTCGGCGCATCTTGGCGGGCTGGCCCCAGAAAGAAATCGGTAGTACAGCATCGGCCTTCAGGTCCACTTGGAATGTGGCTCTTATTGAGCGGATAGGTTCAGTTTCCGCACTGCAAGCCATGATATCTCTAGTCATCCTTCCGCTTCTCAAGCAGATTGGCAATGGCTAATCATGGGACAGGCCTAGCTTTCTATCCCTTTTGAGGGCAACCAGGCTGGCAGAGTAAAAAGGTTGCCAGCCTGGTCTGTGTCACGCCCGGATAAACACCTGTGTATCACCCATGTCAGCCGAGACGACATTGACCTTCAGTCGGTTCAAGGCCTCTCCCTGCTTTTCCGCGTCTGCCTTGAAATCAAAGGCTTCTACGTAGAGTTGTCCGGAGTTTCGATCCGCGCGCCAGTACGACATGCCCTGGTCCAATCGGATCCTGACTTCGTGCCCCGATTCGAAGGTCAAGCGCAACATGCGTCCGTGCTCGATTGCAGGCTTGCTATTCACGTTGGCACTGAACCCAACGTACTCGAGGGCGGACTGGAGAGCGGCGTCGCGCTGATCATGGTCAGCCCAGTCATGCCAAAGTTGCCGTGGTCCCTGGAAGTTTGCCTGGTAGTGTTGTCCGGTAACCGAGACGTGCGGATTTGCAGCCGCGTTTGCGACTGTATTCTTCAGTGCGTCAAGGACCTCGACCAGCAGTGCGACAGTGAACGGATTGCGAGTATAGCGATCCGTGTACTCGATTCTTTCTAGGGAGTCGTTCCCGGTCAGCACTGCTTTCAGTGCAGGGGACCGCTCGATGAGTAGCGCCCAGAACCGGGTTCCGAAACCACAGAATTTCCCGCTGAGCTCATCGGGACCGATATCCACTTCGACGTCACCAACCTGCGGGCGAATCTCCATGCCGGTGTAGCTCGTACACGCCAAGTCGATGGATGGTAGTCTGCCGCGAACCAGGAGCTGGCCTTCGTCATTTCGTGCCCAATTGTCGTTAGGAATACCCAAGGTACAGTTTCTGCTTGCCCATATATCGGCGGCCTCTTGTCTGGCCAGTGACACCAAAAGGGCATGTGTTCCGCCCATCGAGAGGGATTCCGGCGCCACTTCTCCGTAGCAAATACCGTTGTCGACCAATGCAGCGAGGCGGTAGAGGTTACCTTCGTCTAATTGGGCCAGTGAGCCGGCCGCCGCTTGCAAGTGCACCCCGAAACCTTGCGCTCTCCAGTTGGCAAGACGGCCCAAAAGTCGGGAAGCCATGGGGAGATCCCATTTGTCAGGGTTTCCCTGTAGATACAGCGTGATGTCGGTATGTTCCCTGCTGTTGAGCCGCGTTTCCACTGCTTCAAGGAGGCCAGTAATCTCCGCAACGTTCTCATGCGGGAAGACGCGCTCTGCCTCCGGCAGGGCTAGAGCATTTCGCCAAGTCGGAGAGATCCACTCCAAGGCCCGTATCCTATCGAGCTTCTCCGTGTCAAAGCGAGTATCAAATCCAATGAGGCAGTTCTGGCACGCGTTCTGGCAATGGGGGCATTGCAGGGTCTCAAGGACCCTGTCCCACAGGCTTTGGAGGTTGATATCCCGCGCTGCCTGGCTGGTATATCCACCACTCCGCAGGTCGAAGACCTGAACCAACTCTACCGCCTTACCTTCCCACGCGATTTGCCGGGTACTGAAGCCGAGCTCCTCAGAGATAACCCCCATGGCCTCGGCGACAGCGTCACGAAGGGCAACGGCAATTGTGAAGGCTGCCACCTTGTCGTTCATCCACGCGCTTGATAGCGGGTTGCGTAGGAGCAACTCTATCGCATCCGTTTCGGTGTCATGTCCCAGCATTACATCCGGCTGAATTTTCCAGCGGTTGGAGTTGCCCGGACAGGCCTCTTCACTGTCGTCCATACGACCACCGCGTAAGCGTTTGTGCGGAGTCTTCGTCGAAGATCTGAATGACGCCGGCAGGAACCCCTCATTTGCAGGTGCGTTATCATCCGCTACGGACAACATAGGTTCTGCCCGGCCGCATTCCAGGCATAGGGCGAAGCCAGCTTTGTGCTCGCCCGCGGTGTGATGGAACATGTGAGCACGAGGGCTGGCGCGGAACAGGCCATTCGCAGGGTTTGCCAACGGGATCCATGGCTCGTTCACGCTCAGGCGCGAGGGGCGCGCGGGGATATAGACCGGATGGTCGACATCTGTGTGAGGCAGATCTCCGAAGAAAGAGACGGCAAAGCCAGACGGCACCAGATAACGCATTACGTCTTTATTGGGATCCAGTTGCTTGCCGCAGCACTCGCATTCCGATGGTTTGAGCACGAAACTGCTGCCGGTGGATCCGCACCCACTGCACTGCCATGCCCATTTAAACAGCTGTGTTTCTCGAAGTTCAGCTTCGGTTGGTGGCAGTAGCCAGTTGAGGGAGATGCCGCGGGATTGGTAGACAAGCCCATCGATGACTACTTCTGCGCCCGGAGCATACTCGCGAAGAGCTGTCGCGCGGTCTCGGGACGGTAGGTCGCGACTGCTTCCCCATTTGTCCTCTCGCTCGTGGCCAGTCTCGCGCTGATCTTTCTTTTGGTAATAGGTGTTATTGAAGGTGACCACATCTGTCGGGAAGCCATATCCTGGAAGGAAGCGGCGGGCTGCTAGTTCACTCAGAAGATAGGCGCCGGTCAAGCGCGCGAGCTGAGCCAGAAGCGCACGCAATGCCGCGCTTTTGGCTTCGCTGCATCCTTCGAAGTGCTTTTTCTCCTGCTCAGCACACTGGAACTCGTGCAGCCATTCCAGGGCGATCTCCGCCAAGGCTTTGCCACTATGCTTCGTGAGGACCGCGGCGGGCGTGTGCGCCAGAGTAGTCCGATAAACGAGAGCCTGAAGGGGCTTCCGGACCTCGGGAATCTCGGCGGCTTCTACTTGGCACCAACGACTGAATCGCTCTGCCAATGAGTCGACATAGCCAGATTCGGGGACCTCGCGCATGAAGAAGGGGCCGACGGTCATTCCCTTCAGCTCGTCGTGACCTAAGACGTCTTTCATCCAGTAAGACAGCAGGAATGCGTTCAGATGACGCATTACCAGCTCGGTACTGCGCATCTCTACTTTCGGTACCACCATTGGGGTTTCGAACGGCCAGAGAGGGCGGGAGAAGACGTGCTGGTCATGGGGCGTGCGTCGACACACAGTCAGTGCCATGGCTCGACCTTCACCTCGGCGACCTGCGCGGCCAGCACGTTGCAAATAGTTGGCTGGATGCGGCGGCACGTTATTATTAGCTACCGCGGCGATACGGTCGATGTCGATCCCCATTTCCATGGTGGTGGAGCAGTTCAACAGGTTGATCTCACCATCGTTGAACTTCCTCTCGTATTTTTGGAGTAGCCCAGTGCGCTGCTGTGCCGAGTGCTCCGCGGAACGGAAGTACCGGGTACTCTCGATGATTCGATCGTGAAGGTCCGACCAGAGGCCTTGATCACGCATGGCCATAACCCCAGTCTCAGTGCTCAACCAGTCGCGGGCCATGGCAATCCGCTCGTGATCGTCCAAGGCCCCGCCATTACGGTGGGGGTAACGGGGAATCGTGTAGGCTGGCAGGCGTGTGTGAGGGTCCTGGCTGCCCTGCGCGCCATATGGGCTGAGGTTGCAGAAAGCGGTATCGAGGAAACGCCTAGTAACCGGGCAAAGGCTGACGGTGCTTGAGAGGCGGAAGTGCAGCTTGCGCAGGTCAAGCTGTACACCCTGCGAATCTCCGGTGAGCAGCCCTGTTTCTTTCGTCAAGGCACGCCAAGCTTCCTGCAGAAGGAAGTTGATCCGGTCTTCGTTCGCATCGGTCGGCCAGCCAAAAGCGTTGCAAAGCAGGTTGATTGGCCTGGACTGACGAGTAGTGTTGGGAGTCACCTGTGGCCAGATTTTGAAGCGGCGTCCAGGGCTCTCTCTTGTAGTCGGCGGAAGCAGGTGTTTTGCCCTAAACTTCGTGCCAATGAAGCGCTGCCACTGCGGGCTAATGCTAACGAAGCTGTTCTCGCGCACATAGAAGTCTAGAAGGACCTTCAGGTAGGCGCGCCACTCTTCTACGCTACCCAACCATGCGCTCGGAGCCTTTACGGTTGCCAGTTCGGGATAAACAATCTCAACAAGTCCCATTGTTTCGAGGTTGTTCCGAGCTTTCGGTCGACGCATGAACTCGCGCGCCAGAAACATACCTGCTAGCTCATGCGTGCCGCCTTGGTTTTCGAAGAGCTCCCTGCCGCGATCGCGGTAGTATTCCAGCATCCCAAAGTTTTCATCTTTCACGTCGGGGCTCATGGCCAGTAGGCCAATAAGCTGGTTCCACGACAGTATCGCCCCGGCGCTAGATTCGGCCTTCAGGTCCTTGAGTCTCTGGAGGGTCCGTAAATCACGCTCGCGTAATGTGCCGTCTTGCTCTTCAGCGAGAAGCTCAATGAGGTCCTGCTCATCGTCCGCCGTTAGGGACGATTTCGGCTGCTCATTCAGCAGGTGATGGTAGACCAGGCTCCTAACTCGAAGGCGTTCGGAGTCCTGTTGGAGCTTCGCCGCTGTACGGGCCGTGCCCTGACGGCTGTCTGTGAAAGAGATCATCTTACGGCCGCGGAAGGGCTTGAGAAGAGGTGCTTTGTCGTCTTCTGGACAGAACTCCAGGACAGCGGGAATCACAGTGCTTAGAAGGAACGGAGTACCGATCACGGCACTCCGGTACTGGATGCCCTGCGGTCCTTCTGTCAAACAGCAGGGGCATTTATCCATTGAATCGAGTACAAGGATATCCAGCTTCGCTGCATCACCCTCTGGGCAGTGGTCCAACAGACGCTCGGTTGCACGATCGAACCAGCGGTTTTCCATTTCCTGTTGGTTCGACGTTGCACGGTTGACGATCAGCCAACGCTTCCCGTCCGATGAGGAGCTCTCGTTGTTTATCTCATCATCAGGGTCCGGGTCGAGGTCAATGGCGAACTCGTCAACGTCGTCCAGACGAATACCCGAAACTCCCCCGTTTGCATGCTTGCCGAGTAGGAAAGCCTCGTTGCAGGTCACACAGCTGACTAGGCTTACCACCGGCGCACCGCACTCACAGTGCGTGCGGTCGTCGGTGTACACCCTTCCATACGGCCAGTCAGGGCTGTTCAGAGGTGTGTCGACCCTGTAGTGGCACTTCGGGTCAACGCAGACGAGCAAGCCCTGCAGCACGTTGTGGAAGAGGTGCAACCTTACCGGAAGGAAGAACGGATCATCCTCGCTATCAGGCATCCGAGTGCCTGACATCAGACTCAGCCAGGCGAGCAGGTCCTGCGAACTGACCGACGAAGCAAAGTGCTGGGCCAGCATGTTCAAGGTATTTACTCGGGTACCGTCCGACGTGATGAACGCCTCGCGTATCTGCCTAGCAAGGGGATGGGCCGACAGGGCCAAATAGCGGGAGGTGCTTGCCTCCAGTGCGGATTCAATCGCCGCAAGCTCACTCAAGGATGGTGCACTGGAAGTGTCTGCGCAGGCAGGCAGCGATGGGACCTCCCGTTGTCCCTGGACAACCTCTACCTGCATCTCGTCAACACCGGCCATATCTGCGAGAAACTTGGTCAAGGAGTCAACGGTGCCTTTGTCCTTACCAAAGGTAGCCGAGGTGGCGATGAAGCGGACGTCTTTAGGTTCGACCTTAAAGGCATGCATGACCCGGCGGAGCAGCAGCGCCATTTCTGCAGCCTGCGAACCAATATAGGTGTGCGCTTCGTCCAGCACGATCCACCGGAGCTGGCCTTTGGATTGTTCGAGTATTGGCGCGTCATCTTTGCGCACTAGCATGTACTCGAGCATGGTGGCGTTGGTCACCAGTAGTGGTGGTGCACTTTCCCGAAGGCCATTACGGCTATACACGTGGCCCTTGGATTTTTGCGCTGAACTCTTCTCGGACGTCTTCAAGGCTCCGGTGTATAGGCAGTAGCGCACCTTGCCCTCGAATCCATCGGTCCAGGCATCGAGGCGATTCTGCTGACTATTGATCAGGGCGTTCAGCGGATAAATCATGATTGCCTGCACCCCTTGCAACGTACCTTTCTCAGCCGCGGCGCGCGCCAGGCTGTCTAGTACCGGGACCATGAAGCACTCGGTCTTGCCAGAGCCCGTTCCGCTGGTGACTACCAGAGACTTGGTCTCCTTGGTTGAGAGCTTTTGCCAAGCCTCTAGCTGGTGCCGGTAGACCTTGGCGTTAGAAGGAAATGGCCGAATTCCGGCACTCTTCGGTGGTGATGTCATATTGCGCACCAGACTCGGGTGCAACAGGTTTCCACTCAGGCTACTCAGCGAGTCCTCGCTCTTCTGCCAACCAAAGGTCGGCTCGAACACTGGATCGGCGAGCAAAGCTCCCTTTTGACCTGGTGTGCCGAGCAGTTGCTGGGACAGGTATTCGCGCAGTGCCGGTTCTTTCAGCGCCAGCAGGCTCTGGATGGCGCGAGTGCTGCGGCTACGAAGCTCATCAATCAGAGATTCGAAATACGTCATGTGGATCCTCCTGGTATTAGTGCGCGACTGTGCCGGTGCAAAAGGCCAAAACCTGGCCTAGCCGGTAACCCTCGTCGAACCATTGGCGATCAAACTCTCGGTACAGGCGTAGGGCATGTAGTCGATCCATCTGGGACAGCCACTGCTGGTGGTTTCCGCTTGCGGTCTCGTAGCCCAGCCAGACAGGCATTCCAATCATTGGCCATTTGTGGTCCGTACGGTCGAGGGTGACCGAGGCAAACAACGCTCGTGCTGGCGGGGTGGAAAGGAAGGCCTTGATTTGAGTTTTCATCGCTGTCGGCCAAGATCCATCCCCGTCATCCGGGCGTCGCTTCAAAACACCAAATGGGCCATCCTCGGACAGGGCACGAGCCAGCATTTTCTTCAGCAAAGCTGTTGGGTTCTGTTGGAGTAATTCAGCAGGTCTGTCTGTAATTTCGAGCTGGAGACTTCCAGCGAGGTCCAGGCCTAACGTTACACTTGGCTGGCCGATAGCTAATGTTTCTCTGCGCTCCTGCCAGACCCTCCGAAGATGGCGAACTCCCCGCGGGCCGCTATCCTGCTGCCAAAAACAGTGGAGTGTTCGAACGCATGCCACCCAGTCTGCCGGTGACGTAAGGAGCCATTCGAAAGGGAGCTCCTCGGAGGTCCGTGGGGCAATTTGCTCGGCAAATCCTTCTAAGTGGAGCAGGGCCATGATCATCGCTTGGGGATTGCTCGCAAATACCCGCCAAATGTCCAGGCCGGACAGGGGTAAGTGCCCCAAAGTGTTGACGAGGTCTTCCAGGATCAACCAGTTCTCATCCTCTGGGTGAGCGACAAGCCCAGCGACTACAGTCTGCAAGGCGGCAATGCGCTCAGCGGAGGTCTGGACGGAGAGAGCCCGGCCCAGCCCCTGCAACCTGGTCGTTGGCTTCCCAAGTGGGGCCGAAACTTCCCAAATCAGGGGCCGGAAAACTGAGGGTGAGGCTGCGTCAGGGAAAATTAGCCACGGTCCAGGTTCGCGCAGCTCTGGGTTGAACCACCAGCGGCCAACATATTCGCCATCCGAACGCGCGTGCTTGAGGGATGTGTCTCCGGCCTCCGGACGACTGATCGGGATCGCCCGCACACCAAGACTGTCCACTCCAGCAGCAGGTTGGCGCGCTGACAGTGGGAAACCCAAAACTCCAACGTTTGTGTCACGCTCGAGCCACGCCGTGTATCTGCCCACACGAATCGAGGCTACAGCCGAGTTGAGCTCAAGGGCATCGATGGTTACCGTTGCATCGAGTTTCTCGGTACAGGCCAACATCTCACGAATGGGAGACATGAATTCGAACAGGCGGATCTCAGCCGAAAGTCCGTACTTGTAAGTACGAGACAGGAGTGCAGGGCCGGAGTCCCCGTTTCGCAACGTCAAGCTCACCTCCCAGTGGCGTCTGTGGCGGCCAGGCAAAAGACGCAAGCGCGTCCCTAACAGGCTCTCGACATCGATACGTTCTCTGGTTTGCATGCGCTTGCCGGCAGTATCAAAGAAGACCGCTCCGGTGCCCGGGAATGGCAGGGTCAACCGTTGGATTTGAGCGCCGGGCCAGGCTATCAACAAGGTGACATCGGTTGGCAGGTGATCCCCGGTTGCACTGACGCGGACCTTCCAGTCCGCGCCAACCTGCTCGGGCACAATTTCGTAGTCTTTCGCTTCGGAGCCAATTCCTAGAGCGGGCCAACGCTTCAACCAGATTGTGCCTCCGTGGCTGTTTCGATCACCGCCATCCTCAATTGAGGCATCCACTGGTAGCAGTACTGCATTAAGGCGAGTCTGGGGCGCGTTGGCGTGCTTCCATACCAAGGTACCCATCCCATGGGGAGGGGACCTGAAAGATACCAGTGAGGGCTTGCTGCCCACTCTCCAATGGAACTCGCCCTGCGCGATTGGTGCGCCACTGCCATCTGGGTTCAGTTTGTACAGCGTTGGCAAGCCAATATAGACCTGGGTGGGCTGAGAGGCGATGTCCAGCAAGCGGCCACTCCAGTTCAAGGTTCCCTGGTCTCCATACTCTTGAGCGCAATCTACGCGATAGTCGCCATCAGGTAAGGGGATGCGGGTCGTACCCCTGGATAGTCGGTAGAGTGCTCGCCCAGGTAAAGGGGAGGGGAGCTCGACACGGTCACCGCCCTCATTTAGCACCACGGCCCCTTCCGGGACGCATAACAACATTGTGTCCTTGGTGAGACGAACACTGCCTATTGCCAGTAACCGGCCGTCAGGCTCAGCGTCCTCGAAGACCCACGGCATGTCTGGCTCCAGCGGATCACTGCCAGGCAATTGGGTGTGGAAAAGCACCTCTCCCAAGCGAATCAGACGTAAGTGGGCCACCTGGGTGTTTGATAACAGTTCAGGGGGGAGGCCACGGCTTTGCAACCGAACGCTCAGTGTTCTGTGTACAGCATCTGCCAGTGGGTATTCCTTGTCGCCAATCTTCAGGCTGATCTGAAACGAAGGCGGAAGGGACTGCTCGTCAACTATGCTGAAAAGCTCGGCTATTGCCTGAGGGGTGGTTGTGGGCAGGACGTCGATAGTGGAAATAAGGCGATATCCATCGCCGCCAAAGCGCAGCACTCGGCGCATCTGGATGGGGTTACGTCGGAA
Organism: Pseudomonas putida; assembly: GCA_029953615.1. Classification (NCBI taxonomy): domain Bacteria; kingdom Pseudomonadati; phylum Pseudomonadota; class Gammaproteobacteria; order Pseudomonadales; family Pseudomonadaceae; genus Pseudomonas; species Pseudomonas putida. The sequence goes on along the minus strand of CP124529.1, from coordinate 166,871 downwards.
ACCTACTTCCGCCTGCGACGCTTCCTGGATCAGGCCTCCAATTAGCTGGCGTGCTGAGTCGCAATCGATGCGCAATGGGAAGTTTTCCATCCACTGCGGATCTCGGGCATTCAGAAACTCGACTGGGTCTTCGGTGTTTTTCAGAGCATGTGACTGATAGAGCCCCTTTACCACCTGCACCACCTCAGCCAGCAGATCGTAGAGCGGCGCCTGGCGGTAGCTATGTGGCAGATGGTGCTGATGCTGCTCCACTTCCGCGCGGATGGCTTGGAGGGCCAAGCCGCAGAGGATGGCTTGGCGCAGCACCGTTCTAAGCAAGCGTGAGAGCGGACCATGGGCTGTTTCGATTAGGCGCAGCGGTAGTCCACCCTGAGTCGCAACGACGCCGATGTAGCGCTTCCCACCCTCATTCCCACCGTTCAGTTGCCAGGCTGCGCGTCCCCGCTCAACAAGCTGTTGGATCTGGGCGTATTGCGGCTGAGCCATGCCAAGGCTTTCAAACACTGGGTTCCACGCCCAGGCCCCACCATCGTAGGACCGCTTCCACCATTCCGCCGCGTAGAGCAACCATGCCATGGGTAACGTGTTTTGCCCAAAGAGCCCGGAATGCCCCGTGCTTTGCCTGAGCAGGTCAGACAATGCGGAATACTCTTGGTCTGAAACCCGGTAGGTGTAAAGAGGGCGTCTATTCGGTTTGTCCAAGCCTCTGGCCCGCAAGAAGCTCTGGATCCAGGTATACAGATTGAGATTCTCGGTACCCATGACCAGATCCATTTTACCTCCTGTAATTTGCGGCACGGGGCAGTCGTGTACCCGCACAACCATAGGTTGGATCAACCTAAGGAGAGAACGGCGCACTAACGAAGGCAGCCTATGATCTTCGAGTTGTGAGATCCCAAGCCTCGAGCTTAGAAGAGTTCATTTCATTCCTGGCGATTCAAGCAAAGCGATGCTGGCAGGTTGGTATCATGCCATGCCTGGCAGCCGTGGTCTAAGTACTGTTTCGGATCTTTCTGGATGCTTAAGTAATCCGCATACATTGGATTTTCTAGAATGCAGGATGAACCCATGCCGTTTCGCAAGATCGACAGTCGGTGACTGTGTCGGCGACTCCGTGGGACGCATGCAGTTCAGAGTCTGGATGAGTGCAACCGCGCGGAGTTGAGTTTATGCACTGACTCATATTTTTTGCGTATCTTGTAGGAAATTTCCTCTTTTTTGATAGGCTTTTGCCATCGCTCGAGAGGAAAATGAAATGCCCGTCGTCATCGTTGAAAACGACACATCGCAGTGGGAAGACGAGACAGGCGCTGTCTATCACTTCCCCAAGCGTTACCAAGCCTGGCTCGCGCAGGGAACCGAGGTGATCTACTACAAAGGGCGCATCAAGGAAAAAGCCTTTGCTTCCGTCCGCCTCAGCACCGATCCGCATTATTTTGGTAAGGCACATATAGGTCAGGTCTACGCGGACCGGAAGAGCGATAAGGGTGATCTGTTTGCTCTGATCGAAAACTTCACGCCGTTTGAAGACGCTGTCCCCTCGAAAATTGACGGCGAGTACCTGGAGACTATCCCCGCCAGCCGTATGAGTAACTACTGGCGTGATGGCGTTCGGCCAATTTCACAATCCGATTACGATGCCATCTTAAGCCATGCGACGCTCCTGCCTTCGCGTGCTGACGCGGCTGTACCGTACACGGAAGACGACCCACTTGCCTTTGAATCGGCCAGTGAAGGCAGCAAAACAAGCTACTTTGGAACCCGTTACGAGCGCCGGAAAGATTTGAGGATGAAGGCCATCGCCATCCACGGGCTTGACTGCAAGGCATGCGGGTTTGATTTCGAACAGGCATACGGCGAACACGCGAAGGGCTTCATTCACGTTCATCACGTAGTACCGATTTCGGATTTTGGTGGGGAGAAGGCCGTGAATCCTGAGACAGACCTCGTGACGTTGTGCGCCAACTGTCACGCGGTTGTCCATCGCAAGAGAGATAAGACTCTGAGTGTTGACGAGTTGAAAGGAATGTTGCGCGGGCGATGGGTAACCGAGTCCCAGTAGACAGCTAAGCGCACGCTAACTTTGCCTGGCTGTGGAAGTGGGGCAGCTGGAGCGCCTTCAAAACAGGGGATGGACATAGGTTCTGAAGGCATCCAGTGAGGGAAGGGTGATTCAGCGCATCATGCCCAGCTCGGCATCATCCATCAGCGCCTTAGCCAATGCGCAGAGGTAATGCGAAGCCCAGATCAGCTGAGGTTTGTCCTCCATCAAGCCGTCCAGGGTCATATCTCGTGCGTAGCCCATAAGCTCCGAGGCCTGTTCGCGGGCGCTCTGGCAGGGGATGCCTGCTTCGATGCGGAACAGCGGATGGGTCTGGTTTTCACCTTGGTAGAAGGTGGTTTTGCCGACGGTGAATTTGGTTTCTTCTGTGGACATTGTTCAATCTCCCCGAAATCTCTCGTGCCTGGTCTGGCCTCATCGCCGGCAAGCCAGCTCCCACAAATACTGCATAGGCCTCGAGATCTGTGGGGCAGCTTAGATCCATGTGGGAGCCTTGCTTGCTGGCGATAGGGGCAGCCCAGGCGACACATAAATGAAGCCTTAGTGCAAAGTCCTAGGCTCAGTGGGCATCTGCACCTGGACCAGTGCGGACTCAAGCAAAGCTCGCAGCGTCTCCAGTTCATGCATCGAGGTCATCATCAAAATCGACGCAGGCGATTTGGGCTGCAGCAGCATTGCCTGATGCACGACGGTCGCCGCGCATAGTGCGTAGTCCGTGGCTTGGATCAGGGTGTCTTCAAGGCAGAGAGTCTTGTGTGGAGGATCTGGAACGATCTTGAGCATGGTGAAGCTCCAACGTAGAAGGAGGGACTACCACGGCCATGCCGTCAAGCAATGGGGTGGTAGCTGTACGCGGGTTGACGGACCGAGACGTTGGCACTCGGCGCACCACAGGGTGCCCGCACGTACAGCCACCATAAAAGTGTGCACATGAGGAAAGCGTCATCGGTCCGTCAAAACCGGTCGCTGAATTGGCAGCGACGAGCCGAGACTAAAATCCACGTTGGTCATGTGCAACGAAAAACAGGCGCAGGGAGTATCTTTGGGAAATGGCCTACAAGGAAGGGGTTAATTCTGACTTTTTTCGCCCATTGACCCTCACAGCATGCAACGCCGGCTGCTCTGTTAACGGTTTGTGGCTCTCAAAAAGCTTTCCACTCACGAATCCCCGTATCCAGTTATGTCGCGATGCCAACAAACGGTCCAGCATGGACTTTCGCCACTCAAGCCTTGAAACTGACCCGCTCGCATCTGGACCAAGGCAGGTACGGGCCAGCCCCTGACAACGGACGCCAAGTCACAGCCCATGGAATGCACCGAAGATGACTATCGAAGCTTTTGCCCCTTTCCAGCGCTTTGCCGCTGGCCTGTTGAAGTATCTACCGGCTGACCAGCCAGATGGCTCCCACGACCTGTCCCACATCCATCGCGTATGGGTCAACGCACAACGGATACAGCGCGTAGAAGGCGGCGACCTGGAAGTTCTGCTTGCAGCGACGGTGCTGCATGATTGTGTCGCAGTAGAAAAGAACTCGCCCTTGCGTGGGCAGGCGTCAACGCTGTCCGCACAAAAGGCGGCGTCAATCCTCGCTGATATGGGCTGGCCCTTGCAGCGCATCGAACAGGTGGCGCATGCAGTCAAAACCCACAGCTACTCGGCTGGCTTTGAACCACTCACCCTTGAGGCCAGGATTCTTCAGGACAGCGATCGCCTGGACGCCATAGGTGCAGTGGGTATCGCCCGGTGTTTTTACGTTTCCGGGCGAATGGGGTCGGCGCTGTACGATTTCGAGAACCCCACTGCGTGGGGGAGGGAGTATCAGGACAAGGCGTATGCGGTCGAGCACTTTCATACCAAGCTGCTCAAGCTTGTGTCAGGGTTTAAAACTGGTGAAGGGGCTCGGCTGGCTGCTGAGCGTCATGCTCGGCTTGAGGTGTTTCTGGCGGATTTCATGGATGAGATTGGGGCGGGTGGGGCAGGTCTGAAGTGACGCGGTTTTGGGGGATTGGCAGGTTGTTTATGGCGTGAGGCGGCTGTCTAAGAGCTGCACACGACTGATTGGTTTTGCAGGTGTATTTGGGATGTAGCCAAGCCTTGGGCTTTGCGGGCGGCGAGTAGATAGCTGTGGCCGCGTGGCTCTGCGTGGTTTGTTTAGGCGGGGAAGAATCTGGCGGGGCATGGCACCGGCTGCGCCGGTGTTCGCGGCTGAAGCCGCTCCCACAGAGGGGGCGGGGCTGCTGAGTGTTTTGAGGGCGGGCTGCTGATTCAGGGAGATGGGTGCAGTTTTCTGAGGGCGGGCTGCTCGTGGAGGCTGCTTCGGCGATGCCATGCGGTGTGTTGGGGTGTTCGTGGGCATGTCGGGCTGCAGCATCGTCGGCCGCTCAGCGGCTGGGTCAGGGGTTACTGGTTAGGCTATCGGTGCGGTGATGCACCAATGGGCTGGGCCTTCTTGTACCAGGTTCTGCTGATTGGTGAGTGGTATGCCGTGTTTTGGGCGGGTCGCACTGGATGGCACGGGCTGCGCCCGTGTTCGCGGGCGCGCCCGCTCCCACAGGGATCGCGTCATCTTTTGGAATTTGAGCAAGCATTTGCTTCCACAAGGATCGCGCCATGTTTTGAGTTTGAGCAGGGCAATGGCTTTCACTGGGGCGCGGCACTTTTTTGGAGTTTTTGCTGGGCGGTTGCTTTCACGGGACGCGCGCAGGGTTTTAGCGCTGTGCTTGCGGCCTTTGGATGATCCAGCTTTGGCGGAAAGAGCATGCCGAGTGGGGCGGGTTCGGGGAAATGAATAGCCGGGCTGACGTGCGAGTTAGAGGTGCCGTACAGCCCGGTTCGCGCTCGTCTCAGAGCGGCGGCGCTACATAGACAACCCGATCACGCCCGTTCTGTTTGGCGGTATAAAGCCCCTTATCGGCGCGTTCCAGCGCGTCATCCAGCGTTTCCCCCTTGGCAAACAGGGTGCACCCGATGCTCAGGGTCACCTTCAACTGACCACAGGGCAACTGCATCGGGCTGGCACCCACCTGTTCGCGAATCCGCTCAGCAATCCGTGTCAGCTCTTCGCTGTCTTTAACATGCAAAACTGCGACGAACTCCTCACCCCCATGGCGCACCAGCAGGTCATCAGGGCGCAGGGCAGCACGCAGGCGACGGGCAGTTTCGCAAAGCACCTTGTCACCGCCACCATGGCCGTACTTGTCGTTGATGGACTTGAAGTGATCCAGGTCGGCATACACCGCTCCCAGTTGTAAGCCGTTCACGTCGGCCAATCGCCGTTCATGCTCTTCAAACGCCGACAACGCGCCGCGGTTCCACAGTTGCGTCAAAGGGTCGAGCAGGGCTTTGCGCTGCTCGCGATCCATTTCAAGGCGCAAGTCGCGGTTCACCTGCGCCAAGGTGCGCAGCTGCAAGTAGCCCTCGGCGAGCGTGGCCAGGTCCCTGAAGTTCGCTTGCTGGGCCTCGCTCAGCTCGCGCGGGCGTGGGTCGAACATGCACAGCGTACCGATGGCTTTGCCGTTGCCTGCGCGCAAGGGGTGGCCGGCGTAAAAGCGGATATAGGGCTCGTTGAGCACGAGCGGGTTGTCGACGAATCGCCCGTCGCACGTGGCGTCGGGGACCATCAGGGTACCCTCGCCGAGAATGGCGTAGCCGCAGAAGGAAACACTGCGCGTCGTCTCGCTTGCCTCCAGCCCTATGCGGGCCTTGAACCACTGTCGGTCCTGATCGATCAGGCTGATCAGAACGGTATCCACGTGGGCCAGGTCCTGGGTGAGCCGCACCAGGGTATCGAGGTAATGCTCGGCCGGTGTATCGACCAGGTTCATGTCATCGAGCGTGCGCTGGCGGAGCGCTTCGTCAGCGGGTAACGGGCAAGCTGGCATCGTTGATTCTCCATTCCCTGGTGGGTTGCTTATACACCCTGGCGGTTACAGGTTCTCTATCCGTCAAAACAAGCACAGCATAGGTGATGACGAGAAGCCATGCGCTACAGGGATGGTCGGGAATTTCTCCTTGAGTGTGTGATTTCTCCCGGCCAACCTTCGTCAAGAATGCTACCCCCTTAGCCGTCGCCTGGGGGACTGATACAGGGCCTTTCATGCAAACGCTGTTGAACGAGATTCTCGAAGAAGTACGTCCCTTGATCGGCAAGGGCAAAGTGGCTGACTACATTCCTGCGTTGGCCGATGTGCCTGCGAACCAGTTGGGTATCGCAGTCTATGGCAACGACGGCAGCTATCACTGCGCAGGCGACGCGCTGGTGCCGTTTTCGGTGCAGAGTATTTCCAAGGTGTTCAGCCTGGTGCAGGCGATTGGCCACTCGGGGGAAGCCATTTGGCAGCGGCTTGGCCATGAGCCTTCCGGCCAGCCGTTCAACTCGCTGGTGCAGTTGGAGTTCGAGCGGGGGCGGCCGCGTAATCCTTTTATCAATGCGGGTGCGTTGGTGATCTGCGATATCAACCAGTCGCGCTTTGCAGCACCCACGTTGTCGATGCGTGATTTCGTGCGGCGGCTGTCGGGTAATCCGCACATCTCGATCGATGCCCGCGTCGCCGACTCGGAATATCAATTCCGCGCGCGTAACGCGGCCATGGCTTACCTGATGCAATCGTTCGGCAACTTCCATAACGAGGTGGAAGCTGTGCTGCGTAGCTATTTCAGTTACTGCGCGCTGCAGATGAACTGCCTTGATCTGGCTCGGGCGTTCTGTTTCCTGGCCAACGATGGGTTCTGCAAGCACAGCGGTGAGCAGATTCTGACCCGCCGCCAGACCCAGCAGGTGAACTCGATCATGGCTACCAGCGGGCTGTATGACGAAGCAGGGAATTTCGCCTATCGGGTGGGGTTGCCGGGCAAGAGCGGTGTGGGGGGCGGGATTGTGGCGATCGTGCCGGGGCAGTTCACGGTGTGCGTGTGGTCGCCGGAGTTGAATGCTGCGGGTAACTCCCTGGCGGGGATGGCGGCACTCGAACTGCTTAGTTCGCGTATCGGCTGGTCGGTGTTCTGATCGGCGGGCTCGGTGGCTGAGGTAGGCCCGGTTGATACCTCAGCTCGTCGGGTCCTGCCCCAGTACCTTGGCCAGGGCCACGCGGGCGTCTTCAAGCTGTACCAGTGAAGCATGCCGCGCGCCCAGCGCGTCGCCGTTCTGGATAGCGGTCAGAATCGCCTTGTGCCTGGGCAGGGCGAGCTGGTCGAAGTTCGCGCGCTGGTTGGAGTAGCGCACCGACTCGCGCAGCGCCATCGACAGCATGTTGCACAGGTAAGCCAGCAGGTCGTTGTGGGTGGCGTCGGCGATGCGGGCGTGGAAGTCCAGGTCCGGTTGCAGGCGTTCTTCGTGGTTGCGTGCGGCTTCCATGCGCTGGTAGGCCTCGGCGATCGAATCGACATCCTCGGCGCTGGCGTTGGTGGCGGCCAGCGCGGCGGCAGCCGGTTCGATGACCCAGCGTACGCTGCTCAGCATGTTGAAGAATTCCTGCTGTGGCGTGGCCTGCATCAGCCAGTGCAGCACGTCGGGGTCGAGCATGTGCCAGTCGTGGCGCGGCCGGACCAGGGTACCTACCCGTGGGCGTGCTTCGATCAGACCCTTGGCGGTAAGGGCGCGCATGGCCTCGCGGAATACCGGCCGGCTGATTGCGTAGGCTTCGCACAGGCTGGCCTCGGAAGGCAGCTTCTGCCCGGGTGCGAGTTGGCCGGAGACGATCTGGACGCCAAGGTCCTGGACCAGGGTGGCGTGCATGCTCTTGCGCGTGGTGGGCTGGCGGTAGTTCATGTGGGGCGGGGCGGATCCTTCTGGCGGGGGCAGCATCATAGCATTAGCGCGTCAACGCGGGGCATGGCACCGGCTGCGCCGGTGTTCGCGGCTGAAGCCGCTCCCACAGGTGTAGTGTTAACTCGAAGCCAGCGCAGTGCCTGTGGGAGCGGGCATGCCCGCGAAGCAGGCGACGCGGAGGATGGCACCGGCTTTGCCGGTGTTCGCGGCCGCGGCCGCTCCCACAGGTGTAGTGTCAGCTCGAAGCCAGCGCAGTACCTGTGGGAGCGGGCATGCCCGCGAAGCAGGTGACGCGGAGGATGGCACCGGCTTTGCTGGTGTTCGCGGCCGCGGCCGCTCCCACAGGTGTAGTGTCAGCTCGAAGCCGGCGCAGTACCTGTGGGAGCGGGCGTGCCCGCGAAGCAGGCGACGCGATGGATGGCACCGGCTTTGCCGGTGTTCGCGGGCATGCCCTGATGCCAATCAGTCAAGCGATTTGGGGCCGCTTTGCGGCCCATCGCTGGCAAGCCAGGCTCCCACAGGTACGGCGCAAGCCTCAAGGCTTTCGCGGTCCCTGTGGGAGCCCGGCTTGCCGGCGATGGGCTGCGCAGCAGCCCCAATGACGTCAGGCCTTAGTGCGAGTGCTTGGGCACCGCCGCCCCTCGGCAACCGACCAGGAAGTCGAAGTCGCAACCTTCGTCAGCCTGCATCACATGGTCCAGGTACAGCCTGGCGTAACCACCGCTGATCAACTGCGGCGGGGCTTGCAGGTCGGCCAGGCGGCCGGCCAGCTCCTGGTCGGAAATGTCCAGGTGCAGGCGGCCTTCCTTGCAATCCAGTTCGATCCAGTCACCCTCACGCACGGCAGCCAATGGCCCGCCTGCGGCCGCTTCCGGCGCCACATGCAGTACCACGGTGCCATAGGCGGTGCCGCTCATGCGGGCATCGGAAATGCGCACCATGTCGGTCACCCCTTGGGCCAGCAGCTTGGCCGGCAGGCCCATGTTGCCGACCTCGGCCATGCCCGGGTAGCCCTTGGGCCCGCAGTGCTTCATCACCAGCACGGAACTGGCGTCCACATCCAGCTCGGGGTCGTTGATGCGTGCCTTATAGTCGTCGAAATTCTCGAACACCACCGCACGGCCACGATGCTGCATCAGCGCCGGGGTGGCGGCCGAGGGCTTGAGCACCGCACCCTTGGGCGCCAGGTTGCCACGCAGGATGCAGATGCCGCCATCGGCAACCAGCGGCTTGTCGATCGGGCGGATCACCTCTTCGTCGTACAGTGGTGCGACCTGGCAGTTATCCCACAGGCTCTTGCCGTTGGCAGTCAGCGCGGCAGGGTTGGGCAGCAGGCCGTTTTCGCCCAGGCGGCGGATGACCGCAGGCAGGCCGCCGGCATAGTAGAACTCTTCCATCAGGAAACGGCCCGAGGGCTGCAGGTCCACCAGGGTTGGCGTACCACGGCCGATGCGGGTCCAGTCTTCCAGCTGCAGGTCCACGCCGATGCGCCCGGCAATGGCCTTGAGGTGAATCACCGCGTTGGTCGAGCCGCCGATGGCGGCGTTGACGCGGATGGCGTTCTCGAAGGCTTCGCGGGTGAGGATTTTCGACAGGCGCAGGTCTTCGCGCACCATGTCGACAATGCGCATGCCCGACAGGTGGGCCAGCACGTAGCGCCGTGCATCCACCGCCGGGATGGCGGCGTTGTGCGGCAGCGAGGTGCCCAGCGCCTCGGCCATGCAGGCCATGGTCGAGGCGGTGCCCATGGTGTTGCAGGTACCCGCCGAGCGCGACATGCCGGCTTCGGCCGAGAGAAACTCGTTGAGGTCGATCTGGCCGGCCTTGTAGGCCTCGTGCATCTGCCAGACGATGGTGCCGGCACCAATGTCCTTGCCTTTGTGCTTACCGTTCAGCATCGGCCCACCGGTAACCACGATCGCCGGCACGTCACAGCTCGCCGCGCCCATCAGCAGCGCCGGGGTGGTCTTGTCACAGCCGGTCAGCAGTACCACCGCGTCCACCGGGTTGCCACGGATCGCTTCTTCCACATCCATACTGGCCAGGTTGCGGGTAAGCATGGCGGTGGGGCGCAGGTTGGATTCGCCGCTGGAGAACACCGGGAACTCCACCGGGAAGCCGCCAGCCTCCAGCACACCCTTCTTGACGTGCTCGGCAATTTTGCGGAAGTGCGCGTTGCACGGGGTCAGCTCCGACCAGGTGTTGCAGATGCCGATGATCGGCTTGCCCTGGAATTCATGGTCCGGGATGCCCTGGTTCTTCATCCAGCTGCGGTACATGAAACCGTTCTTGTCAGCGGTTCCGAACCATTGGGCGGAGCGCAGTGGGCGTTTGGGATCAGACATGGGGACACCTAATTAGTATTACTATTTATCGTTGTTAGATCGACTGTACTGATAAAATTGGTCTCTGTGAAGGCTTGTTGGTGCAATTAGTAATACTATAAGATCATTCTCCCAGGTCAGAGGTCTGCCAAAAAGTCCCCGGCCAGGTGTTGTACCCATTACAAGAACAATTGGAGACATCGCCATGATTCAGGAGCAGCGGCTCGTCCGCCTGATCACACTGAAACTCATCCCTTTTCTGGTACTGCTTTACCTGGTGGCCTATGTCGACCGTTCCGCGGTGGGCTTCGCCAAGCTGCACATGGGCGCCGACATCGGCCTGGGTGACGCGGCCTATGGCCTGGGTGCCGGGCTCTTCTTCATTGGTTACTTCCTGTTCGAGGTGCCGAGCAACCTGTTGCTCGACCGCTTTGGCGCGCGCCGCTGGTTCGCCCGCATCCTGGTCACCTGGGGCGCGATCACCGTCGGTATGGCGTTCGTTACCGGGCCCAACGGGTTCTACGTGATGCGCTTTCTGCTGGGGGCGGCCGAGGCGGGCTTCTTCCCGGGCGTGCTGTACTACATCACCCAGTGGTACCCGGTGCGCCATCGGGGCAAGATCCTCGGCTTCTTCATCCTCTCCCAGCCGCTGGCAATGCTGATCACCGGGCCGCTTTCGGGCGCGCTGCTGGGGCTCGATGGCACATACGGCCTGCATGGCTGGCAATGGCTGTTCATCTGCATCGGTACACCGGCGGTGCTGCTGGCCTGGCCCACCTTGCGGCTGCTGCCGGACAGCCCGGCCAAGGTGCGCTGGCTCAGCGACGAGCAACGCAGCTGGCTGCAGGAACAGCTGGCCAATGACCTGCGCGAGTTCGGCCAGACCCGCCATGGCAATCCGCTGCATGCCCTGAAGGACAGCCGGGTGCTTTTGCTGGCGCTGTTCTACCTGCCGGTGACCCTGAGCATCTACGGCCTGGGCCTGTGGCTGCCGACACTCATCCACCAGTTTGGCGGCAGTGACCTGATGACCGGTTTCGTTTCGGCCGTGCCTTACCTGTTCGGCATCATCGGCCTGCTGATCGTGCCGCGCAGCTCTGACCGGTTGAACGACCGCTACGGCCACCTTGGCCTGTTGTACGCCCTGGGTGCGATCGGCCTGTTCCTCAGTGCCTGGCTGAGCGTGCCCGGCCTGCAACTGGCGGCGCTGTGCCTGGTGGCGTTTGCGCTGTTCTCCTGCACGGCCATTTTCTGGACCTTGCCAGGCCGGTTCTTCTCCGGTGCCAGTGCCGCTGCGGGCATCGCGCTCATCAACTCCATAGGCAACCTTGGCGGCTATCTCGGCCCGTTCGGCATCGGCGCGCTCAAGGAGCACACCGGGCAGTTGTCGTCGGGCCTGTATTTCCTGGCAGCGGTGATGCTGTTCGGCTTGCTGCTCACTGGTGTGGTCTACAACCGCCTCGAGCGCCGTCAGCGCCTGGCTTCTACGCGGGTAGCCCCGGCCCCCCGCTAACTTTTGCAACCGAAAAGCGAGCACAAGCATGCGATTGATTCAATTCGAAACCGCCACCGGCGAGCGCCGGGTGGGCGTGGTGGAAGGCGAGTACGCCCTGGAAGTACGTGGCGCCGGCAGCACCCGCGAGCTGGCCCTGCAAGCCATTGCCGCCGGCCGTGACCTGGCCAGCGAAGTGCAGGCTGCAGGCCAGGGCGAGCGTCACGACTACCTGGCCCTGCTGGCCGAAGGCCGCGTATTGCCACCGCTGGACCATCCGGACCCGGCGCATTGCCTGGTCACCGGCACCGGGCTTACCCACCTGGGCAGTGCCGCCACCCGCGACAAGATGCACCAGCAGCAGGCCGAAGGCGCCGTGACCGACAGCATGCGCATGTTCCAGTGGGGGCTCGATGGCGGTCGGCCGCCGGCAGGCGAGGAGGGCGCGCAGCCGGAATGGTTCTACAAGGGCGACGGCGGCATCGTCGTGCGCCCTGGCGCCGACCTGCCGCTGCCGGCATTTGCCGAAGATGCCGGCGAGGAGCCGGAGCTGGTCGGGCTGTACCTGATCGGTGCCGATGGCACGCCGTATCGCCTCGGTTACGCGCTGGGCAACGAGTTTTCCGACCATGTGATGGAGCGGCGCAATTACTTGTACCTGGCCCACTCCAAACTGCGCGCCTGCAGCTTCGGCCCCGAGCTGCGCCTGGGCGCGCTGCCGGCCCACCTGGAAGGTGCCAGCCGCATCCTGCGCGACGGCCAGGAACTGTGGCGCAAGCCGTTCCTGTCGGGCGAGCAGAACATGTGCCACAGCTTCGAGAACCTCGAGTTCCACCACTTCAAGTACCCGCAATTCCTGCGCGCTGGCGATATCCACGTGCATTACTTCGGTACCGCCACGCTGTCATTCGCCGACGGCATCCAGGCGCGCCCGGGCGATACCTTCGAGGTCAGCCTCGATGCCTTTGGCCAGCCGCTGCGCAACGGCATTGCAGCAGCACCCGCGCAGGTACGCCCCGGGGTGGTGAAAAGCCTTTGAGCTCGCTGCCAGCCGGTTGATGAATCGGGGCCGCTTTGCGGCCCTTCGCGGGCTCGCCCGCTGCCACAGGTACAGCACAAGCCTAAAAAGCGCGCGGTCCCCTGTGGGAGCTGGCTTGCCTGCGATGGGCTGCGCAGCAGCCCCTTAGGGCCAACTGCCTGACATAAGCATCTGAACCTTCCTTCTCATTTACAGGAGTCAACCATGACCGGAAGCAACTTCATTGCCGGCCAGCGCAGCGCCGTCGGCAGCGTGCGCCTGCACAGCCTCGATGCGCGTACCGGCGAAGCCTTGCCACTGGCCTTTGCCCAGGCCACACCTGAAGAAGTGGACGCCGCCGCGCAGGCAGCCGAAGCGGCCTTTGCCGAATACAACGCCATGGCGCCGCAGCGCCGTGCGCAGTTCCTCGATGCCATTGCCGACCAGCTGGATGCGCTGGACGACACCTTCATTGCCACCGTGTGCCGCGAAACCGCGCTGCCGGCCGGGCGCATCCAGGGCGAACGGGCGCGTACCAGCAACCAGATGCGCCTGTTCGCCACGGTGCTGCGCCGCGGCGACTTCCTCGGCGCGCGCATCGACCGCGCCCAGCCACAGCGCCAGCCGCTGCCGCGTCCCGACCTGCGCCAGTACCGCACCGGGGTCGGTCCGGTAGCCGTGTTCGGCGCCAGCAATTTCCCGCTGGCCTTCTCTACCGCCGGCGGTGACACCGCCGCAGCGCTGGCCGCCGGCTGCCCGGTGGTGGTCAAGGCGCATAGCGGCCACATGGCCACGGCCGAGCAGGTGGCCGAGGCGATCGAGCGCGCAGTGCTCGCCACCGGCATGCCCGCCGGCGTGTTCAACATGATCTACGGTGCTGGTGTCGGCGAAGCGCTGGTCCGCCACCCGGCGATTCAGGCGGTGGGCTTTACCGGCTCGCTCAAGGGCGGCCGTGCCCTGTGCGAGCTGGCTGCGGCGCGCCCACAGCCGATCCCGGTATTCGCCGAAATGAGTAGCATCAACCCGGTTCTGGTCTTGCCGGCGGCCTTGCAGGCCCGTGGCGAGCAGGTGGCCAGAGAACTGGCCGGTTCGGTGGTGCTGGGCTGCGGGCAGTTCTGCACCAACCCCGGGCTGGTCATTGGTATTGCCGGCGAAGCGTTCAGCACCTTCCTCACGACCCTCGGCGCGCAACTGGCCGACCAGCCCGGGCAGACCATGCTCAATGCCGGCACCTTGCGCAGCTATAGCCAAGGTGTGCAACGCCTGCACCAGCACCCGGGCGTGCGCCATCTGGCCGGTGCCGAGCAGGCGGGTGACCAGGCCCAGGCACAGCTGTTCCAGGCCGATGTGAGCTTGCTGCTGAACGGTGACGCACTGCTTCAGGAAGAGGTCTTCGGGCCTGCCACGGTGGCTGTCGCAGTAGCCGACGAAGCCGAACTGCGCCGCGCCGTGCAAGCCCTGCATGGGCAGCTGACCGCAACCCTGATTGCCGAGCCGGAAGACTTCCAGCGTTTCGCCGCGCTGGTGCCGGTGCTGCAGCGCAAGGCCGGGCGATTGTTGGTCAACGGCTACCCGACCGGCGTTGAAGTGTGCGATGCGATGGTGCATGGCGGGCCATACCCGGCCACCTCCGATGCTCGTGGCACCTCGGTCGGCACCTTGGCCATCGACCGCTTCTTGCGACCGGTTTGCTACCAGGACTACCCGGACGCACTATTGCCCGATGCCCTGAAAAACGCCAACCCGCTGGGCCTGCAGCGGCTGGTCGATGGACAGCACAGCCGCGAGGCGCTGGCCTGACGCAAGCGCTGTCAGGTTACTCCCGCCAGGCCCAGCCTGGCGGCTTACGGCAGGCATGGCTGGCACCGGCTTCGCCGGTGTTCGCGGGTGAACCCGCTCCCACAGGGGCGCTTTCTTGAGTGAGCGACCTCAGGTACCGCCACTGGCTATCTCCCCAGCAACCCAGCTCTGGAACGCCTCCGCCACCGGTGATGGGTGCATCGCGCCTGATTGCGCCAGCACGACTTTTTGCGGTGATACCTCTTCCAGCAAAGGCCGGCACAACAGCGGTGTACCGTCATAGCAGTGGTCCCCGGCGGGCCGGGTGCATGACAGGGCAACCCCGTAGCCATGCGCGACGAGCCCCCGTTGCATCTCGAAGGTCTGGGTAAATTGCTGGGTGCGCGGTTGCAGGTTATGCGCCCAGAACAGCGAAAGAAAATACTCACGCGTTTGCGCAATGTCCTCAAGAATCAAACACTCTTGCGCCAGCTCATGCAGCGGTATCGCTGCCAGGTGGGCCAGGCGATGGTCAGTGGCGATGAGTGCATAGGGTTTCAACTCAGCCAGCACCTGGCGCGGCAGCGAGGGGTCGAGGCCTATGTCGTAAGTCAGTGCGAGCTCGGCTTTACCGGCGCTCAGGTGGCGGTGTACGTCTGCCAGGTCAGTCTCGAACAGCGTGACCTCCACATCGGGATACTGCTTGCGAAAGCTCGATAGAAGGCGCGGCGCGTAGTAGGGGCCCAAGTCTTGAAAACAGATCAGCGACAGGTTGCCGCGCAGCGAGCCTTGGGTGGTATCCGCGTTCTGATTCATGGCAATGGCCATGCCGATGATATCGCGTGCCTGGGCCAGTAAGCGCGTGCCTGCTGACGTCAGCTCCAGCCCGCGGCTTACCTGGCGCCGGAACAGCCGCTCGTTCAGCGCCTCTTCGAGCTGGGCGATAGCAACCGAAACCGATGGCTGCGAAACGTGCCGGGCTCTAGCCGCGGCGCTGATGCTGCCGTGTTCGGCCACGGCGACGAAGTACTCGAGCTGCCTGAACGAGAACCCTATCATCTTTTCCTATACTCGGAATTAGGAAATATATTCTTTTCCTATCGTAGCTGAAAAGCAATACTCGCGGTGCACCTTGCTTGTTCCGCTTGATACTTGGCAGTGGTGCTGTTGCCCAATAAAAAGACCAAAGGGTGCTTTATGAAACAGTCCACCGAATTTCAACTAAGTGAAGAAACCATCGCGGCATTCCAGCGCGATGGTGCCGTCTGCGTACGTAACTTGTTCACGCCGGAAGAAGTTGCACTGCTCGAAACCGGTATCGAACAGAACCTGAAGGCCCCGAGCGAGCGCGCCAAAGTGGCCAGCCGCCCTGACGACCCGGGTTGGTTCTTCGAAGACTTCTGCAACTGGGGTGATATTCCGGCCTATCGCCAATTCATCTTTGAAAGCCGGGTGGGTAGTGTTGCAGCGCAACTCATGAACAGCGAGACAGCCCGGCTTTATCACGATCACCTGCTGGTCAAGGAGCCAAACACGCGCCAGCGAACGCCCTGGCATCAGGACCAGCCCTATTACAACATCGACGGGCGCCAGAACTGCAGCATGTGGATGCCAGTCGACCCGGTCTCGAGAGAATCCACCCTTGAATTCGTGGGGGGCTCGCACCTCGGGCCCTGGCTGATGCCACGCAGCTTCCTCGACAGCCAGGCGCAATGGTTCCCGGAAGGCAGCCTTGCGGACCTGCCGGATATCGAGGCCGATCGCAGCGCCTGGAACATACTCGGTTGGGCGCTCTCCCCAGGCGACGCGGTGTTCTTCCACATGCTCACCTTGCACGCTTCTGGCGGTGTCGGGGGCAATCGTCGGCGTCGAGCCTTCTCGGTGCGTTTCCTCGGCGACGACATTACTCACGCACCGCGCCAGTGGAAAACCTCGCCACCGTTCCCCGGCCTCGAAACGCAACTGGCCAGCGGCGCCGAAATGAACCACGAACTGTTTCCGGTGCTGTGGCCAAGGGCTTGATGATTGGAATAATGCGTGCCTGATAAAACCGCACGGCATTAACGTTGTGCGGACCTGATAATAAAACCAAGAAGGTACCTATGAGCGCTCAATCTTCACACCAGTTGAAGCGGGGTCTTTCTACCCGGCATATTCGTTTCATGGCGTTAGGCTCTTCTATCGGTACGGGGCTGTTTTATGGCTCGGCATCGGCAATCAAGTTGGCCGGGCCCTCAGTTCTGCTGGCCTATCTGATCGGTGGCGCAGCCATTTACATGATGATGCGCGCCCTTGGCGAAATGGCGGTTCATAACCCGGTGTCAGGCTCTTTCGGCCACTATGCCAGCCAGTACCTCGGTCGTTACTTTGGCTTTCTGACAGGTTGGAGCTACGCGTTCTCGATGTTGGTGGTATGCCTGGCAGACGTGACGGCCTTTGGCGTTTACATGGGGCTGTGGTTCCCTGAAACACCGGCGTGGATCTGGGTGCTTGGGATCGTGTTCTTTATCGGGGCGCTGAACCTGTGCAGCGTGAAAGTGTTCGGGGAGATGGAGTTCTGGTTGTCGTTGCTGAAGGTGACCGCGATCGTTGCCATGATTGTGGCAGGCGCCGCTGTGCTGCTACTGGGCATCCAGTTGAATGACGAGGCAGGCACGGTTGCCGGAATCTCGAACCTGTGGAACCACGGCGGGTTCTTCCCTAATGGCGTCAGCGGAATGATCGCTTCCTTCACTGTCGTGATGTTCGCCTTTGGCGGGGTCGAAATGATCGGCATCACCGCAGGCGAGGCAAGGGACCCGAAGCGCGTATTGCCGAAGGCTATCAACTCGGTGCCTTTGCGCATACTGCTGTTCTACATTCTTACCCTGTTGGTGCTCATGGCCATTTACCCTTGGACCAGCATTGGCAGCCACGGTAGCCCGTTCGTGCAGATCTTCAGTGGTCTTGGTATCAGTTCAGCGGCAACGGTGTTGAACATCGTGGTTATTTCAGCGGCTGTTTCAGCCATCAATAGCGATATCTTCAGCGCTGGGCGCATGATGTACGGTATGGCTCAGGACGGCCAGGCACCAGCCGGTTTCGCATCGTTGTCGCGTTTCGGTGTGCCGTGGATGACGGTTGCAGTGATGGGCGTAGCGCTGCTTCTGGGCGTGGTATTGAACTACCTGGTACCAGAAGACTTGTTCCTGGTGCTCGCTGCGGTGGTCACGTTCTCCATTGTCTGGGTCTGGTTGATGATCCTGCTTTCTCAAGTGGCCATGCGGCTCGGCATGAGCAAGGAGCAGGCGGCTGCACTGGATTATCGTGTGCCACTGTGGCCGGTAGGGCCAGCCTGCGCCATCGCTTTCATGGTATTCATTTTTGGCGTGCTCGGTTGGTTCCCGGCCAGCCGCACAGCCATGTATGTCGGGGTCGGCTGGTTGCTGCTGCTATCCCTGGGTTACTGGTTGTGGGGTGTGCGTGCTCCGCGTCAGCTGTCGGCCAACGCTTGAGGCTGTGCCCGGCATGTCCCTTCGAACCATTCCGGGTCACGATCGAGTGGGGCGTTCAAGTGCCCGTGCGGGGATCGGGGTAGACATCACGATGGACGTTCGCGTTTCTCCATAGATGTTGATCCTTTCGATTAGTCGCTCCAGATCGGTCATGCTGGCGGCGACTACACGGAAGATGTAGGAATCTGCGCCTGTTATGTGATGACACTCCAGCACTTCCGGAATCGAACCTAACAGCTTGAGGAATTTTGCTTTAGCCGGTTGGGGTACTGTCATGGCCAGCATTGCCCCAACCAGATAACCCGCTTTTATCGGGTTGACCCGCGCCGCGTAGCCCTCGATCACGCCGTCTTCCTCAAGGCGCCTGACACGCTCGGTGACGGCAGGCACCGAGAGGTGGACATGCCGTGCAAGCTCTGTATAGGTCATGCGACCATTGCCCTGAAGGCGTTCAAGGATTTTCCAGTCAATATCATCCATGTGGCTTAATTCCTTAGGCAAAAGAAGAATTTTCCTTGGAAAACCCATTCTGCCCCACCCGAGCTATGCCTACCATGCCTCCATGACCGAAGCGCACCGTATGGAGGGGCTCATGTTGTTCATCAAGGCGTTTGTTATTGGCTTTTCAATCGCTGCACCGGTCGGCCCGATTGGCCTGCTCTGCGTCCAGCGGAGCCTGAAGCGTGGCTTTCGCTCAGGGCTTGCGACAGGGCTAGGGGCTGCAAGCGCCGATACCCTCTATGGGTTGCTTGGGGCAATTGGCATTACCGGGGTCGCCCTGTCTGCACCGTCGCTGGCAATATTTCTGAAGGTGGTGGGTGGTGCGTTCCTGGTGTGGCTGGCCTGGGGCATTGCCCGCGACGCGCTGAACCCCAAGCATGCAGCAGAGGCGGTAGCCTCTACGGAACTCACTCGCGACTTCCTGACAGCGTTCGGGTTAACCCTGTCCAACCCCATGACAATATTGGCCTTCATTGCCATTTTTGCGGCACTCGACCCGCTGTCCGGCGAGCCGCAGGCGGGTGAAGCAATGTGGTTTGGCACTTGCTCGATGCTGGCTGGAGTCTTCTTGGGCTCTGCTGCCTGGTGGCTTTGCCTGAGTGGGCTGACGGCGGCTTTGCGCAAGAAGATGTCCGTCTCGTTCATGCGGGTCATCTCAGCAATGTCCGCAGTCGCTATCGGCACCTTCGGCTTTGCCCAGGTGGTCATCGGGTTGCGCCTGGTTTTGTAGCAGATGTCGGACGAATGCCTGCAAGCCACTCGGCCCGTGTGATCTGCGTTCCCTGTGGTAGCAACTGTCTTGCTCAATTTCTAAAAGCTGGCGCGATCCCTGTGGGAGCCGGCTTGCCGGCGATAGGGCCGGTCAGGCAAACAGGACTTCCGGCAGAAAAACCCGGATAATGCCGGCCAATTTCGTTTTGCACGCTTAAATCACGGTAATCCCGCATGGAAATCAAGGTCAATTTTCTCGACAATCTCCGTCTCGAAGCCAAGTTCGACGACTTCACGGTGATCGCCGACCAACCGATCCGCTACAAAGGGGATGGCTCGGCCCCGGGGCCGTTCGACTATTTCCTGGCGTCTTCGGCCTTGTGCGCGGCTTACTTTGTCAAGCTGTACTGCCAGACCCGCGACATCCCTACCGAAAACATTCGCCTGTCGCAGAACAACATCGTCGACCCGGAAAACCGCTACAACCAGGTCTTCAAGATTCAGGTCGAACTGCCCGAGGACATTTCCGAGAAGGACCGCCAGGGCATCCTGCGCTCCATCGACCGCTGCACGGTGAAGAAGGTCGTGCAGACCGGCCCCGAGTTCGTTATCGAAGTGGTCGACAACCTCGATGCCGATGCCCAGGGCCTGCTGATGCCGGTGGCGGACACCAGCACCTACATCCCCGGCAAGGACCTGCCGCTTGAGCAGACCATCGCCAACATGTCGGGCATCCTCGCCGGGCTGGGGATGAAGATCGAAATCGCCTCGTGGCGCAACATCGTGCCTAACGTGTGGTCGCTGCACGTGCGCGACGCCCAGTCGCCGATGTGCTTCACCAACGGCAAGGGCGCGACAAAGGAGGCAGCGCTGGCCTCGGCGCTGGGCGAGTTCATCGAGCGGTTGAACTGCAACTTCTTCTATAACGACCAGTTCTGGGGTGAGGACCTGGCCAACGCGCCGTTCGTGCACTACCCGAACGAGCAGTGGTTCAAACCCGGCCCGCGCGATGCGCTGCCGGCCGAGATTCTCGATGAGCACTGCCTGGCCATCTACAACCCGGACGGTGAATTGCGTGGCTCGCACCTTTACGACACCAACTCGGGCAACACCGCGCGCGGCATCTGCTCGTTGCCGTTCGTGCGCCAGTCCGACCAGCAGGTGGTGTACTTCCCGTCCAACCTGATCGAAAACCTGTTCCTCAGCAACGGCATGAGCGCCGGCAACACCTTGGCCGAGGCGCAGGTGCAGTGCCTGTCGGAAATCTTCGAGCGCGCGGTGAAGCGCGAAATCCTCGAAGGCGAGCTGTGCCTGCCGGATGTGCCGCAGGAGGTGCTGGCCAAGTACCCGGCCATCGTCGCCGGCATCCAGGGCCTGGAAGAGCAGGGCTTCCCCGTGCTGGTCAAGGATGCGTCGCTGGGGGGCGAGTTCCCGGTGATGTGCGTGACCTTGATGAACCCGCGCACCGGTGGCGTGTTCGCTTCGTTCGGCGCCCACCCGAGCCTGGAGGTGGCGCTGGAGCGCAGCCTCACCGAACTGCTGCAGGGGCGTAGCTTCGAAGGCTTGAACGACCTGCCGCAACCGACCTTCGAAAGCCACGCGCTGACCGAGCCGAACAACTTCGTGGAGCACTTCATCGACTCCAGCGGCGTGGTGTCGTGGCGCTTCTTCAGTGCCAAGGCCGACTTCGAATTCGTCGAGTGGGACTTCTCCGGTCACGGCGAGGATTCCAACGTGCAGGAAGCCGCGACCCTGTTCGGCATCCTCGAAGACCTGGGCAAGGAAGTGTACATGGCGGTGTACGACAACCTTGGCGCTACCGCCTGCCGTATCCTGGTGCCGGGTTATTCGGAGATCTACCCGGTCGAGGACCTGATCTGGGACAACACCAACCGCGCCTTGTCGTTCCGCGCCGACATCCTCAACCTGCACAGCCTCGACAACCGTTCCCTCAAGCTGCTGCTCAAGCGCCTGGACAACTGCGATGTGGATGACTACACCACCATTACCACGCTGATTGGCGTGGAGTTCGACGAGAACACGGTGTGGGGCCAGCTGACCATTCTCGAGTTGAAGTTGCTGATCTGCCTGGCGGTGCAGCGCTTCGAGGATGCCAAGGAGCTGGTCGAAGCGTTCCTGCAGTTCAACGACAACACCGTCGAGCGCGGGCTGTTCTACCAGGCGCTGAACGTGGTGCTGGAAGTGCTGCTGGACGACGAGCTGGAAATGGACGACTACGAAGCCAACTTCCGCCGTATGTTCGGTAACCCGCGCATGGACGCGGTGCTGGGTTCGGTGGACGGCAGCGTGCGCTTCCATGGCCTGACGCCGACCAGTATGAAGCTTGAAGGCCTCGATCGCCACCTGCGCCTTGTTGAAAGCTACAAGAAGCTGCACGCGGCCCGGGCCAAGTTCGCCTGATAGCCGCAGTGCTCCAATCGCTATCTTGTACTGCCTGTTCTGGCCTCATCGCCGGCAAGCCAGCTCTCATAGAACTGCACATAACTCATTGAATGGGCAGGGACACTGTGGGAGCGGCTTTAGCCGCGAACACCGGCGCAACCGGTGCCATGCACCGCGTTGGATTCTTCGCGGCTAAAGCCGCTTGTATGGTGATACTTGAAGGGGTGGTGGCTTGCCGGCGATTGGGCCCGGTAGCCTTCATATAGCGCTTTGTTCTTGCCGCTATCCCCAATCTGTCTTGCCGTTTCGCCTGCCAGGCGCGTAGCGTTTTGCTCCTATCCCCTGAATCCATGGCGCGTTGACCGCCAGAAGGACCTCGGCCGCGCACGACAAGAAGGCGCAGACCATGAGCACCCCTTTGGATACCAATGCCCTCAAAGCCCGCCAGCAAGCCGCGTGGGCCAGTGGCGACTACGCGGTAATCGGCACCACCCTGCAACTGGTTGGCGAGCGCCTGGCCGAAGCCTGTGACCTGCGCTGGGACGAGCAGGTGCTGGATGTCGCCGCCGGCAACGGCAATGCCACCCTGGCCGCCGCCCGGCGCGGTTGCCGTGTCACCTCCACCGACTATGTGCCCGAATTGCTCAAGCGCGGCGAAGAACGGGCGCGGGCCGAGCACCTCAACGTGGTGTTCCAGACCGCCGATGCCGAAGCGCTGCCATTTGCCGACGGCACCTTCGATGCCGTGCTTTCCACCTTCGGCGTGATGTTCGCCCCCGACCAGGCCCAGGCCGCGCGCGAGTTGGCTCGAGTGTGCCGGCCCGGTGGCCGGATCGGGCTGGCCAACTGGACCCCGCAAGGCTTCGTCGGGCAGATGTTCAAGACCCTCGGGCGGCATGTGCCGCCACCAGCCGGGGCTCTGCCGCCTTCACGCTGGGGTGATGAAGAACAGTTGCGCGTTATGTTCGAGGCGGCGCTAGGCGAATTGAAGGTCAGCCGCCAGCACTTCAACTTCCGCTATCGCTCGGCGGCGCATTTCATCGAAGTGTTCCGCACGTGGTACGGGCCGGTGCACAAGGCGTTTGCCTCGCTGGAGCCGGAGGCGGCCAGGGCGCTGGAGCGGGATCTGACCCAGTTGCTGAATGAAAGTAATGTGGGGGGCTCTGGGTCATTGGTGGTGCCGAGTGAATACCTTGAGGTGGTGGTCATTCGGGGTTAGCAGGTACTCCTTCGAAGGCCTCTGCCGGTGGTGGCGCTGCCCGGACATTGAAAAGCTTGCAGACGAAGTACCAAGCGATGGCGACGGTCAGGTTGTAAGGAAACAGTACGGCCCAGAACGGCAATTGCCAGTTCTTCTTGCCCTGCATTTCACCGGGTTCGCCGGTTCGCCAGGGGGCGTAGTGGCGCCAGGCCTCTGCCGGGGTCAGGCAGATGGCATGCAGCGGCTTGTGCCACCAGTTGGGTTCGCCGGGCGGGGGGAGCTTGTCCGGGCCGTGATCCATGAAGTGGCGGAGGTATTCCCAGACTTCGGCAACGTGCTTGACGCCGGGCTCGGTGGGCTCGTTGCTGTCGACCCAGAGGCAATCCTTTTGGTAGAGGCTGCCGTCCGCCCGGCGAGGGGCGAAGGCGAGGGCATAGCTGGTGCTGAACGATGAACCACTGAATTCAGTGCGTTTGAAGAGACCTCCGCCGGTGTTATTCCAATCAAAAACTATTACTTTGCTCAATCGTTGGTAGTATATTTTCTTGGAGGCTCTGTTGAGGCAGATGCTTGACAAGCCTTTTATGAGATATATTCGATAAATGAAAAAGGGGAGGAAAGTGAAGGGGCATAAGAAAAAATCCAGATGCCAATAATGGGGCGGATTCATACATCTCCGAAATGTTTCTGGATAGTAGAAGTGGGTAAAATCCAATCATCAACCCAATCATCATTGCGCAGTACAACTTTCCCATGAAAACTGAGTCTGTTGTCCAGGGATTTTGCAGGCGCAAGGTGTTTTTGGATGTGCTTAATAGCTGTCCACCAATAGCAGGTTTATGACCTGAATCGGATGTTGTATTGAATAGCCATATGGTAGCCATGATCAGTGCTCAAAACGGAAAGTTGAATGGATGTCATTGACTTTGTCCAACCCGTGATTGGTACCGTAGGCAGGGTGAATCGCGAAATGGCGTTGTTTTGTAGTGTGTATTGAGCAAGTTGGGCTCGAGAGGATCCAGTTGACGGAGGCGTCGTTCATGTACGTTTCCTTTTGGTTGAATGCGCTGGGGCTTCCTCAAATGCTTCTGGGGGCGGTGGGGCTGCCCGGACATTGAACAGGCGACAGATGCCGTACCAGCAGATCGCCAGCGTGATGTTGTAGGGGAACAGTACGGCCCAGAACGGCAGTTGCCAGTTCTTCTTGCCTTGCATTTCACCGGGTTCGCCGGTACGCCAGGGGGCGTAGTGGCGCCAGGCTTCTGCCGGGGTCAGGCAGATTGCGTGCAGTGGCTTGTGCCACCAGTTGGGTTCGCCGGGCGAGGGGAGCTTGTCCGGGCCGTGATCCATGAAGTGGCGGAGGTATTCCCAGACTTCGGCAACGTGCTTGACGCCGGGTTCGGTGGGGTCGTTGCTGTCGACCCAGAGGCAATCCTTTTGGTGGAGGCTGCCGTCCTCCCGGCGAGGGGCGAAGGCGAGGGCATAGCTGGTGCTGAACGATGAACCGCCAAACTCAGTGCGCTTGAAAATCCCCCCTCCGGTATTACCCCAATCAAAGACTAGTACTTTACTCAAGCGTTGATAGTAGATTTTTTTAGTTTCCCGGTTAAGGCAGAAGCTTGATAATCGTTTTATGAAATATATTCGATAAACCAGAAACGGAAGAAAAATAAAAGGTCCAATCACTGTTCCACCAATCAGGATGAGGCTGAAGGTGTATGGGCCCCAGGCTTCGCTGGATAGTAAGTCAGGGTATAGGCCAATCATCAATACGATAATCATTGCGCAGTACAGCTTTCCCATGAAAACAGAGTCTGTTACCCAAGGGTTTCGCAGGCATAAAGTATTTTTTGATAAGCTTAATAGCTGTCCACCAATAGCAGGGTTATGACCTGAGTCGGATGTCGTGTTGAATAGCCATATGGTAGCCATGATCAGCGCTCAAAACGGAAAGTTGAATGGATGTCATTGTCTTTGTCCAACCCGTGATTGGTACCGTAGGCAGGGTGAATCGCGAAATGGCGTTGTTTTGTAGTGTGTATTGAGCAAGTTGAGCTCGAGAGGATCCAGTTGACGGAGGCGTCGTTCATGTACGTTTCCTTTTGGTTGAATGCGCTGGGGCTTCCTCAAATGCTTCTGGGGGCGGTGGGGCTGCTCGGACATTGAACAGGCAACAGATGCCGTACCAGCAGATCGCCAGCGTGATGTTGTAGGGGAACAGTACGGCCCAGAACGGCAGTTGCCAGTTCTTCTTGCCTTGCATTTCACCGGGTTCGCCGGTACGCCAGGGGGCGTAGTGGCGCCAGGCTTCTGCCGGGGTCAGGCAGATGGCGTGTAGCGGCTTGTGCCACCAGTTGGGTTCGCCGGGCGGGGGGAGCTTGTCCGGGCCGTGATCCATGAAGTGGCGGAGGTATTCCCAGACTTCGGCAACGTGCTTGACGCCGGGTTCGGTGGGTTCGTTGCTGTCGACCCAGAGGCAATCCTTTTGGTGGAGACTGCCGTCCGCTTGGCGAGGGGCGAAGGCGAGGGCATAGCTGGTGCTGAAGGATGAGCCGCCGTATTCGGTGCGTTTGAATATTCCACCCCCCGTATTGCTCCATTCAAAAACTAATACTTTATTCAAGCGCTGGTAATAGATTTTTTGAGTTAAGCGGTTGAGGCAAAAACTTGATAAGCCTTTTATAAAGTAGATTCGATAGATCAGAAAAGGAGTGAATATGAAGGGGGCTGTTAAAAACAATAACAACAATACAGTGTCTTCAGTGTACAGATCTGGGATACTTGGAATGAGGTAGGGGTAAAAACCAATCAGTAGTGCGATTGTCATTGTGCAGTATAATTTCCCCATGAATACGGAGTCTGTTACCCATGGATTACGTAAGCATAAGGTGTTTTTTGATACTTTTACCAGCTGCCCGCCAATGGCAGGTTTATGCCCGGAGTCTGACGTTGAGTTGAATATCCAGATGGTTGCCATGATCAGCGCTCGAGACGAAAAATTGACAGGGTCTCACTATCTTCATCCAACCCTTGATTGGCGCTGTAGGCTAGATGCAGTGAAACATGATCTTGGGTGCCTAGCGTGTTCTCGAAATGCAGAACTAAGCCAGCACCTACAATGTGACCGGTCGGGTCGATTGGAAAAACGTCCATTCCTTGGTCGTTACGGAGGGTGCTCAAGCCTCCTGACCACTCGCTTACTCCAAGCACGAAACCAGGCAGCAGTACTGTGAACTCAACGGTTGGTTGAGATGTGGCTACTTTGTTGTGAGTGATAGCTGTCCAGTTTGGCGGAGACCAGTGATTGCTCTGATGCCATCTGGTGTCGACTTTAGTTAGTCCGAGTGATTGGGCCTGCTCGGCGGATAATAGCTTCGGTCCGTAATGCTCATTGTGCCAAGCTTTGATTTCTATTTCTGGTGAGTTGAAAGCCGGGAGTTTCTTTACGTGGTCTAAGGTAATGTCAGGGCGCACCTCTCCGTCGTTGACGCGATTACCGAAGACGCTACGTGCTGCCCACAATTCTATTGGGCTGTGAAGTCGCTCATGTGCCCTGGCATGGAGATAGAGACCTCCAGCGATGATGGCTGTTCCTACCAGAACAAGGGCAGCTGCGGCCCATCCGGCGAAGGGCACAACCGATGTAGCGCCCGCAACAGCAAGTCCGGCCTCAAGGACGACAGCAGAGCCAATCGCCATGGTTAATCCACCAGCAAATGTGTATCTGCCAGCAGTAGAGTCACCGTTTTTGAACTGGCGAAAACCCTTGGACCCATCAGAGAACAGACCAAATACTATTGAAGGATATCCTGCTAAACGCGCAAACAAATTACTGCTTAAGAATTTTATAATCCCATTGCCATAGGCCATGCCGGGCGCCGTTGAACTCAACCTCAGCATGACGGCCTTTTGCGTCGCGCGCACGCTGACCAATGTCGCTGCCGCCGCACCGATCACCCCGAAAATCGATGAAGCGAACCCCATGGTGTATTCCGGTGCATCGCTCTGCTGGAGGCTGTTGTAGGCAGTCTTGAGCGAAATCACGTTGAACCACAGCATCCCCGCGTTCAATCCACCGCCAACGCCTGCTGTCAGTAACCCGAGAAAGTTGGGTTTGACGCGCACGGTAGTGGTCATTTCGATTGATACCGTTCGGCTTCCCGAGATGCGCAGTTGTTTCATCTCTTCAACCTGCGCCATGCCGCTCTTCAGGTACTTCTCCACCTCCTGACTGAACGGATTATCCCGAATGGCCTGCCCGGTGATCTGGTAGCGCGCTGCCAGCAACCCCAGCGCTTTCTCGGCGTTAGCCTCACGCGCCGCCAACAACACTTGCTGACGCAGGCCATGACTGGCATCCCACCTGGTCTGCCCACGCAGGCGCTTGAGCACCACGGTGGTGACCGACTGGGCGGTGAGGTCGGTGATGTCGGCCATGGCCGGAAAGCGACCCGCCAACCCTTGGATCACGTTATCGCTGGCGCCGAACAAGCTGCCAACCGCATCCGCCTTGTCCTTGAACGGGTTGAACGGCGCCAGGGCGGTGTACAGCGGGCTCTCGTGCTGGTCCAGCCACTGCTCAAGGCGTTCGAGCCGCGGGTCCTGTTCTTCGGTACCGGGCGCCGGCTGGCCCATCGACTGAATCAGTAACGCCAAAGATATTTCCAGCCCGCGCGCGGACGTGATTTCGTCGCGGTCGTAGCAGGCCAGGGCCGCAGCCAGGCTGTAGGGGTTATCGACGTGTTGAGGTTCGGCGGTCCCGAGCCAGGCGTCATGGTCGTGGCTGGCTTGCAGGGCCTGGTTGCGCAACGCAATGATCCGGCGTTCCAGTTCATCCCGCTCGGTGAGGAAGTGCCGGTACTTGGCGAGGTCGAGGCGCTGTGCCAGGCGGGCGCCGTTGGGGGAATAGTCTTTGTGGGTGAGGGCCTGAAAACGTGACTCGGATGGCGACAGGGCGGGGCCGCGACGCTCGGTGCCAAGCCGGAACTCGGCCAGTTCCAATGAAGGGGCATCCGCCGGGTACAGGCTTTCCAGCGTCTTGTTCAGCAGCAGGGCCACCAGGTTGCGGTGGTGGAAATCGCGGCTTTGCACGCTCAGTTGCTCGGCATCCAGTCTGTAGCACGCAGGCACGCGTTCCTGTTCGGGCCCTTGTGTCGGCTTCATGTGCTGCAGCTGTTCGGCGGGCATCAGGTCGCGCAGTTGATGCTGGTAGGCCGACACCGTCAGGCTCAGGTCCAGGGCCATGCCTTCGGCATCGGTGAGCGCCACCACTACCGGTACCTTCGGCTGGGTGTAGGGGTAGTGTCGGCCGATGGCAACGAGGTTGCCGATGGGCAAGGTTTCGTTGATCGGGTCGCTGCTCCAGGTCAGGGGCATGCGCCGCTCGGTCGGCTTGAAGTCTTCGACCCAGGTTTGCAGGGCGCTGACCGGCAAGACATGGGGCTGGGTTGAGGAGCCTGGTTGCCGGCTATCAGTTCGGCCATGTCCAGCTGGCGCATGTGCCGTTGGCGCAAGGCTGCTGAACTGGTGATTCGGGCGGTCATGGCGTTGGTCCACAGGTGCGGGCTGTAGCCGATCCACACTTCCTCGGCGGTATCGGGGCAGGTATCGGCCCACACCCAGCCCATGTCCTGCGGCTGGACAGGTAGCGGTCACGCCGGTGGTAGTCGTCCAGCCCGCGGTAGCGCAGCTCCTTGTAAAGGCCCGCGCCGACGTACTCGTGAATGACCAGCTTCTGGCCCAGAGCGCCTCGCATGAACACGTAGACATAGCCCGGGCGCAGCGCGCGCAGGGTGTAGGCAGAGTGTTGCAGCGGCCCGAAGCCTTGTTCGAGGTTGAAGCCTGCATCGGCATAGCGGCAGGCAGGCATGTCGCCGGTGCGTGGCACGATGGCGTAGCGCACCGGCAGGATGGGGATGCGTGCGCTACAGGCAGGGCCGGAGGTGGCGCTACTGACACTAGCGTCATTCATGAACGGGCTCCTTGCTTTCGATCAATGCGTGCAGTTCGTAGAGGCGGCTCTGGGGTGACTTCTTGAGGTTGGTGTAGATCTTCCCGGCCTCATCGTTGCTCATGAGCCACATGTGCCTGGCAATCAGCCTGATGAACTGCCCGGCGACTTCCTCGTCGCGAAAGTTGAGGGCTTTCAGTTGCGGCAGCAGGCTTTCAATCCAGTGCCTGATATCGGCCAGTGTGTGGCGGTCGTGTTGCGGCAGCGCTAACACCTCGTGTGCCAACGTGAGCACGAAATGCTCATGCATGCCTGCTTGCAGCCGCTCAAGTTCAAGTTTGCGCAGGGAGAGTGGGGCTTGCGAAAAAGAACGGGCAGTAGTCGGGCTGCGTTCAAGTGTTTTCCACTCGTGAGCCGGCCCCCAGTTGACTCGCCAGGCCAGCGAACACACAGGCCCAAGCCAGGTAGTCCGATGGTCGTCATCCAGCGCATCCAGCCAGGCTGCAAGGTGGTCTGGCCTGAACTGGAAAGTGGCCAGCCCCTGCCCCGGAAGCGCGATTTGTACAAGGCTGGAGAAATGGTCTGCCAGCTCGGCAAAGCCGATATCGGCATTCAGCGCGATGGCACCGCCAATGGGCATCCAGGTAGATATCGCATGGGCAAGCAGTTCGGGTGCGTCTGACACGTTTACCAGCAACGGGCCAAAGTCATGGCGGTCATCCACCGCACTGCCCCGCCATAGCCAGGCATGCTGGGTGTTGCGGCTGACTTCATTGATAAGTTCAAGTACCGAAGGGGCATAGGCCGGGACCAGCTCGCCATTCGGGAGTATCTGGGTTATTGGCCGGTAGGCCGAGTGCTCGAGCACAATGGTCATGAGCAACAGAAAGCGCGCATTGCTCCCGAAATGTACGCTTGGCAGCGTGTTGGAGGGCGCTGTTTTCATCGACCGGGCCCCCTGATGCAACGGCAGTCGGGCAACGGGCAGGAACCATCGGGGCGGCGCCCGCACTGACGATCCAGCGGGTTGCCATTGACCGGCGCACCGCTGATGGAAAACAGGTTGGTTGCCCCATCTGCCGATTGCAGCATCTGGCCGTTGATGCGTATTGTCGGGCTGTCCAGGGTGATGCCTGTGTCATCGATCTGAATGGAGCCCCCAGGGCCCTGGATGATCACCGCTTCTGCTGTGCGAAGCTCATAACGGCGGGTACGCCTGCGGATTTCGCCCCGGGCTTCAAGCTCGGCATGCCCCTCGACCTGCTGCTCGAGGTTGCCGCCGATACTGGTGTGGTGATTGGCTGCGATCTGGTCGTGGCGGTGATTGCCGATAGCTTCAATACGATCCTTGGCTATCTTGATTGTCTGGTTTCGACCGATGTCGAGAGCGGCGTCATGCCCAATGGTGACGCGCTCATCATTGCCAACCGTTTCAGTGCGGTCACGGCCAATCAGAATCGATTCGTCGTTATTGACCTGTTCCGTGCGGTCATTGCCGACCTGCGTCGTCTCATCGTGCTTGACCACAATGTTCTGGTCTTTCTGTGCGTGGATGAAGACCTCTTCCTGGCCCAGTTCATCTTCAAAACGCAGTTCGTTGAAGCCATCGCCCTTATGCGTCTGGCTTTTGATCGTCATGCGTGTTTTGTATCTGGGCAGGTCGTAGGGCGGCAACTGGTTACCGCAGTAGGTGCGCCCGGTGATCATTGGCTGGTCGGGGTCGCCATTGACGTACTGGATGATCACGTCCTGACCAATACGTGGAATAGCCATCGAGCCCCAACTGCCACCGGCCCAGCCCTGGGATACCCGCACCCAGCAGGAGCTGAATTCGTTGTCCTGGCTTTCGCGGTCCCAAGGGAAGCTGACCTTGACTCTGCCCCATTCATCGCAATAGATCTCTTCACCGCGTGGGCCCACGACGGTCGCCATGTGTGGCCCATCGACGCGGGGTTTATCCAGAGGGGCAGGACGCCACTCCGTTCTGCCGGGGACGAGCTGTGCAATCTGCTCGTAGCGTGTGCTCTGGTCGACGCCGGCGGCTTCCTCTTGCAGGCTGGTGAACTGGCTGCCTTCATGAGTGACCGTAGTTACTCGCCAATGCACGTTGAAATCAGCGCGCGGGTGGCCCACAAGTGTGAAACCGAGACCGGGTTGCAGGCGTACATCATCACCCCCGACTTCGGCAACACGTACATCGTGTCGCAGTGCGGTGATGCGGTTTTCGGTGAACGGTTTGCCAACGGCATCGCGCTTGTAGCGGCCCGGGTAATCGAAGCATTCGTACTCGCTGGATTGATGTTCCAGGAAGGGGCCGGCGGCGCTGTGTTCCTGGCGATAGGCCGGGTTGGTGAAGGTGTAGTCGCGCTGAACCTGACGTGCCGTGCGCACCTGTTCGCTGTAGCGCAAGCGCCGCAGGCAGGGTTTCGCCTGGGCGCCACCGCTATTGGCTTGATAGAGGACTGTATTGGGATCGAGCAGCCCGTCCACTTCATGAACGCTCTCGTCTTCATCCTTGGCCTTTTTAACCCCATGGGTGATCAGACCGAGCGATTGCAGCCGGTCAGTGATGATCAGTTTGTGAAGCTTTTCACTGTGCTCGAAGCGGTAGACGAAGCCTTCTTCAGCAGCCAGGCGAGCGATGAATGCAAGGTCTGTTTCGCCGGCCTGAACACAGAATTCGCGAATCTGGTGGTCCAAGCTTGCCCGCAGCTCGTACTGTGCGATGCCTTGGCGCTTGAGCATCAGTTCCAGTATTTGCGGAACGGTCTTATGCTGGAAAATACGCCAGTTCGAGCGCAGGTTGGCGCGCGCCAGTTGTGGTTCGACTACCGCGCTGTAGCGTGTGCGATGAGGGCCACTATCGCCTTGGTTGAACGTGCTGATCAGACCATGGATATGTCGCAAAGGGCAGTTTGCACGGGAGATGGTGAACAGTGCAGGTTTATCGAGCAATTGACCGAAGTCTAAATCGTTTTCATGGCTGATCAATTCCAGCTCTAATTGGAAATTAGTGCTGATACCTTCCTTGAGGGTAAAGGAAACCACCTCGAACTCTAACCGGCTAGCGAGAGGTCGAAAGCTGTAATGCAGGTCAGATTGGCTAGGCATAAGAATTCCTTGTCTGCCGTCTGATAGTTTAAGGGTGTCCAGGCAGTAGATCTGCCCGGAACACTCAATGCCTCAGTGGAGTGCTGGTGTTTCAAGTCTTTTGCCAGTCATCGGATCCTTCGGTGCCGCAGACCTCATGGCATTCAGTAATTTTCCGGTAGGAGAACCAGACTTCAACCTCTTGGTGTCGGGGCGTGGGTGTGTCTTCTTGTGCGTGGGGTTGCTCGGTTCTAAGTTTGATGATGGTCGCGTCCGTAAGCGTGGTTCTGTAATACAACTCGTTTGGATCTTCGCTGGTGGCTCTGTATTGCGTGATTACAACCTCTGGGAGCAACTCTGCCTTGCAGATCGATTCCAGCAGCAAGGGCTTTGATTTGTTGGTGGTGAAGGTGACTTTGTAAGGGCCGTGCACGCGCTTTCCCGAGGGCTGGCCGTTCTGTGGGTCGATCGGTGTGTTTATCTCGTGCTCGATTTTTTGCACCATGATTTCATCGGCGAACTCCGATTGATAAATATTGCCAATTGACTCGGAAGTACTGGCGCCTTCACTGATGTTGCCTTGTACCTTGCCGGTGATTTTTAAATAGGCTGGTGATGCCATGATGTGCTCCTGATTTCAGTAGGTGTACACGCCAATATTTGTAAAGGCGTGGCCATCGGAAACGATGGACTTGTTAACGAGACGGAGCCTCGCCAATTCGTTGAAGTCACGGGTGCCGAACTTCAGCTACTTATTGCTGTAAAATTCCGTTGAGTGATTCCAGCACCTCGGTAGTAATCAGGTGCAGGCGATAGCTATAGATTCCATAGGCCACGGCCATGGCAAGGACGGAAATCACCAAAGGGCTCCACCACGGCAATTGCCGGTTCATACGGAAATTGCGCGGAGCCACATGGGTGTAGGGGTCACATACGTCTTCCGGGGTAGGCCCGCGCAGTTCACGTAGCATCCCGTGAAGTTGGTGGATGAGTGCGTTCAGCGTTTCTTCGCCCTTTGGCGCAATGGCGTACTTGCCCCTCAGGCCAAGGCACAACACGAAGTACATGAATTCCAATACGTCCTGATAGCGAGCGGGCTCCTGCATCAGGCGGGACAGCACCGTAAAAAATTTCTCCCCGCCCCAGGTTTCGTCGTGGAAGATGCTGAGCAGTGGTTCCTGGCTCCAGCAGCTGTTCTTGCCCCAGGGTCGTTCCATCACCGCTTCATCGATGTACAGACATAGAGCGTACGAATACGCCAGCGCTTGAGCGGGTTCGTAGCCGTGTTGGCTTATTTCTTCCTGAATGTTCTCGATCTGCTTGCGCACTTTCTGGTGTACATCTTTGATGTTTGGCAGTTCGTCCAGGGTGCGCAGGCGTATGGCCAGGCCGAACAGCGGTGCAGCCGCATCCAGCATCAGATTGTCGTAGCCGCCCCGTAGCTGGAAGTCTGGATCAGCCGGGTAGCCTTCGTGAGCGGGTTCTGGTCTTGGCTTCTGCTCGTGGGCTTCAGACGTTGTCGAAGTGGGTGGGTTACCGGGTAATGGCGTCCTGAGCTTCGAGTGCAGCCGCGTGCCTTCGACATTTGTGGTATCGATAGGGGCATTGCTTTTCTCTTCCATCTCATTCACTCCTGATTGCCCAAAGTTGCAGCTCAAGGCCGGGGAAGTCGCCCGCAATGTGGATACCGAAGCCGCTCGCGGTCTTCATGCGTGCCCACGCCGGGTCACGCCGATCCAGTTCGAAGTAGTTGAAGCCTGCATGGAAAGGAAGGTCGCGAGGCGCCACCGGTAACGGGGTCAACGGGATACCTGGTAGTTGCAATGGCACCAGCTCGTTCAGTGATTCGAGTGAAGTGACTTTGACTTTCTGCACGAACATCTGGCGCAGCACCTGAGGGGGCAGGTGGGCGCGCACCGCAAGGATAAAATCAGCCTCATCGATCAGCCGGCGGTCCTCCAGCGTGGTCGTCATCACGCCGTAGTCCAGTGTCTGCAGTGGTAACGACACGGCGCGCGGTTGCAGGACAGTACCTAGTGCTCGGCGTAGCGTGTCTTCCAGCGGCTTGAACGAGGTGTGCAGCGCTGTGTGGTGATAGGCGGGGTATTCCTGCGGCAGCCGATTTTCGTCGGTAAAGGTCACGAACTCGCCACAGGCCTGGCTCATGCTCAGGTAGAGCTGTTCGGGGTGTGTCTGCGCTTGCCTGGCCAGGTGCTGGAAGCAGGGCCACCAGCGGTTCATGGCTTGCAGCAGATTGAAGTCGCGAATATCGGCGATGCCAGACTGGCCTGCTCCGCCAATGCGTGCTGCAAGGTTGCGCCCCCGTTCGCGCATGGTGTTGGTAATTTCCTCAAGAAATCGTTGCAGCGCAGGTATTGCCCGCACTGTCACGCAGGTGGGGTAGAACGCTTCATCCAGCTGCAGGCTGCCATCGGGGCGGCGTTCCAGAATGCGTGCCAAGGCCAGGCGGGAGTAGGCGCTGCTGTCTTCGGCCTTGCGTTTGAGCTGCAGGTTGGGGACGGCCAGGTCGACCTGCACCAGGTCGCCGTCAGCGCTATGGGTATCCTTGATTTCCTGAGCCTGGGCGATGTAGCGGAAGTCGGCGGCATTGTCGGGCCAGCTCACTTCACGGCCACCATCGGTGCGCAGGGGCAGACATAGATACACTTCGCTGTGCTTCGAAGCGTCATCCTCGATTTCCAGCGGTGGTGGAGGTGGAAGATCTGCGGGGATATCGAACACCGTGCCGTCTGGCATGACGCCCCGGGCCCGGGTAATGGCGATTTTGCCCAGGGTGAGGTACTCGTCATTCAGCTGAAGTTCGCTGAAACCGTAAAGGGCTGCATTGAGGCTACCAAGGCGTTGGTGCATGGCCGCTTCGCTAGCCCGGGCCGCCTGCTGGAAATGCTGTGGTTTGACGAAAAGGCCCTCAGGCCAAAGGACAGGATTACGTGAACTCATGTGCGCTCCATGTCAGCGTGAGTAAGCGAAAAGGGCAGGACTGGTAGCGCCATCAGTCTTCTTCCTTGAGCAGGATCTGCGTGTCGTTGACCAACACCGACAGAACGATCTGGTGGCCGCGTGGAGGAATGCGCAGCACTTGGCGCCAGGTTGCGTTTTCCTGGCTTCGGTAGTCGCCGATTACCGCTACGAAGCGGGTCTCGGGCTCGATGGGCGCAAAGGGGATGAACTTGAACTGGCCAGGGCGCAGCAGGTAATCGTCATCACGTATGTAGGTGCTGCGCAGGACCTTGGCCGGGTCCTTGTCCAGCAATTGATACACGCTGTTGCGTAGCAGAGAGTCGTCGCTCAACTGCAGGATCTTGATGGCAATGGGCGTAGCGAGCGGCTCTGTGGCCAGGGTTGTAGTGCGCGGCAAGGTAAGCACGACTGTCGGGTCGTCGTAACTGCCGGGGGTACTTTCCTCCAGTGGCGAATAAGCCAGGTCATTGTCTTCGCCCTCGTCCATGACGACTGGCGAGATAGCGGGGAATTGCTCCTGGAGATATTCGAACAACGTTCCGACTTTTTCGGTCAGTACATAGGGGTCTCCCGCACTCAGGCTCACGGCGTAGGGGCTTGGCTCCAGGACGCTCTCATGTTCAGTTGCGATATCGAGGCTGTACGGGTTGCCGTTGAGGGTAGGGCTGGCATTGATGCTGAACGCGACCTCGGTTGGGTGGTCCTTGGGCGGTCCAATGGGCAGCGAGGGGTCCATGATCACTTGGCTCACTCTGCTCAGGGGCGTGCAGCCTGAAAGCCCGATCAACACGGCCAGCAGGGTGACTGCGAGCGGATGCCGCGTCATGAGCGTCCTCCTGCAATCAGACGCTGAAGTGGGGTTTCGTGCGATAACCCCATAACGGTTACTGCATCCAATGCTGCCAAGGGATCATTCCCCACGCCCGGCTCGAACACCGAGCAGATCTCAGTGGTAGCCCGGGCGGCTGGAGGCATCGGTTGCCATGTCTGCGTCGGCAGATCGGCGATCAGCTGTTCGAATACCCTATGGGCAGGGCTGAACAGGTCCTCAAGTGAGCCCGCATCGGTTTGTGAGTACTGAACCAACAGTCGATAGGCGCCGATACGTAAGCTGATCACCCTCAACAAGCCGTCTCGCAGATAGCGCTCCCAGGCTGACGAGGCTGTCGTTCAGATAGGTGCGATTGCAGTGATCGATCGCACAGAAGCTGCCCTCGATCCAGCGGATTTCGCAGTGAATTGGTGCAACGGTCTGGTCACGGTCATTGATCCGCCAGGTGGCAGCCTTGCTGCCGATGGTGCCGCCCGTGCAATCGAACCGATGCCGCGCGGTGACGGTGTGCTGCAATTGGTCGAGATTGGTGATGTTCAGGGTCAATGTATTCATGAGCGCCCCCGGAACCGGACGACGGGGCTGATCTGGCCGTGGCGGTCATCGACAAAGCTGGTCCAGCCCAGATAGGCGCCTCGATTGCGGTGCAGGCAGAATGACGACAGCGCGTTTTGCTTCAGGTGCAGTTCCAGGTCGTAGGCCAGGCCATCACGCAGTAGAAAGTCGATCAGTGCGCGCAAACGGCCGAAGTTGATGCCGCTGGGGAGCAGGTCGCGCAATTGCACCTGGTCCAGTTCGCTGATCACGATGGTGAACTTGCTGCTACGGGTGCGCGTGCGGCTGCCGACCATGAACGTGTTGCCCAGCTCGCCGTTGCTGCGCCCGAGACTTACAAGCTGTGTGGCCGTAGTGGGGACTGAGCGGGTTTCGAACTCGCGTATCTGTACATGCTTTAGGTCGAAACAGTGGGCAATGATGCCGGCAACCGTTCCCGGTGCACGGCTGCGGCTGGCAATGACACCGGCAAAACTGAGCAACCGGCTCCACGGCAGTGCCGTGTCCCCTCGTAGCTGTTTGTCGTTCAAACCAAGCAGGGCAAAGATGTACTGTGAGAACCCATCGGTGGCTCCCGGCTGAAAGCGGATGTAGTAGCGATATTTACGCCAGATGCGATGCAGCAGGCTGAGCAGGTAGTGGTTGAAGAAATCGAAGAAAGCCGGCCGCACACCAATGCCTTGTGCATGCTCGTATGCCACCTGCTCCAGGTAATAGGTGGGGGTAAAGGCGAGTCAGTACCGTGTAAACCCATGAAGGTGGTGCATACGCGATAGCGCTGTTCCCCGCCGGGCATCCGTTCGGCTTTGTATACGTCCGAAACGGGGAAGGTCAGGCGCGGGTCGCTGGCAAGGCGTACACGCAACCGGGTGGCCTCGCTCGGCCAGCGTGGTTCAAGGTCATCACCATGCAGCCCGTGCAAGCGCTCCAGCAACTGGAAGAAGTTGTACTGGTACGCTTCGGCGAGCAGCTTGTCGGCTAGATCAGCGGTTGT
The DNA here is from genome assembly GCA_029953615.1 of Pseudomonas putida. Lineage (NCBI taxonomy): Bacteria > Pseudomonadati > Pseudomonadota > Gammaproteobacteria > Pseudomonadales > Pseudomonadaceae > Pseudomonas > Pseudomonas putida. Next base: position 129,715 of record CP124529.1, on the reverse strand, counting down.
TTGCCGGTCTGGATTGGCCATGTGTAGTGCTCGTTATTGGTGGTGTTGATCACTTCCAGTTTGTGGAAGGAATTGATGCTGGCGTACAGCGCGAAGAAGTGCGCGAGCACGCTACTGAACAGGTACAAGTCGCCTTCGCAGAGGAAGGCGGCCTGGTCCAGCTTCAGCCGGGTGTGCAGGCCGCGAATGGGTTGCCCCTTGATAAGCCAGTCCAAGGGTGTTGTGTGCACATCACGGATGCCATCGAGGCGCTTGCGGGTGGTGCGTGTCTGCTGGATGTCGTGCAATGCGGCGAAGTCATAGGCGCGAATGACCGCTTTCAGTGGGTCGACCGAGAGTAGCGACAGGTAGTTGAGCGACATGTTGGAGATCAAGGCCCACTGCAACTGGCCATCCAGCACTGGCCTGTACGGGCGGGTGGGTACGCAGATGTTGGTGTAGGTAGCCAGGGGCGGTGTGATCTCGGTGAGCACGTTGATGTCATCGATACCCAACGCCAGTGGCAGGTCGCGATTGGTGCAGGTCAGTTCGATGGACGCCGTTTCCAGCTCGCCAATGTAAGCGTTGGCATCGGCGCGCACGAAAGCGATGCAATGCGTGACGCCATCGCCGCGCAGGGAGTCTTCGAGCCGGTAGCGGTAGTACAACGCCGTGCGCCCTTGTACATGTTCGATTTCATGGGCGAACGACTCGAAGGGGCGGAAGGTCCTCAGGTGCTCGCCGGTGCTGCCGTCAGTCGTGGTGCGGGTACTGATCACCTCATCGATGCTGAAGATCTCGTAAGCGTGGCGCTCTGCGCCTTTAGGCTTCAACTCGAACTGAGCGACGTCGCTGGACAGGTCGATGGGCTCGGCGCTGTGCTTGAACAGGTTGACTGCAGGTGTGCAAAACAGCCTGAAGTCTGCCTTGCCGACACGCAGCGAGTCGGGAAGCGGGCGGGTGAAGTGCAGTTCGATACGAACCTTGGCGCTTTGTTCTGCGGGCCACAGGCGTTCCAGTCCGGTGACAGCGAAGAAGTGAAAGCGCTGAGGGAAGATGAAGTACTCCTGCAGGATCCGGTAGCCATCGAAGACGTTCTGAGGATAGGGCAGCAGGGCTTCATCAGGGTTGAAACCCGGAAAGGCGATGCTGCTGGCCGGCAATCGGCGAACCTCGCCATTGATGGTCACGCTGACATGTTCTAGGTATTGAGAGATCCATAAATAGAGCGTGCGGGCGGTGCGGTGATCGCCGCTGAGGTAGAAGTCGAGGGTGGCACAGCCCAAGGTATCCAAAGGCCGCTCGACCAGGGTTTGAAGATCGATGCTGACCACGGAACGGTCGAGGGCCTGGGTTGCGCCTACCGCGTCGATTTCGAACGGATGAATGTTTACTGCTGTGCAGGTGCGAAATTCACAGGTGACACCGTCCACGGGTTTTGAGAACAGCCTTGAACCCTTGGGGATCTGTTGGGACTGGCTGAGCGATTGCTTGCGTGGCGTGAACTGGATGATCGTTACACTGGGCAGCGGCCGAAGGTAGTTGGGCCACAGCAACTGCAGCATAGGGTGTGTCAGCTCTGGCAGGTCGTCTTCCAGCTTCAGTCGTAACTTGGCCGTCAGGAACGCAAAGGCTTCCATCAGGCGTTCGACATCGGGGTCGCTACCGCCGTCGCCAAGCAGCCGAGCCAGCTGTGGGTTGTCCTTGGCGAAGTCGTTTCCCAATTCATGCAGGTAGCGCAGTTCTTCGTTGAATCGGTCCTTCAGTGACATGGGTCACCTCACTCGGGTATAGCGGTTGTGCCCGTTGACCAGCAGCTCCAGTTGCAGCTGTTCTGTGTGGTCATTGACCTGCACCTGGCAGTCCAGCCTGAAATGCAACTCCAGCGGGGTGTGACCATCGGGCACTGCCTTGAGCGCATGCACCTGTATGCGGGGTTCAAAGCGCTGGATGGTGCGGCGAATATCAACGCTCACTTGCTCAAGCAGATCACCTCTGCTCGTGTCGTGCCCGTTGAAGTCGCGCAGGCCCAGCTCAGGGCTGCTCTGTGAGCAACCTTGGCGGGCGTTGAGCAGTGTTTCGAGATGGCGCTTGATGGCGGCGAAGGTGTGGGACGCGTTCTCCTGTCGAGAAGGCTCCCGATGGCCAGACTGATCTGCCATCAAGCGATCAAAAAAGCCTCTCATTGCGTGTCGAGCCGCCCGACCAGGGAGATTTCGAAGTTGGCGCCCATGTATTTGAAGTGCGGGCGCACGGCGAGTGAGACCTGGTACCAGCCTGGATCACCGGCAACGTCTGAAACTTCAACGCTGGCAGCGCGTAGCGGCCGGCGGCTGCGTACATCGGCAGAAGGGTTCTCCTGATCGGCGACATACTGCTTGATCCATTTGTTGAGCTCGCATTCAAGGTCGCGGCGTTCTTTCCAGCTGCCGATCTGCTCGCGCTGCAGCACCTTGATGTAGTGGGCCAGCCGGTTGACGATGAACAGGTAGGGCAACTGAGTGCCGAGCTTGTAGTTGGTCTGGGCCTGCAGGCCTTCAGGTGTCTTGGGGAAGTTCTTCGGTTTCTGTACCGAGTTGGCCGAGAAGAAAGCGGCGTTGTCGCTGTCCTTGCGCATGGTCAGGGCGATGAAGCCCTCTTCGGCAAGTTCGAACTCTTTTCGATCGGATATCAGCACCTCGGTAGGAATTTTGGCCTGTAGCTGCCCCAGGGATTCGTATAGATGCACCGGCAGGTCTTCGACAGCACCGCCTGACTGCGGGCCGATTATGTTCGGGCACCAGCGGTAGCGGGCAAAACTGTCATTGATGCAGCTGGCCAGCAGGAAGGCGGAGTTGCCCCACAAGTAGTTGTCATGCCGGCCGGCGATGTTTTCGTCGTAGTTGAAACTCTCGATGGCTTTTTCCTGGTGGTGGTAGGCGGAGCGAAGCATGAAGCGCGGCCCGGTCAGTGCGGTGTAACGGGCATCTTCACTTTCGCGGAAAGCACGCCATTTGGCATGCCGTGGGCCGGCGAAGATGTCCTTGATCTCCTTGAGGTTCGGCAATTCCTCAAAGCTGCTGAGGTTGAAGAACTCCGGAGAAGGCGCCGCCAGGAATGGCGCATGCGACATGGCGCCGACAGAGGCCATATAGCTCAGTAGCTTGATGTCCGGGGAGGAGGGGCCGAAGCTGTAGTTACCGACCATGGCGGCAACTGGTTCACCGCCAAATTGGCCGTAGCCTGCGGTATAGACGTGTTTGTAAACGCCACTGCAGGTGATGTCGGCCGCGTTCTCGAAGTCATCGAGCAAGTCTTCCTTGCAAACATGCAACACTTCGAGCTTTATATTCTCGCGGAAGTCCGTGCGGTCCACCAGAAGCTTGAGGCTACGCCACGAGGATTCAAGCTGTTGAAACTTGGGCTGATGAAGAATGGCATCCATCTGTTTGCTGAGTACCCGATCCAGCTCTGCAATCATCTGGTCGACGCGATGCTTGTTGATCAGTTGATCCGGGTCATTGCTTTTGAGGATTTCGGCGATGAACGCAGATACACCCTGGCGAGCAACCTGATAGCCCTCTTGAGCAGGCACCAACTTGGTTTCTGCCATCAGCTGGTCGAGCAAGGTGGTGTTGCTTAATGTGTCGGTAGTTACTTCAGCGGCGACGGTAGTATTGCTTGGCTTCGGCATTGGGACGCTCCGTTGTCTCAGTCTGCTTTTGGCGCCTCGAGCACCAGGTCGAGTTCTTTCGCGAGTTGTTTGCGGGCGTGCTCATCGTTCAACAGATGTTGCAGTTGCTTGCGGAAAGTTGGCACGTTGCCCAGCGGGCCTTTCAGGGCGACTAACGCTTCGCGCAGTTGAAGCAGTTTGTTCAGCTCCGGTACCTGACGGGCGATGCCATCGGGGCCGAAGTCGTTGATCGACTTGAACCGCAGATTGACTGCCAGTTCCGCATCCGGGCCCGCGCTGAGCATGGATGGCACCGACATATCCAGGCGCACCTCGGCATCGCTCAGCACATTGTTGAAGGTGTGTTTGTCAATGCGCATGACCGTACGGTCTTCCAGGGCGCGGTTGTCACCCAGGCCGAAGTCGCCTAAAACAAGCATTTTGTGAGGTAGCTCTACTTCGGCTTGTTCGCCACTGGTGGCCGGTACGTATTTGATATTGATGCGCTCTTTGGGCGCAACGGAACCGGAGGGCTTGCTCATTGCCTGATATCCTTTTCTTGTTTCGCCTTTTATGTAGGAAGTGTCCTACAAGTTCGTGTTTAATAATAAACGTGTGTCTGTGCTCAAGTTTGTTGCGCATAAAAACCATGCGCTCGAAAAGTGGCGAGAGTCGAGTGAAAAGATGTAAGAAAATATTTGTTTGTATTGTTTGTTGGTAATGTACTAGGCTCCGGTCGATTTCGTCAGGTTTGGTGTTTCGTACTTTGTTCAGTGTGCTTGGCTGATCTTGTAGGAAAGCGCTACTTATCATGTAGGACGTATTTACTATTTCAAAGAGAGTGGACTTAAGATGATTGCCCGCTATTCCTGTGGCATTGTTCTCTCGTTGATATTTGGCCTGCCGCCGGCGTTTGCGAGCCCAGTGCGGGACTGCCCTCGAATTGTGTCTAACGTGGAGCGTCTGGCTTGTTTTGATGAGGCCGCGAATACACCCGCATATGTAACAAAGCGGCAGTGGTCTGCAGCCGAGCAAGAGGCACCCAGTGTGCTACGAGTAATGGCAAACGAAACCGCGCGAGGGCCAGATGACCTGACCATTTCTCGCAAGTACGGATGAGGGGGATTGGCGGTTGCATGGTCTGGTGATTTCAGCACCGGCAATTGCATCGGCCGCCCTGCGCCCGTACCTGGCCATCAGTTGCGTGGAGGGCATCTCCAGGCTGCAGTTGATCAGCGCGCGGCCCCTGGACGCGAGATGGGTGAAGGTGCAGTTGCAGGGCATGCGGGGATCAACGGTTGCAAGGCCCTGGCAGGTGATGGAGAACGGCCAGGTGCTGGATGCGGGGCGGGGCCTGCCAGCCATCGAGCAGATCAAGAAGTTGATCGGGGCTCAACGCATACGGCTGCTCAGTGACAACCCCGAGGTTGATGGCCTTGTGTTCGATGCCCAGGGGCTGGACCCACTGATCAGCAAGGCGCGTAGCACATGTCGCTGGTAACTGGGTGGGGGGAAGAGCAACTCACCCGGTTGCTTATGCCGATCGATCCGGCAGTACCGGCTGGCCTGTTCGACATGGAGGACGAAACCTACCAGGCCATTGATCAAGAGATGGTCAAGCTGGGCGGGCTACAGGAGGCTTCAATCGACTGGAGCTACATCGAAGAGGCGTCTTGTCAGTATCTGGGCCAGCAGTGCAAGCACGTGCGGATCGTCGCACACCTGAGTGTCGTGTGGCTGCGCAGCGGTTGCTGGGAGCGCTGGAGCGTCACTTTGGCGTTGCTTGCCGGCATTGTGGAACGCTATTGGGAAGCCGCTCATCCAAAACCGGGGCCCAAAGGCTTCCTGGGCAAGCGCAAACTGGTTGGCCTTGTGCTTAATCGCTTGATCGAAGCGCTACCGCGTCTTGACCGTTTCACGTACACCCCTGCTCATGCAGTGGTCGCGCGGGATGCGTTGACGCGTTTGATCCAGCAACAAGACGCCGCACAACTGGATGCGGCTGTTCTGAGTGAGCTGGAGCGGCTGTTACTTGAACACACGGACCTTGCCAATGGTGTCGGCGAGGCTGCTGCGCCCATCTCCCCGATTGCAAGCAGACCAACCAGCGTCACTGGCTGACGTCATTGCAAGGCCTGTGCCCCGGCCTTCAATTGGCAACGAGCGCGAAACGCGCCGTGCCGTGTTGAATTTGGCCGAACTCATCAATCAACAGGATCCCTACGACCCCGTTGGCTACCAGCTACGTCGCTTCGGCTTATGGGCCCATATCCAGACCGCACCTGCCGTCAAACAGCGGCACTGCACGGGACTGATAGCGGTACCGCCGGAAGTTGTCGCTGCTTACGAAAATGCTGCAACCAGTACTTCGATTGATGTGGCGTTACTGCATCGGATCGAGAAAAGCATCACGGCAGCCCCTTATTGGATCCGCGGCAGCTTCCTGGCTGCGACTGTAGCGTCGCAGTTGGCGATGACCGAGGTCAGCGAGGCCATTCGCAGTACGACCGCGCGGTTTGTACAGCGCCTTCCTTCGTTACAGCAACTGTGCTTCAGCGATGGCACGGTGTTCGTCGATGGCCAATGTCTGGCCTGGCTCAAAGGCAGAGCCAGAGTGGCTGACCAAGGCGCTGCTTTTCAGGAGTTCCGCAGTCTGCGGGAGGAGCTCGTCTCTCAGCTGGAGGGTATTGGTGTAGAGCAGGTTCTCTTGAGGCTGCAAGGGATGCAAGCAGATCTCCATTCCCCTCGTGAACGCTCCCACACCACGCTCATCGCCGCCGATTTGCTGACGACCCGAGGTGTTTCCTGGCTGGCCCGGGAATTGTGCGCCGGCGTAGCCAGGACGATGCAGCAAACCACTGCTGCTGCCTGGGAACCCGAGGTTTTCCAGGGGCTTCAGCACTATGCGACATCTTCAGCATTGGCAGATCAGAACAAGGATCCAGAGCCCTCATGAATCCACTATGGAAACCACTCAAACGCTGGGGCTTGCCCCTGGTTACCCGCATTGGCCTGGCGATGCCGTTGCTGCTCGGGCTTGGCGCCGTGCTGATGCTGATCGCCATCTGGTGGCTCGGGCCGCAATGGACGTGGCGTGAGCCAACAACCGCTAGCCGAGGTGGCTCATCGCATGGTGGCGAGCCTGGTGCTCGTGGTGGTACCGCTACTTTGCGGGCTTATTGTATTGAGCACGCGCTTTCGCCATCTGCAAGCGCAACGCAAGGAGGCAGTGGCCGTCGAACTGGATCGCGCGTTACCGCTTGTCCACGCCCAAGAGAAGGCATTGAACCAGGGGCTTGCGCGATATCTCGACAGTGCCGGCGGGCGCAGAGCCTTGTACCGGTTGCCGTGGTACCTGGTGTTGGGTGATGAACATTCCGGCAAGAGCAGCTTCGTTGAACGTACCGACCAGAATTTTTCCCTGACCCGCATCGACCGCGCCCAGGCGCGCGGCTACCAGGTTGAAGTGCTTGCCTACCCGGTAGGCTGGTGGGTCAGCAATGACGCGGTGATCATCGACCCACCTGGTGTTTTCATCCGCCAGGAAGCATCGGCAGGCTCGTTATCCGAGCACTTGAAAGCCCCTGAATCTTCTCTGCCGTCCGGAACTCCAGCCAGGTTGTGGAACCACCTGCTGGAATGGCTACTGCACAATCGCAGTCAGAGAGCCCTCAATGGATTAGTACTGGTCATCGACCTGCCGGCACTGGTTCATGGTACGTCCGAGCAACGTATCGCTTTGGCCCACGTCCTGCGCACGCGTCTGTACGAGGTGAGTAGCCAGCTTGGTTCGCGCCTGCCGTTGTATGTGGTGCTATCCAAATTCGATCTGCTGGATGGCTTCGACCAGCTCTACAGCAAGCTCTCGGCCTCCCGGCGGGAGAAACTGCTAGGGTTCACCTTCAAACTGGATGCGGTCGATTCGTTCGACGCCTGGTTGGACGAATACGATGAATGCTACGGTCGCTTGATCAGGGGGCTGTTCGAGCAGGTATTTGACCAACTTGACGGGCTGGGCAGTGCGCCGCCCCGGGCGCGGCTGTTCTCCTTGTATGCGCAACTGGTTGGCCTGCGCCCGATATTGATGGGTTTCCTGCGTGAAACGTTGGCGAGCGATCGGTTTACCACACCAGCACTGGTACGTGGCGTCTATTTTTCGTCGGTGGTGCAGCAAGGTGACATGCTCAATGCATTCGTTCGTGAGGCGGCTCAACCCTACGAGACAAAGCTCCCCCTGCGTGAAGGCAAGGCGCAAGGCAAGTCATTGGTCTACTTCATTCAGCAGGCCTTCCGGAGAGTCATCTACCAGGAGGCCGGCCTCGCCGGCGACAATGTCAGGGTGGCACGTAACAAGCGCCAGTTGTCATGGATGGGTTTCGGTGTAGGTATCCTGGCGTTCTGTGTCGTCATCGCCACCTGGCAGCGCTATTTCGATATCAACGGCACCAAGGCAGCCAGCGTGCTTGCCAAGAGCCGGGAGTACAGCCGTCACCAGGTGGACCAGCGCCTGGACCCGACCGGGCGCAACTTGCTGGAGCCACTGGACCAGATCCGTGATGCAGTAGTGGTATTTGGCGATTATCGAGCGGCCTGGCCGGGTGTTGCTGAATTTGGCCTGTACCAGGGGCGCACCATTGGCCCCTCGATCGATGAGGCCTACCTGAGCTTGCTCTCCAAGCGCTTCTTGCCGGCCTTGGCCAGTGGCGTGATCGACGCCATGAGCGCGGCTTCCCCAGGCAGTGAGCAGCAGATGGCCTCGCTCAGGGTGTACCGGATGCTCGAGGATCGCCAGAACCGCCGGCCAGGTTGGGTTGAGGACTGGATGGCCCGCCAGTGGCAACAGGCTTTCCCGGGCCAGGGGCAACTGCAGCGCAACCTCATGCAGCATCTGCAATACGCCTTGGCCTATGCCGATACCGATCTGCAACATTACCGCCAGCGTGTCGCCGAGGTGCAGCAGACCTTGCGAAAGGTGCCGCTGCCGGAGCGGGTCTATGCAAGCCTCAAACAACAGGCCCAGGAGCAGCTGCACACAGGCTTGGACCTGCGTCATCAGGTCGGGCCAGCGTTCGATGTGGTCTATCAGTCGGCTTCTGGCTCCAGGCTGGGCAATGACGGTGTCTTGCTTGCGCCTATGCTCACCGCCAGAGGCTTCAAGGAGTACTTTGAACCGCGTAGCCAGCGGTTCGCCGACATGGCGATGATCGACCAGTGGGCGTTGGGCGAGCGAAGTCAGCTCGATTACTCGGACACCGATCGTGATGTGCTGACAGAACGCCTGCGCAGCCTGTACAGCACCGATTACATTGATAGCTGGCGGCGTGCCTTGAATGCCTTTTCGGTGGCTGATTTCCGAGATCTGGACCATGGTGTCGCCATCCTGGAGCAATTGACCGGGCCCGCTGCTCCGCTACATCGGCTGCTGGATACGGTGAGGGACAACACTGTGCTTTCATTGCCAGCGGGGCTTGATATACCGAGCGAGGCAGAAGCGCGTCGACCAGCAAGCAGCAAGCCCGAGATGCAGCAAGCGTTGGCCATCCAGCGGGCATTTTCGGGCCTGAGTGCCATGTTGCAGGCAGCAGGTGAAAAACCGAGCTACTACGATGAGACCCTCGCCGCCATTGCGGCCGTACATGACTATGCCAAGGCAGTGCAGGACAGCCCGGACCGAGGCAAGGCCGCTCTGCAAGCCGTGCATCAGCGCTTCTCGATGACAGGGCACGACCCGATCAGTACCTTGCAACGAGTGGCAACGGGCTTGCCGGAACCCGTCAATCATCAAGTCCGAAAGGTGGCAGATCAGACAGCGCAAGTGCTGAACGTTGAAGCGCTGCGCGAGTTGGAGCGCCGCTGGGATGCTGAGGTTTACAGTTTCTTCCAGCAGCGCCTGGCAGGCCGCTACCCCTTTGTGGTGAGGGCGCCCGATGCCTCCCTGGATGACTTTGAAGCATTCTTCGGACCAAAGGGGCGTCTGCAACAGTTCAATGATCAGTACCTGAAGATCTTCCTGAAGGAAAACCTCGAAGCCCTGCAGTCCGGTCAGCACGGGCAGTCGCTGATTCGCGACGATGTCATCGAGCAGTTGGAGCTGGCTGAACGCATCCGTGAAACCTTCTTCGATCAGCGCGGCAATCTGAGTGTGCAGTTCAGTATTGAGCCGTTGGGGCTGAGTGCGAATCAACGTACCAGCTTGCTGGATCTGGATGGCCAGTTGATTTCCTACACTCATGGCCCAAGCCAGATCGCCGGTATCGTCTGGCCCAATACCCAAGGGCAGCAAGTGCGCAGCAACCTCACCTTGCTCAGGCAGAACGGAAATAGCAGCAGCCTGGAGTACCGCGGCCCTTGGTCGATGTTCCGCCTGCTCAGCCGTGGCTCGCTCAATGGGAGGACGGCAACCAGTGTGGATTTGAGCTTCAGGGCGGGCGACGGGGTGATGCGCTACCGGTTGAATGCCGAGAAAGCCTTCAACCCGATTACCCAGGAGCCTTTCAAGGGCTTCCGATTGCCACGAGGTTTGTTGCAACAGCCACCCAAGATGGCGCAGGGGAGGCAGTCGGATGAGCCGCTGTTATGAAGATCAGGGCCGGTACAAACTCAACGCTCTACCAGCCAGGTAACCAAACGTCATCCCTGGCCCCAGGGTAATCCCGCCACTCGGGTAATACCCACCTATCACACTGTGCATGTCATTGCCCACCGCATGCAGCCCCGGAATCGGCTGCATCGCGTGGTCCAGCACAGCTCTTTGTGGGAGCCGCGCTTGCCGGCAGAGTTACCTGCGCGACAGCGAAGCCCAAAAGGGCTGGGGGATCTCCCACAGGGACAGCGCTTTGGTCTGGATGCGCGCTGTACCTGTGGTAGCGGGCCAGGCCCTTGGTTTATCTCTCGATCTGGCGATTCCAGCGGGCGTTCCATTCCGGGCGCTGGGTGTTGACCTGGTCCCAGTCGATGGTCACGGCAGTCTGCAGGTAGGTCTGCATGGCTGCGACCTGGCCACGGGTCTTGTCGCTGGTTGGGGTGTTGGGGTTGGACGGGATCTGGTCACCCAGCTCCAGGGCCGGCGACTGCGCCTCGGGGCTGAGCAGGAACTCGGCGAGCTTCTGCGCAAGCTCCGGCTGGTCGTTGTTGGCCGTGACACATTCGGCCTGGTTGAGCACCACGGCACCTTCCTTGGGCGCGGCGTACTCTACCGGGATGCCTTTGAGCTTCAGCGCTGTTACCTGGGTGGGGGTGAGCGGGAATAGCGCGGCTTCGTCGGTCTGCACCATTTCCGAGAGCTTGGCCGAGTTGGGGATGTACTCCAGCACGTTCGGCCCCACGTTCTTCTGCCAGGCCGTGAAGCCCGGGTTGACGTCGGTATCGCTGCCGCCGTGCAGGCGGTTGTACATCAGGAAACCATGCAGGCCGAAGGTGGACGATGCCATCGACTGGAACACCACCTTGTCCTTGAAGCGCGGGTCGGCCAGGTCGTTCCACGAGGTGGGCGCTGCCCAGCCATTGGCCTTGAACAGGCGGCTGTTGTAGGCAAGCCCGGTCACACCCAGGCTGACTGCGGCGGCCTTGTCCTTGATCAGGGCCTTTTCCGGCAACTGGGCCAAGGTCGGGTTGGGCTTGAGCGTGCTGCACAGGCCCATGCCGATGGCGCGGTACATGATGCCGTCATCCAGCACCATCACATGGATCGACGGCTTGTTCGGGGTGGCCTGGACCTTGGCCAGGATGTCGGCCGAGGTGCCGGGGACGATCACCACCTTCACCCCGTTGTCTTGCTCGAACCTGGGCAGAATGTTGTCGCTGAACAGCCGCTCCATGGTGCCGCCGTTCATGCCCAGGTACAGCGTGGGTTGTGCCATGGCGGGCAGGCAGGTGAACAGGCCGGGCACGGTGCAGAACAGGGCGAGCAAACGTTGCTTGTGCGTCATGACAGGTTTTCCTTGTGGTGGTTGGGCTGAAAGCGGTTGATGGAAAAGGCCGCCAGGCTGATTGCCGGCGCGCCGTGCAGGATGCATTGCGCCAATGCTTCACCGGCGGCCGGGCCAATCTGGAAGCCGGCACCGGCAAAGCCGAAGCCATGCAGCAGGCCAGGCTGGTACAGGCTGGGGCCCAGCACCGGTTCGTCATCGGGCAGATAGCCCTCGGTACCGCTCCAGGTGCGAATGGCCTGGGCGCCGGCCAGTGCCGGGTACAGTTCGGTGGCGTTGCGCAGGATATCCAGCACTGCGGCCTGGCCCGGGCGCGCGGTGGTCGGGGTCAGGGCAAAACCGCGCCCGCCGCCCAGCACGCAGTTGCCACGCGCCACCTGGCGGGCGTAGATGCCGCCGCCTTCGACCCCGGTGCTGGCGGTCATGAACAGCGGCAGCGGCTCGGTGACCAGCATGGCCGGGTGGGCGGCGGTCAGCGGCACTGGTTCGCCGAATTGCTCGGCCAGTTGCGCCGACCAGGCGCCAGCGCAATTCAACAGCCAGGGTGCCTTGAAACATTGGCCGCTGCTGGTGTGCACGCTGAAGCGGTGGCCGTCGTGGCCCACCTCCAGTACCGTGCACTGCTCCTGCACCTGGGCGCCGCTGCGTCTGGCCGCCTGGGCGAAGGCCGGTGACACCAGCCGTGGGTTGGCGTGGCCGTCCTCGGGGCAGTACGAGGCGCCGACGGCGATATCGCCTACCCAGGGGAAGCGCTGGCGCAGTTCGCGTCGTTCAAGCAGTTGCAGGCGCAAGTCAAAAGCCTCGGTGCGCCGGGCATAGGCCTTCAAGGCATCGAAGTCGGTTTCACTGCGTGCCAGCTTCAGGTGGCCGCTGCGTGCGTATTCGCCATCGATGCCGATCCATTCGCGCAGATTGCCCCAGATGGCATGGGCGCGCATCGACAATGGCAGCTGGGCCAACGAGCGGCCCTGGCGGCGCACGCCGCCATAGTTCACCCCGCTGGAGTGCGAGCCGCAGAAGTCGCGTTCCAGCAATGCCACCTGCTGGCCCGCGCGGGCCAGGGTCAGGGCAGCGCTGCTGCCGATGATGCCGCCGCCGACGATGATGGCGTCCACTTCGATCAGCTTCATGGTTTTATCTCCAGGCCGAAGGGCAGGGGCTTGACCGGCGCCTGACCGCGCAGGCGCCCGACCTGGTCAATGGCCCGACCGCTTTCGCAGGCGATCAGCTCGGCGGCAGCGGCACCACACACGCGGCCCTGGCAGCGGCCCATGCCGACGCGGCACATGGCTTTGACCCGGTTTATCTCCCAGTGCCCGGCACGCACCGTGGCACGGATTTCCCCGGCGCTGATCTGCTCGCAGCGGCACACGGTGAGCTGGTCCGGGGCTTGCCGGGCCCACTGCTCGGGAAATGGAAATGCCTGCTCCAGCCCCTGGCGGAAGCGCTGCAGGGTGGCCAGGCGCTTTTCCAGTTGCTGCTGGCGTTGCAGGTTACCGGGCTTGCCGAGGTCGGCCAGCAGTGTCAGGGCGGCCAGTTCGCCGCTCATCTCGGCACCGTCGGCACCGAGAATGCCAGCACCGTCGCCCGCCAGGTACACCCCGGGGCTACTGGCCCGGCCCTGGGCATCACGTACTGGCAGCCAGGCGCGGTTGAGCGCGCTCCAGGCGAACTGGCACCCCAGCAGGTCGGCCAGTTGGGTTTCACTGCGCAGGGCGTGGGCGAATGCCACGGCGTCGCACGCCAGTTCATATTGCTGGCCATTGTGCGACCAGCGTATCCCGCTGGCGCGTTGCTCGCCGTCGATACCCAGCAGGACCACGCCCTGGTGCACCGGTACACCCTTGCGGGCCAGCCAGGCGCGATAGTAAAGGCCCTTGGCAAAGGTGCCCGGTTGCAGCAGCAGGCGTGGCAGGGCACGTACCTGGGCGCTGAACGGCGAGGTGTCGAGCACCGCGCTGACCATAGCGCCGGCCTTGGCGTACTGGTACGCCACCAGGTACAGCAGCGGCCCGCTGCCAGCCAGCACCACCCGTTCACCGATCGCGCAGCCCTGGAATTTCAGGGCGATTTGCGCAGCGCCCAAGGTATAGACGCCGGGCAGGGTCCAGCCGGGTATCGGCAACACCCGGTCGGTGGCACCGGTGGCGACGATCACCCGGTCGAACGCCAGGCGGTCGGCCAGCTGCCCCTGCTGCAGGGTATCCAGCACCTGCCCCTCGGCGTTCCACACCAGGGTTTCGGGGCGGTAGTCGATCTGCTTGCGCAACTGTTCAAGGGTGCTGTGCAGGGCCTGGGCCTTGTCGGCCTCGAAGCCATACAAGGCTTTGGCCGGGCGGTGAAAGTTGGCTGGCTGCTGGCGGTAGATCTGCCCGCCGCCACGGCTGGCCTCGTCCAGCAGTACCGGGCGTACGCCGTGGGCCACCAAGGTTTGCGCGGCGCGGATGCCGGCCGGGCCGGCGCCGATGATCACGATTGCACTCATGGCTGGCGCCCCGGGTCGCGGGTCACGCACTGGCCCGGTTCCAGGAACGTCGAGCAGGCGCGTACCCGACGGCCATCCTGCAGGCGTACCCAGCAGTCCTGGCAAGCGCCCATCAGGCAGAAGCCGGCGCGTGGCTCGGCGCTGAAATCGCTGCCGCGCAGGTGCCCGGCATTGGTCAGGATGGCGGTCAACAGGGTATCGCCGCGCATGCCGTTGGCCGGTTGGCCGTCGAGCAGAAAGGGCAGCGGCTCACGGTCGTGTTCGGCCACGCGCTTGAACAGAGGCATAGGCGCATTCCTTGTCATTGCTTGCCTACCAGTACGCGGTCCAGGCCATATACCCGGTCCAGGGCGACCATGGTCAGGGCCGTGACGGCGATCACCAGCGCCGATACGGCGGCCATCATCGGGTCGATGGATTCGGTGGCGTATACGTACATGCGCACTGGCAGGGTCTGCGTGGCGGGCGAGGTGACGAAGATCGACAGGGTCACTTCGTCGAAGCTGTTGATGAACGCCAGCAGCCAGCCGCCGGCCACACCGGGCAGGATCATCGGCAGGGTGACCTTGCAGAACAGCGTGACCCGGCCAGCCCCCAGGCTTTGCGCGGCCTGTTCGGCGCTGCGGTCGATGCCGATGGCTGCGGCCAGTACCAGGCGCAGCACGTAGGGGGTGATCACCACCACATGGGCGAACACCAGCCAGGCGAAGCTGCCATTGACCCCCAGCAGGGCGAACAGCCGCAGCAGGGCCACACCCAGCACCAGGTGCGGGATGATGATCGGCGACAGCAGCAGGCCGTTGAGGAAACCTTGGCCGGGGAAGCTGTAGCGGGTGATCGCCAGGCCCGCCGGCACGGCGATCAAGGTTGCCAGCGAGGCAGCCAGGGCCGCGAGTTGCAGGCTGTTGTAGAACGCATCGAGGAAATCAGCACGTTCGAAAACGGCGCTGAACCAGCGCAGCGAGAAACCGGCCGTGGGCAGGCTCAGGGTGTTTTCCCGGGTGAATGCCACCAGGCACACCACCACCAGCGGGGCGAGCATGAACAGCATCACCAGGGCGTGAAAGGACAGGGCCATCGGGCCATTACGGGTCATCGGTTCAGACTCCAAGTGCGCGTTTGTAGCGGCGTTCGACCAGCCGGTTCCAGCTGAGCATCACCAGCAGGTTGATCAGCAGCAAGGCCACGGCGATGGTGGCGCCCATCGGCCAGTTCAGTTCGGCCAGGTACTGGTCGTAGATCATGGTGGCGACCATCTTCAGCCGGCGCCCACCCAGCAGGCCGGGGATGGCGAACGAGCTGGCGGCCAGGCCGAACACGATCAGCGTGCCCGACAGCACGCCGGGCATGATCTGTGGCAGCACGATGCGGCGGAACACCGTCCATTGGCTGGCGCCCAATGACAATGCGGCCTGTTCGGCGGCCGGGTCGAGCTTCTGCAGCGAGGTCCATACCGGGATGATCATGAACGGCAGCATCACGTGGACCAGGCCGATGATCACTGCAAATGGCGTATACAGCAGCTTCACCGGCTGCCCGCCGAGGGCAGTGATGCCCTGGTTGACCAGGCCGTCGGCGCCCAGCAGCAAACTCCAGCCGAAGGCTCGCACCACCACCGAAATCAGCAGTGGTGTCAGCACCAGGATCAGGAAGATCGAGCGCCACGGCGCGCCCATGCGGCTGAGCACCAAGGCCTCGGGAATGCCGATCAGCACGCACAGCAAGGTAACCAGGGCGCTGATCCAGAAGGTGCGGAAGAAGATCTCGTAGTAGTAGGTGTCGGTCACCAGGCTCAGATAATGGTTAAGTGTGTACTGGCCGGCCTGGATGCCGCTGCCGTAGTCGAAGGCGTTGAACGACAGCAGCACGGTCAGCCCCAGCGGCAGCACCAGCAAAGCCAGGAACAACAGCAGGGCCGGGCTGCTCAGGCCGTAGCCCCAGGCGCTGCTGTGCAGCTTTGCCGCACTCATGCCGCCACCTCGCCAGCGTTCAGCACCCGCAGCAGGGCATCGTTCCAGTCCAGGCCGACCTGGGCGCCTTCATCCAGCGGTGTGCTGCCGTCGTTGGCACTAACCACGGCCAGGTTGCCCAGGGCGGTGTCGACCCGGTACAGCCATTGGCTGCCGAGGAAGTAGCGGCAGCTGATGCGGCCTGCCAGCTTGCCGCTGCCGGCCGGGCCCAGGCTGATCTTCTCCGGGCGCAGGCTGAGGGTCAGTGGGCCCTGGGCATTGGCCTGTGGTTGCCCACCGGGGCCGGTTACGCCGCGCAGGCGGTTGGCCTTGCCCACAAAGTCGGAAATGAAAGGTGTACCCGGGTGTTCGTAGAGGCGGTAAGGGTCATCGACCTGGGTGATGCGCCCGGCTTCCATCACCACCACCCGGTCGCTGATCGACAAGGCCTCGGCCTGGTCGTGGGTGACCATCAAGGTGGTAATGCCGACCTCGTTCTGGATGCGGCAGATCTCGAACTGCATTTCTTCACGCAGGTGGGCGTCCAGGTTGGACAGCGGTTCGTCCAGCAGCAGCACCGGCGGTTCGATCACCAGCGCGCGGGCCAGGGCCACACGCTGGCGCTGGCCGCCGGAGAGCTCGCGTGGGTAGCGCTCGGCATGCTTGTCCAGGCGCACCAGCGCCAGGGCCTGGTCGACCCGACGGGCGATGTCGGCGTTGGCCACCTTGCGCATGCGCAGGCCGAAGGCGACGTTGTCGCGCACGGTCATGTGCGGGAATAGTGCATAGCTCTGGAACACCACGCCCAGGCCTCGGCTGGCCGGCTTGGCGTGGGTGATGTCGCGGCCGTCGAGGACAATGCGGCCGCTGGTGACCTCGACGAAGCCGGCAATCATTTGCAGGGTGGTGGTCTTGCCGCAGCCCGAAGGGCCCAGCAGAGAGACGAACTCGCCTTTTTCGATGGCCAGTGACGAGCTGGCCACTGCCTCCGTGGCGCCATAGCGCTTGCAAAGCTTGTCGATCAACAGAAAGGTCATGGCTGTGCTCCATCGCAAACGGAACCGGGGTCAACCGGCAGTTTCAGGGTGGGCAGAGCGCCAGCGGCGAAAAGCAACGCTTTACGGACGTTGGCGCTCGCGCTGTGGCGGCGGCCGATGTTGTGATATCGCCCTATGGACCGGAGAGTAGGGCAATGATTAGGATGACGACAAAGGGTAATTTCACTGAGTGACAGCTAATTTGAAATTATTCCGCTGACTGGAATTTCACAGGGTTTAGCGAAAAATGGATTCCGATAAACGAAACGAGCAAGCCAGGGAAGTGGGTGTCAGTGCGGTGTCCCGTTTGTTTGCCGTATTGCGGGCGCTGGGTGAATGCGGCGGTGAGGGTGAGAAGGTCAGCCAGCTGGCACAGCGGGTGGGCCTGGCACAACCCACCACCCACCGCCTGCTGCGCAGCCTGATTGAAGAAGGCATGGTCGACCAGTGCGCTACCACCAAGCGTTACCGGCTGAGCCTGGATTTTTTTGCCCTGGCGGCCAAGGCCGGGCAAGTTGGCAACCTGCGCGATGTGGTGCGCCCCAGCCTGCTGCGGCTATCGGCGTCGCTGGGCGATTCGCTGTTCCTGCTGGCGCGTTCGGGGTTCGATGCGGTGTGCCTGGACCGCAGCGAAGGGCCATACCCGATCCGTACCTTCACAGGTGATATTGGCGGCCGTGTAGCCTTGGGGGTGGGGCAGGGCAGCCTTGCCATTCTGGCCTTCCTGCCGGAGGAGGAGCGTGACGAGGTGATCCGTTACAACTTGCCGCGTCTGAAGGATTTTCACCATTACGACGAAGTCATGCTGCGCGCCGAAATCGACAATGTGCGCAGCCTCGGCTACGCCGGGCGTAACACCGGCGTGCTCGATGGCATGGCCGGCCTGGCGGTGCCGATTCTCGATCGTAACGGCCATGCGGTGGCGGCCCTGAGCGTGGCGACCATAAGCGACCGCCTGGGGCCCAACCGCATGCCGACCGTGGTGGCGCTGCTCAAGCGCGAGGCGGCTGCGATCGGCGAGCGGGTCAACCCGTTCGACCCGGTGCTGCGCCGGCCTTCGCATGTGTTTGGTTGAGCCATTCCCGTGGGAGTTCCGGCGTTTTCGCAGCACAAGGCTGCTCCTGCTGATCCCGTGCATGCCTGGAAGTCGGTGCTTCCACAAGGAGCCGCGCGGGCCAGAGGCGTGAGGCAGTACAGCTACTCCATCACCTCGGCCACACCTTGGTCCTCACCCAGGAACCCACCACTCTGGTGCTGCCACAAGCGCGCATAAGTACCCTTTTTCGCCAGCAGTTCCGCATGGGTGCCTTGCTCGATGATGCGCCCTTCATCCATCACGATCAGCCGGTCCATGGCCGCAATCGTCGACAACCGGTGGGCGATGGCGATGACGGTCTTGCCCTTCATCATTTCATCCAGGCTCTCCTGAATGGCCACCTCCACTTCCGAGTCCAGCGCACTGGTGGCTTCGTCCAGCAGCAGGATCGGTGCGTTCTTCAGCATCACCCGGGCAATGGCGATGCGCTGGCGCTGGCCGCCAGACAGCTTGATGCCGCGCTCTCCCACCAAGGTGTCGTAACCGGTGTTGCCCTGGCGGTCGCTGAGTTGGCTGATGAAGCCATCGGCCTGGGCATTGGCCGCAGCGGCGCGGATCTGCGCCTCGGTCGCATCGGGGCGGCCGTAGGCGATGTTGTCGCGAATCGAGCGGTGCAGCAGCGAAGTGTCCTGAGTGACCATGCCGATGGCGCCACGCAGGCTGTCCTGGGTGACCTTGGCCACGTTCTGCCCGTCGATGCGGATTTCACCACGGTCCACGTCATAGAAGCGCAGCAGCAGGTTGATCAAGGTGGACTTGCCGGCGCCGGAGCGGCCGACCAGGCCGACTTTTTCGCCCGCGCAGATGTGCAGGCTCAGGCCGTCTAGCACCTGGCGCTCGCCGTTGTAGTTGAAGCTGACCTTGTCGAAGCTCACCGCGCCCCCCGTAGTTACCAGCTCAACAGCGTCCGGCGCATCCTTCACCTTGGGGCCGCGGGTGAGGGTGGCCATGCCGTCCTGCACGGTGCCGATGTTTTCGAACAGCGAGGTGATTTCCCACATGATCCAGTGCGACATGCCGTTGATACGCAAGGCCATGGCGGTAATCGCCGCCACCGCCCCGGTGCCGACCTGGCCTTGGTGCCACAACCACAGTGCATAGCCGCCAGCCGCAATGATCAAGCCCACCACCAGCGCCTGGTTGACGATTTCGAACTGGCTGACCAGGCGCATCTGGCGAAAGCCGGTCTGCTTGAAGTCCTCCATGGCGGCGCGCGCAAAATGCGCTTCGCGATTGGCGTGCGAGAACAGTTTCACCGTGGTGATGTTGGTGTAGGCGTCGGAAACCCGCCCGGTCATCGACGAGCGGGCATTGGCCTGCTCCTGGCCGACTTTGCCCAGGCGCGGTACGAAATACAGCATGGCCAGGCCGAACAGCACGACCCAGGCAATGAACGGCAACATCAGGTTCAGGGCAAAGCCACCGGCCAAGGCAATGATCGCGATGAAGTACACGCCGATCCCGGGCAGGATTTCTATGAGGGTGAACAACACATCACGTACTGCTAGCGCCGTCTGCATCACCTTGGTGGTCACCCGGCCGGAAAACTCGTCAGAGAAGAACGACAAGCTCTGGCGCAGCATCAGCCGATGGAAGTCCCAGCGCAGCCGCAGCGGCAAGTTGATCGCCAGTACCTGATGCTGAACCATGGTACGTAGCGCCACCAGCCCGATGCTGACCAGCAGGACGATGCCGATACCCCACAGCACACGGGTTTCTTCTGGGCCAACGGTGCCGCCGGCCTGCCAGGCCGAGAGCAGGTCGACTACCTGGCCAAGGAAGGCGAACAGCCAGGCTTCGTAGATCGATACGCCGGCACTGAGCAATGCCAGTGCCAGGATGTAGCCACGGGCGCCGCGGGTACAGGCCCACATGAAGCGCAACAGGCCCATCGGGGGCGGTGGCACCTCGTCAGGGGGGAAGGGGTCGAGCCTGCGCTCAAAGATGCGAAGCATGCGTGTCTCCGGAAAATCAATGCTTGCCTGGCCCGTGGCCATAACGCACAGCGAGGTATGCGCCTGTCGACAAGCCGGGCGTGGGCTGCAATGCAGCCCTGCGCAAACCGGCAAACCTTAACTGACTGACACTGACCCTACGGCGGTTGTTTTAACAAAACTTTGCAATTTATTACATTTCCCCTTGATCTCATTTTGCCTTCGTGCTGTATAATTGACGCCGTTACAAAAAAATGATCATTTTGCCGTTTTTTTGACGCGCGTCATCAAGCGTCAGCGCCAGATCAGTTACTGTCGTTTCTCAAACCGTTCAACCTCATTTTGCAGAGCCAGTGTTTTGACGAATGGAATGCCGTGGTTGGCTATTTCCGGCGTAGGCGCCGAAAGCAGTCAGCTTCATGTACAAGGACTGTATTGGTTGGCCTGTGACAACGCAGAAGACGCCACCTTGCTCTGCCGCCAAGTGGTCGGGGGCCTGCCCGAGCCTGTTCGGGCAGCCTTGGTCGCCGATGCGCAAGCCATGGCTGACGTGCTGGGTGCGCTCGATGCCGCGCAGGGCCCTGCCGAACTGGCGCTGTACGAAGCCGCCCCGCAAGCCGTGCTGCATCTGGTCGATGACCTGCCGCGTATCGACGCGGCCGGGCGCGTGCTGGTGCTGCTGGCGCCCGCCGAAGCCTGGGGTAGCGGCCACGTTGAACGCTGGTGCAATACGCTGCGCCCGGTGTTGTTGGCTGAGGCCGCGCTATTGCTGGTCATCAGCAGCGGCCAGAGCGCCGGGCTGGTTGAGCGCCTGCGCGCCTTCAACCAGGGCGTCGATGGCCTGGCCCAGGTGTACCGCGGCAAAGGCGGGGTCCGCTACCTGCAGCATTTCTGGAGCAACCCGCTCGGCAAAACCGGCACACGTGACGTGGAACTGGCGCGTTTTGAAACGGGCTTTGCTGCTGCCGGGGCGCCACAGTCCCCCGCCGACACCGGTGGCGACGAGCTGCTGTGCCTGGCCCAGCGCCCGGTGCTGGAAGGCGCGCCAGCCTTCTCCGAGCACTGGCAGGTCTGCGAGAGCCTTGAAGAACTGGGTGCCAAAGCCAGCCTGGCGGTTTCCGCCACCGTCATCTTCGCCATGGACGGCGGGCAGCGCCTGGATAACCTGGCGCGCCAACTGCACCGCTTGCGCCAGTTGCGTGGCAGTGCCCTGAAGCTGGTGGTGCGCGAGATGGCGCCGACCCTGCGCTATCAGGATGAACAGTTGTTGCTGGCCTGCGGGGCCAGCCAGATCGTGCCGTTCGGCGCCAGCCTGTCACGCTTCCTGACCATGGTCGAGAGCATCCAGGGTTACCTCTGGCGCCGGCACCTGCCAGGCGATTTCGATGCCTTGCTCACACGCCTGCGGCCGCTGGCCATCTGTGGGCTGGTGGCGCCGCGCGCGTTCGCCGAAGCCGTGCAGACCATGTGGCACGGCATGCGCAACGGCGAAATTGTCCACCAGTTGCTGGTGTTGCGCCCGGCCCCTGGCCTGACCCCGCTGCAAGCCTGCTCGCGCACGGTGTTCCGCCGCGACGGTGACATCGCCTGCGTGGTCGGCGATGTGCTGTTCCTGTTCCTGTTCGCCTGCCGCTCCGAAGGTGTCGAGCAAGCCCTTGACCATATCTTCCAGTTTGTCGTGGAAAGAGCTGTTCATCAGCCAGGAGGTGCTTGCCGGTGTCGATAGCCTGGGCACCCCGGCCTTCCTCGACGACAGCGTGCCACGGCCACCGCGGCTCGACGCGGCGGCGCATCTGTCCGCCCAGGCTCGGCCGGCCCTGGCGCCGCGCCGGGTTGCCCTGGGCAAGCGGGGGAGCGCATGAACTTCGTGCAACTGCTGCAAGTGATCGGCATCACGGCGCTGGTCACCTTGGCGCTTGCCCTGCTGCTGTCGCGCCTGCGTGCCACGCTGCGCGACAAGTTGCGCCGCCGCCTGCCACCCCGTTACCTGAAACCGCGGGGTGTACGCCACCGCGCTGCACGCCAGGACCCCCGTAATGACTAATACCTCCACAACCCTCCCGGCACTGGCCCGTTGGCCTGGGCTGGGAGGGTGGAACCTCTATTTCCTCGCCAAGTTCCTGCTGGTCGCCCTTGGCATGCTCGACTTCCAGGCGCTGCCGAACCTGCTGTTCGCCGCGTTTCTGCTGGTTCCGTTGCCGGGCAAGTGGCTGCGTATTGCGCGGCAACTGGCGGCAGTACCGATCGGCATCGCGTTGTTCTACCAGGACACCTGGCTGCCGCCCTTCAGCCGCCTGCTGGCGCAGCCGGGGGTGTTCGATTTTTCGTGGGATTACTTGCTCGAACTGCTCGGCCGCTTCATCAACTGGAACCTGCTGGGGGCGCTGGCACTGTTGCTGGTGGGTTACCTGTACCTGCGCCATTGGCTGCGGCTGAGCACCCTGAGCCTGCTGGGGCTGGCGTGGCTGGCCGTTGGTGGCCTGCCATCGCTGGGGTTCAGCGCGGGCCAGGCGCCTGGCGCTGCAGCTGCCGGCCCCGCCGAGCAGGCGCAGGCCACTGCGGTTGCCGACAATGCCACGCTCGACAGCTGGCTCGAGCGGTTCTTCGCCAGTGAGCGTGAACGGGTGACCGCATTCCCGGCCATGAAAGCCGATGAGCAGCCGTTCGACCTGCTGCCGTGATCAACATCTGCTCGCTGGCCTGGGATGACCTGTCCGCCGTCGGGCTGCGTGACAACCCGCTGTTCTCGCGCCTGGACGTGGTCTTCGACCAGTTCAATTCCGCCACCTCCTATAGCGGCCCGGCCGCCATCCGCGTGCTGCGTGCCAGCTGCGGGCAGGCGTCCCACGCCGGCCTGTACCAGCCCGCCTCGGAGCAGTGCCTGTTGTTCCAGAACCTGGCCAGGCTAGGTTTCCAGAGCAATACCTTGCTCAACCACAGCGGCCGCTTCGACAACTTCATTGGCGACATCACCCAGCAGCACATGCCACAACCCGGCCTGCGCAGCACCGACTTCCCGCGGGCGCTGGTCGGCTTCGACGGCTCGCCGATCGCCAGCGACCTGGAGGTGCTGCGCCGCTGGTGGGGGCAGCGCCAAGGCGCGTCGGCCGAGCATGTGTCGCTGTTCTACAACAGCATCAGCCTGCATGACGGCAACCGTATCGTCACCGCTGACGGCGGTACCCGTGTGGCCGATTACGCTACCCGCGCCACCCGTCTGTTCGGCGAGCTGGGCAGCTTCCTCGATGAACTGGAGCGCAGCGGCCGCCGCGTGGTCGTGGCCATTGTCCCGGAACATGGCGCCGCGTTGCATGGTGACCGCATGCAGCTGGCGGGCATGCGTGAAATCCCCACACCGTCGATTACCCATGTGCCGGTGGGCCTGAAGTTCATCGGCATGGGCCAGCCTGCCCGCAGCGAACCGCTGCACGTCTCGGCACCCACCAGCTACCTGGCGCTGTCCGAGCTGATCTCGCGTGTGTATGCGGGCCTGGGCCAGCAACAGTTGCTGGATGTGCCGAGCCTGTTGAGCGACTTGCCAACCACCGAACCGGTCGCGGAAACCGCAGGTGCACAGGTGTTGAACTACCAGGGGCGCGCCTACATGCGCCTGCAAGGCCAGCCCGACTGGCAGCCGATCCCGAAGGAGCGACCATGATCACTGGCAAGGCAGACCCTGCCGACCGCAGCGACGATATCGCCCAGTTGCGCCAGCACCTGGACATGCCGGACCTGAACTATCAGGACATCTCCTTGCTGGTGGGCGTCCAGCAGGCTCTGCAGCGCTGGCCGCTGCTGGGCGAAAGCTGCCGGGCCAGCGCCCAGGGCACGTTGTACGCGACGGCGCCACAGCGCGAGGTGCTGTCGCCATGACCAGCCTGGCGTTGCATGGGGTACGTGGTGGCCTGGGGCGCAGTGCCTTGCTGGCCGCGCTGGGCTATGCGTTGCAGGGGGCAGGGGAGCGGGTGCTGCTGGTCGACCTGTGCCCAAGCAACCTGCTCGGGCTGCACTTCAACCTGCCGCTCGACACGCGCGAGGGCTGGGCGCATGCCGAGCGGGAAGGGCGGCCGTTCAGCGATGCCTTGTACGAGGTGCTCGATGGCCTGAGCCTGATGCCGTTCGGCAATTTGCCTGCCGGTATGCGGCCGCCGTTGCCCGACGCTGAAGCCTGGCGCGCTCGCCAGGCCGAGCTGGGCGAACACTTCGACTGGTTGCTGTTCGACCTGCCGCAGCTGCCGGCCGATGCCGCTGGCCAGCATGTCCAGACTGATGTGCGGGTATTGGTGGCCGAGGCCGAAATGGCCAGCCATCTGCTGCTCGGTCGCCGCCCGGTCGAGCAGTACGACCTGCTGCTGGTCAACCGCTACGACCCGGCCAGCCGCTTGCAGAGCGACCTGCTGATGGTGTGGCGCGACCTGTTCCGTGATCGCCTGCCGATTCAGGTGGTGCACCGCGACGAGGCCTTCCTCGAGGCCCTGGCGTGCAAGGCACCGCTTGGCCATTACGCGCCGCAGAGCCTGGCTTGCCGGGACGTGCAGAGCCTGGCGGTGCGCTGCCTGACGAGGCGCCGGACGTGACCCTGAACCCTTTGTCTGCTTATGGCTGGTTCAGCGCACGTGGCGCGCGGCAGCCGGTCGCCTGGCTGTTTACCCTTGGCGTGTGGCTGGCCTTCCTGTTCCTGCGCCTGGAGTCGCCCGCCTGGCAGGCCCTGCTGGCCGAGCGACAGCGCCTGTACCCGCAACTGGCGGGCAAGCGCCCAAGCCTGGGCGACCCCTTACGCCTGTTGATCCAGAGCCTGTGGCTGCTGGTCCGGCGCCAACCGCTGCCACGCGAACCGGGGTTTGCCCGCCGCACCTGGGGCGCAGTGCGTACGCAGCTGCGCGGCATGCTGCAGGTACTGCGCCACTACCGTGGCCTGCTGATCGAGCGCCTGCAGCAGCTGCCTGCGCGCTACAAAGCCAGCGCTTTCAAGCAGCAAGCCTCGGCACGCTTGCGCGGCTTGAGCGTGTTTGCCCGCTGGGCGTTCTACAGCGTGCTGACCGTGGGCGCCATCGGCCTGGCCGTGCTGTGCGTGACCGAACCGTTCGGCTACCTGGCGCAGTTGGTGTTCATCTTCCTGCTACTGGGCATCGCCATGCTGGTGCGGCACATTCCGGGCCGCTTCCCGACCCTGATGCTGATCGTGCTGTCGACCCTCATTTCCTGCCGCTACCTGTGGTGGCGGTATACCTCGACCCTGAACTGGAACGACACCACGGGCCTTGTGTGCGGGGTGATCCTGCTGGCGGCAGAAACCTATTCGTGGTTCGTGTTGATCCTGGGCTACATCCAGACCAGCTGGCCGTTGCAGCGCAAGCCGGCGAACCTGCCGACAAACCCTTCGCACTGGCCGACCGTCGACCTGATGATCCCCACCTACAACGAAGACTTGTCGGTGGTGCGCACCACGGTGCTGGCGGCCCTTGGCCTGGACTGGCCGCGCGAGTGCCTGCGCATCTATATCCTCGACGACGGCCGGCGCGAGGCGTTCCGTGCGTTCGCCGACGAAGTCGGGGTGGGCTACATCGTGCGGCCGGACAACAAGCACGCCAAGGCCGGTAACCTCAACCATGCGCTGGGGGTGACCGACAGCGAGCTGATCGCCATTTTCGACTGTGACCACGTGCCGGTACGTTCCTTCCTGCAATTGACCGTGGGCTGGTTCCTCAAGGACCCGAAGCTGGCGCTGGTGCAGACGCCGCACCATTTCTTCTCGCCCGACCCGTTCGAGCGCAACCTGGGCTCGTTCCGCCGTCGCCCCAATGAAGGCGAGCTGTTCTACGGCCTGATCCAGGACGGCAACGACATGTGGAACGCGGCGTTCTTCTGCGGCTCATGTGCCGTGCTGCGCCGTACCGCGCTGGAGAGCATCGGCGGCTTTGCCGTCGAAACCGTGACCGAAGATGCCCATACCGCCTTGCGCATGCACCGCCAAGGTTGGTCATCGGCCTACCTGAGCATTCCGCAGGCAGCCGGCCTGGCCACCGAGAGCCTGTCGGCGCACATTGGCCAGCGCATTCGCTGGGCCCGTGGCATGGTGCAGATCTTCCGCACCGACAACCCGCTGTTCGGCCGTGGGCTGAGCCTGTTCCAGCGGGTGTGCTATGCCAACGCGATGCTGCACTTCCTGGCCGGCCTGCCAAGGCTGGTATTCCTGACTGCGCCGTTGGCGTTCCTGTTGCTGCATGCCTACATCATCTACGCGCCGGCGTTGATGATTTTGCTGTACGTGCTGCCGCACATGATCCACGCCAGCCTGACCAACTCGCGCATGCAGGGCAAGTACCGACAGACCTTCTGGGGCGAGGTGTACGAGACCGTGCTGGCCTGGTACATCGCCCGCCCGACCACGGTTGCGCTGTTCGCGCCGAAGAAGGGCAAGTTCAACGTCACCGCCAAGGGCGGCCTGATGGCGCAGGAGCAGTTCGACTGGCGTATCGCCCAACCCTACCTGTGGCTGGCGGCGCTCAACGTGGCCGGCCTGGGCTTTGCCGTGTGGCGCCTGTTCACCGGCCCGGCGGCGGAAATCGGCACGGTGATCGTCAGCTCGCTGTGGGTGATCTACAACCTGCTGATCATCGGCGCCGCCGTCGCCGTGGCCGCCGAGGTGCGCCAGGTGCGCCGCGCCCACCGGGTGCAGATGCGCTTGCCGGCGGGGCTGGTGCTGGCCAGCGGTCACGCTTACCCCTGCACCCTGGTTGACTACTCCGACGGCGGTGTCGGCCTGCAGTTGCACCAGGGCCTTGAGTTGCAGGCAGGTGAACAGGTTCGCCTGCTGCTCAACCGTGGCCAGCGCGAGTTCGCCTTCCAGGCTTGCGTCACCCGTACCGTCGGGCAGCACGTGGGCCTGGTGTTCCACGACCTCAGCCAGCAACAACGTATCGACCTGGTCCATTGCACCTTTGCCCGCGCCGATGCCTGGCTTGGCTGGAATGCGCAGCACGAGGTCGATCGCCCGCTGCGCAGCCTGGTCGACGTGCTGAAGCTGGGCGGTGTCGGTTACCTGCGGCTGGTCGAGCACTTGCCGCCATGGCTGCGGGCATGGCTGCGCCCACTGCAGGTGCTGGCGAACTGGCTGGCCAGCTACAGGCCCCGCACGCCGCTGCCTGTCCCTTCCTTGAACCTTGTTGATCGAGACGCATGATGACTGGTTATCCCGCGCGTACCTGGGGCCTGGCGATGGCACTGTTTGCTGCCTTGTCGCAGAGCGCCGCTGCCACCTCTGTAGCTCCGCTTGCCGAGCCAGCCGTACCCACGGTACCGAACTGGCCGGTTGCGAAAACCTTCGAGCAGCTCGGGCATGCGTCCGACAGCCTGCTGCTGGGGGTACGCAACAGCGAGCATATCGAATTCGGCCTGCGGCGCGACCGCCTGGCCACCGAGGCCAGCCTGCAGCTGGACTACACCCCTTCGCCCGCCCTGTTGCCGAACCTGTCGCATCTGCGTGTGTACCTCAATGACGAGTTGATGGGTGTGGTGCCGGTGGAAAAAGACCAGCTTGGCCAGCGCGTGCGCCGCCAGCTGCCGCTGGACCCCAAGCTGCTCAGCGACTTCAACCGGGTTCGCCTGGAGTTCGTCGGGCATTACACCGACATCTGCGAAGACCCGGCGCACAGCGGCCTGTGGCTGAACCTGAACCGCAAGAGCCAGGTACAGCTGCATGAGCAGGCCTTGGCCCTGGACAACGACCTGGCGTACTTCCCGCTGCCGTTCTTTGATGTGCGCGATACCGGCAAGGTAACGCTGCCGGTGGTGTTCAGCGGCGTGCCGAGCCTGGGCGAGCAGCGTGCGGCGGCGATCCTGGCGTCCTACTTCGGCAGCCAGGCCGGTTGGCGCAAGGCGAGTTTCCCGGTGCTGTACGACCGCCTGCCGGCCCGTGGCGATGAACCCACGCCGAGCATCGTGTTTGCCAGCAACGACCGTCGCCCGGGCTTCCTCGCCGACCTGCAGCAGTTCCCGCTGGTCGACGGCCCGGTACTGCAGATGATCGACCACCCGGACGACCGCTTCAGCAAGGTGCTGCTGGTGCTCGGCCGCAACGACGATGATCTGGTCAAGGCCGCCTCGGCGCTGGCAGTTGGCAACAACCTGTTCCGCGGTGCCCGGGTGAAGATCGAGCAAATGACGGCGCTGCAACCGCGCCAGCCCTACGATGCGCCGAACTGGACGCGCACCGACCGCCCGGTACGCTTCGCCGAGTTGCTCGATTACCCCGAGCAGTTGCAGGTCAGCGGCCTGCAACCGCGGCCGGTGACGCTGGAACTGAACCTGCCCCCCGACCTGTTCGTCTGGCGCAACCAGGGCATTCCGCTGCGTACGCTGTACCGCTACACGGCCCCGGCAGTAAGCGACGAATCGCGCCTGAGCATCAGCGTCAACGACCAGTACATCACCAGCGTGCCGCTGGTGGGCAATGACCGGCGTGGCGGCACACTGGAGGAAATGCGCCTGGCAGTGCTGTCCGGTGACAACAGCGCATTGTCCGAGAAGTCGCTGGTACCGGCTTTGAAGATCGGTGACCGCAACCGCCTGCGCTTCGACTTCAGTTTTGCCAGCACCCTGGGCAGCGCCCAGCGCGACCGCTGCCAGACCTCGTTGCCGGTGGACGTGCGGGCAGCGATCGACGACAACTCGACCATCGACTTGTCCGGTTACCACCACTACATCGCCATGCCCGACCTGCGCGCGTTCGCCCGCAGCGGCTTCCCGTTCAGCCGCATGGCCGATCTTTCCGAAACGCTGGTCGTCATGCCGGCCAAGCCCACGGCGATGCAGGTGGGCACCTTGCTCGATGCGGTCGGTGGGCTGGCCGGGCAGATCGGTTACCCGGCGCTTGGCCTGCAGCTGGTCGACGACTGGAAGCAGGCCGCAGCGGCCGATGCCGACTTGCTGCTGCTCGGCAGCCTGCCAGAGGCCCTGGCGGATGCACCCGACCTTGGCCTGCTGCTCAGCGCCCAGCGCGACTGGCTGCTGCAGGGCCGTAGCGCGGGGCTGCCGGGCAGTCACCGCTTCGATACCGCGCCGGTGGCCGCGAGCAGCCGTGTGGCCGTCAGCGCGCAGGCACCGATTGCGGCCATCACCGGGCTGAAGTCGCCGTTCCACGAGCAGCGCAGCGTCGTCGCCCTGCTGGCCAACAGCGATAGCGACTACGCGCTGCTGCGCGATGTGCTCGGCGATGTCGGCAAGCTCGATGCGGTGGCCGGTTCGGTGACGCTGGTGCGCAGCAGCGGCGTCAGCAGCCAGTTCGTCGGCGAGCACTACTTCGTTGGCGCGCTGCCGTGGTGGCTGCTGCTGTGGTTCCACCTGTCCGAGCACCCGGTGCTGCTGGCGGCGATCGCGGCCATTTGCGTGGTGCTGTTCGCCTTCCTGTTGTGGCGGGCACTGCGCTGGGCAGGCAAGCGTCGCCTGGGTGAGGCGGTGTGATGATGCGTCAGTGGCTGGTAGGGCTGGTCGCCTTGGGCCTGCCCGTTATCACGAGTGCCGCACCGGCTTGCCCATGGCCCGCCTGGGACCGCTTCAAGGCCGAACTGGTGAGTGTCGACGGTCGGGTCATCGACCCGAGCGACGAGCGCCTGATCACCACTTCGGAAGGGCAGAGCTATGCGCTGTTCTTCGCCCTGGTGGGCAATGACCGGCAAGCTTTCGCGCAGTTGCTGCGCTGGACCGGCAACAACCTGGCGCAGGGTGACCTGGCCCGGCATCTGCCCGCCTGGCTGTGGGGCCGCAACGGCCAGCAGCAGTGGCAGGTGCTGGATGCCAATAACGCCAGCGATGCCGACCTGTGGATTGCCTACAGCCTGCTGGAAGCCGGGCGGCTGTGGGACGAGCCGGCCTACACGCAGCTGGGCCAGCGCCTGCTGTGGCGTATCGCCGCGCAGACCGTACGCAAGCTGCCGGGCCTTGGGCTGATGCTGCTGCCTGGGGACTACGGCTTCGAAGATGCCCGCGGTACCCGCTTGAACCCCAGCTATTTGCCGCTGCAGTTGTTCGATCGCTTCAACTTGGTCGACCCGTTGTGGGGCGAACTGGCAGCCAACACGCGGCGTCTGTGGCTTGCTTCGTCGCCAAAGGGCTTTGCCCCGGACTGGCTGCTGTGGACGCCAGCCGGTGAACTGGCGGCGGACCCGCAGCATGGCAGTGAGGGTGACTACGATGCCATCCGCGTCTACCTGTGGGTCGGCATGCTGGCCAAGGACGCGCCGCAGCGTGCCGAGCTGGTGGCCCACTACGCGCCGATGGCGGCGTTGACCGCGCGCCAGGGCCTGCCGCCAGAGCAGGTGGATGCGCACAGCGGTGTTACCAGTGGCCATGGCCCGGCAGGTTTCTCTGCGGCGTTGCTGCCGTTGCTGGCGGCGTCGCCGGAGCACGTCGCAGGCCTGGCGGCCCAGCGACAGCGTTTGCACGAGCAGCCAGTTGAAGCCAAGGCCTATTACAGCCAGGTGTTGGCGCTGTTTGGCCAGGGCTGGGACCAAGGCCGTTACCGTTTTGACCCGCACGGCCGCCTGTTGCCGGCCTGGAGCACGCCATGCAGCGAATGATTGGCGTACTGATGCTGGCGGCGGTGACCTGCCAGGCCACCGCGCAACCCAAGGATGCCGACGAACAGCGCCAATGGCTGCTGGACCAGGTGCGTCGCGGCGAGGCGCTGCATCGTGACGATCTGGTGCGCGATGCACTGGGGCGGTTGCAATTGCTCGAGCCGCGCAACCCGGACGTGTTGCTGGCGGCCTTGAGCCTGGCATTGCGCGAAAAGAACAGCACCCAGGCCGAGCAGTTGAGTGCCCGGATCAGTGCCATTGCGCCCGGTAGCGTGCAGGCCCGCCAGGCCAGACGCCTGCTCGAGCTGCAGCAACCTGAGCGCGCGCGGCAATTGCAGCAGGCTCGCCTGCTGGCTGTCACCGGGCGTAATGAAGAGGCGCTGGCGGCCTATGAACAGTTGTTTGCTGGTGAACCGCCAAGCCTGGAACTGGCCCTGGATTACTGGCGCGTACGCGGCAACCTTCCCGGCCAGCGCCCCGAGGCAATCAGGCAGCTGCAGCAACTGGACCGGCAGTACCCAGGCAGTGCCGGGTTGCGCCAGACCCTGGCCGGCTGGCTATTCGCCGAAAAGCGCGACCGCGAAGCCTTGGCCTTGCTCGACCAGTTGTCGCGCGACCCTGGCGCACGGGATGCCGCTGCCCAGCGTGAGTTCGACTACCTGTCCGGGCAAGCGGTTAGTACCGCCAGCGCCGCGGCCTGGCAAGCGTTTCTCCAGCGCTACCCGGCCTCACCATTGTTGGCGCAGGCCAGCGAGACCCTGCAACAGCAGCGCAAACTGCTGGCCGACCCGTCCTGGCAGGCTGGCCAGCGGGGCTTGGCATTGCTCGACAAAGGCCGTAACGCTGAAGCCGAGACGCAGTTGCGCCGGGCATTGCGCCAGTATCCGGACGACGCCAGTTTGCACGGCTCCCTGGGGTATGCACTGATGCGGCAAAGCCGCTATGAAGAGGCCAATACGGCGTTCCGGGCGGCAAGTGCCAAGGAGCAGGACACCTACTGGATCAGCCAGTGGAAGGACCTGGAGTCGTCCAGCCAGTATTGGGCTCTGCTCAGCAAAGGGGAGCGGGCACTACAGGCGAAAGACATGCGCGCAGCCCGTGCCTATTACCAGCAGGCACGCCAGCAGCGCCCGAAGGAGGAATACGCCTTGCTTGGCCTGGCGGATGTCTCGCTGGCCGAGGGTGATACAGCGGCCGCCGAGCGGCAATTCCTGCAGGTTCGGCGCATGGCACCGGATAACGAAAGTGCCGTGCGCGGCCTGATGCGTGTGTACCAGGCGCAAGCGCCCGACAAGGCGCAGGCCTACCTGGACAGCCTGCCGCCCCGCCAGCAAGCGCAGTTCGCCAGCCTGCGCCGTAGCCTGGAGCTCGCCCGCCTGCGCCAGCAAGGTGACCAGGCCCTGCAGCGTCAGGATTGGGCGGCGGCCAGCCAGGCGCTGGGCCAGGCCACGGCCTTGGCCCCCGATGAGCCCTGGCTGGTCTACCAGTTGGCCAACAGCCTGCGCCACCTGGGGCGCACCGCCGAGGCCGACGCGGCATTTGCCAGGATCGTGCAGCGCCAGCCGGGCGATCCCGCCACCCGCTATGCCCACGGACTGTTCCTGGAGTCCAGTGACCGCGATGCGCTGGCCCTGGACAGCCTCGGTGCTGTGCCGCAGACGGCCTGGAACGCTGACATGCATGCGTTGCAGCAGCGGATCCACCGTCGCATGACCCTGGCTTCGGCGCAGCAACTGCAAGCGCAAGGCCGCACGGCTGAAGCGAGCAGCCTGCTTGAGGCCAGCCTGGCGCGTGGCGAAGGCAGCATCGACGACCTGATGCTGTTGGCTGACTGGGCGGCAGCGAACGGTGAGCCGGGCAAAGCGCGCGGCTATTACCAGCGCGTGCTTGCCGTGCAACCTGGGCAACCCAAGGCGCGCCTTGGCGTGATCGAAAGTGCGGTGGCTGAAGGCAACCTGGCACAGGCCCGGCACATGCTGGCGGTGCAGGTGCCACAACTGGCTGCCGATGACAGCAACGCCCAGCGGCGCCTGGCAGCGGTCTGGGTCGCCTTGGGCGAACACGATCAGGCGGCCGGAATGCTCGAGCAGATCGCAGCACAGCAGCCTCGCCCCGATCCCTTGTTGCGACGCGACGCTGCTCGCCTGGTGGCGCAGGATGACCCGCAACGGGCGCTGGACCTTTACGCCGCAGCGATGGCCGACGCGCAGTTGCTCGAACGTGCCGCCGTGTCGCCACGGGACGACCGTGCACTGACGCTGGCCAGCCGTGAGCAGGATGACGACGACTGGCTGGCACGCAGCCTGCGCAGCGACGTCGATGCACTGTATCGCCAGCGCAATACTCATGTGACGCTGATGCACGACTACGGCTGGCGCGAGGACGACGGTACACCCGGCACGTCCGAACTGAGTACCCAGTCAACCCTGCTGCATGTCGATACCCCTTGGCAGGACGGCACCGCCTTTGCGCGGGTCGAGCGCATCGGCATGGATGCGGGCTCGTTCGAACAGAACGACCAAGGGGGTTATACCCCGGATTTCGGTAGCTGCCAGTTTGTTGGCCGCACCGCCGACGGCAAGTCGCTCCCTGCGTGCGGGGGCGGTTCGCAAACGGCGGACGGTAGCGTGCTGGCGCTGGGCTGGCAGGGCAGCCGCTGGGCCTTTGATCTGGGAGCCACTCAGGGGTATGCCATCAACAACTGGTTGGGTGGCGCAACGGTCAATGGCGACCTCGGTCAGGTCGGCTGGTCGCTGACCGCTTCACGGCGGCCGATGAGCAACTCGCTGTTATCGTTTGCGGGGGCACGTGACCGCCCGACGGGCGTGCGCTGGGGTGGGGTCACGGCCAATGGCGCCACGCTCGGCCTGAGCTGGGACCAGGGCGGTGACAACGGGGTCTGGGCCAGCCTGGGGCACCACTGGCTGTATGGCGAGAACGTCGCCGACAACCAGCGCACCCGGGCCATGGCCGGCTGGTACCACCGGGTGGTGGAAAAGGCCGACGAGCGCGTGCGTGTGGGCCTGACACTGATGCACTGGCGTCACGACAAGGACCTGGGTGGTTACAGCCTGGGGCAGGGCGGCTACTACAGCCCGCAGCGCTACACATCGGTGGGCGTGCCGGTCAGTTATGCCTGGCGCAACTACGACTGGTCGGTGCTGCTGGAAGGTTCCGTCAGCTGGTCCCAGGCCCACAGCGGCCGCAGCCGCCTGTACCCGGATGCGCACCTCAACCGCAAGGTGCTGGCGCTATATGACCTCGATTCCAACATCGACGCCATGAACGACGCCAGCGACAGCAGCGGGCTAGGCTACCGCCTACGCGGGCTGTTCGAGCGGCGCCTGAGCGACCATTGGGTATTGGGTGGCGGTTTCGACTGGCAGCACAGCGATGACTATGCGCCTAGCCATGGCATGCTCTACCTGCGCTACCTGTTCGAGCCATGGCGGGGCAACCTGGCGCTGCCGGTCACACCGCTGGAGCCCTATAGCGAGCGGCGTTGATTGCAGATGCAGCCCTGTGGCACCGGTCGATGGCACCGGCTGCGCCGGTGTTCGCGGGCTTGCCCACAGGTGTTGAGCAAGCCATTGGATTTTGAGCAAGACAGTTGCACCCTCAGGGGCAAAGCGCTTGCCAATTCAGTGTTGACACAAGCTACGCCGCCACACCATTATCCAGCCACATCCACGCAACGGGCTTTCCAGCATGTCCATCTCCAACCACGCCATTTCCGCTTCGGGCTTTATTGCCCAGGCAGGTGCGTGCGTTGCCGTTGCCAAGAAATCCAAGAAACAGCCGCTCATCTGACCGAGGCGCGCTGTCTCGTCAGGTGGGCTGACGAGACAGAAGGCGCCAGGTATTCCTGCCAGACCACTTCGACTCTCCGCCCTGCTGACGCTGACTTTCGGTCAACATCAGGAGTTTTGCATGTCGAATTTCCGTGGTATCTGGATCGCCCTCGTCACGCCATTGCGCGCCAATGAAATCGACTTCGCCGGGCTGGAAAAACTGGTGAAGAAGCTGCTCGAAGAGGGGGTGGCCGGGTTTGTGGTGTGCGGCACCACGGGCGAAGCGGCGGCGCTGTCCAAGGCCGAGCAACTGGCCGTGCTGGATGCTGTACTGGCCTGGGTGGAGCCGGGCAGGGTGGTGATGGGCCTGTCGGGTTACAACCTGCGCGAATTGCTGGCCTTCCAGGCTGAAATCCAGCGGCGTGACATTGGCGGGCTTCTGGTCCCGGCACCTTGCTACATCCGGCCTTCGCAGGCCGGCATCGAGGCGTTCTTCAATACTGTGGCGGATGCCGCCAGCGTGCCGGTGATCGTCTACGACATTCCCTACCGTACCGGGGTGCGCATCGAGCGGGAAACCCTGCGCCGCATCGTGCGCCACCCGCGCATCGCAGCGGTCAAGGACTGCAGCGGTGACAGCGAGACCACCATGGCGCTGATCCAGGACGGCCACGCCCAGGTTTTGGCGGGTGAAGACATTCAGATCTTCAACAACCTGTGCCTGGGCGGTGCGGGGGCCATTTCGGCTTCGGCGCATGTGCGGGCCGACCTGTACGTGCGGATGTTGCAGCAGGTCGACCATGGTGATTGGGTAGCCGCACGCGGCACGTTCTACCAGTTGCTGCCGTGGATGAAAATGGCCTTTGCCGAGCCTAACCCGGCCGTGATCAAGGCGGCATTGCAGGCGCAAGACCTGATTGCTGACGAGCTGCGTGAGCCCATGCAGGCCTGCACGGAAACCACCCGTGGCAAGTTGCAAGGCGTGCTGGACTCACTCGGCGCCTGAGGCGGCGGCAGCACGTGGCCGCAGGGGCATTTCCATCGGCTGGTAGGTCAGTCCGGCGAACTCGCCAACTTGACCTGCCAGGTTGAAACCGTAGCGCTGGTAGGCCGGCACGGAAGACAACGATGCCCTGACCGTGACGATTTCAGCCCTGGCATGTTCGAGCGCGGCGCTCATGAGGCGCGCGCCGATGCCTTGCCGTTGCCTGCCTGGTGCAATGAACAGCATCGCCACGTGGCGGCCTGTTACTGGGTCAAGGAGCGCGCCAGGGCGACTTCACCGACCAGGATATCCTCGAAAAACGCCCCGACCGGTTCGGTAGGGTGGCACAACTGAATCTCCAGCACCCACACCACCTCGCTCGGGACGATTTCGACCTCGGCCAGTTTGTCTTGCCCATACAGAACATGCGGGAAGTCGGCGATGCGATGCCCGGCCAGGTTGCGCTCCAGCTGCCAGCCTTTTGCCTGGGCACTGCGCTCGGCGAAATCATACAGTTCGCGCCCGGTCAGGCCACGGCCCCAGGCCTGGCGGGTTTCCTCGAACACTTCATGCAGCGCCTTGACGCAGGCGTGGTGCAGCTCATGCTGGCCAAACACGAAGGTGTCGCCATAGTCGCCCTCATAACCATCCCACACCGGGCCGACATCGACCACGACGATATCCGTGGGCCGTAATGTACGTTGCAGATCGATGCCTTGGCGCGGCGTGCGTATGGTGTCGTCGCCAAAACGGATGTAGGTGGGGTGCCAGGTGTGCGACGCGCCCATCGCCTGCAAGGTTTGCCCGGCCATCTCCAGCGCCTGGGCGGTGGTCATGCCGACTTGTAGCTGGCTGGCGATCGCCGCCACGGCCCGTACCGACTGCTCGCGCGCCGCGAGCATACCGTCCGGCGAGTAGCGCGGGCCGACCTTTTCCAGCGCCGGGTGCAATGGCCTGGCTGTTGACGCTTCGGGCGCCAGTGCGCCGCTGGCAACGAAAGCCTCGGCGACAAAGTGATGGGGCTGCAGGCCCGCCGCGAGGCACTGTTCGCGCGCCTGGCGGATCATCGCGGCATTGCCGCAGGCATAGACCTGGGTGTCGGCCCAGCGATGGGCCTGGGCCAGCGCCAGCTGCTGCACCCGCGCCTGGTCCGACAGCACCGGGTGCCAGTGAAAGTGAGCGTGTGCACGGCTGGCCTGGTCGAGAAACTCACGGTCATAGAAGTCCGCGTTCGATCTGCCACCCCAGTACAACGTGACCTCGGCATCGCCTGCCAGGGCGGTCAACAGCAATGGCTTGATGCCGGCGTAACCCGTACCGGTGGCGAACAGCACCAGTGGGCGCTGGCCCTCGTGCTGCCAGGTGCAGGCACCCACCGGCCCTTCGAGCTTCAAGGTGTCACCTGCCTGCAGGGTTGGCAGCAGGTGTTCGGTAAACAGGCCGCCCCTGACCTTGCGGATGTGAAACACCAGTTGCCCCTGGTCCTGGGCGGGCAGGTTGGCGATGGAGAAACAGCGGCTGTCGCCGTTGTCGAGCCGGAAGCGTACGTATTGGCCCGCCCGTACCGCCAATGGTTGTGCAGGCTGCAGCACCAGTTCGACGATATCGGCGCTAAGGTCGCGTTTGCCACGAACCTGTGCGTGGATTTCCAGTGCCGGCGTGTCCAGGGACCAGCCGGGAATTTCCAGGCACATGTCAGTGCAGGCGTGGCTCTGGCACAGCAACATTTCGTCAGCTGCCAGAGGGTAGCAGGGCGCGGGCGTGTCTGCCGCCCGCTGCGTGTCCCGGTACTGTCCTGACAGCACCTTGACCTTGCACGACCCGCAGGCACCGCGGCGGCAGGAGAAAGGCACCGGTAGGCCGCTGGCAAGCATGGCATCGAGCAGCAACTCCTGGCTGGCGTCGAAGGTTTTGCCCGAGGGCGACAATTCAATGACGTGGCGATGGTGCATGGGTACCTCGGGCGAGTGAAGGTTCGATTGTTGCCAGGAGCACCGGCCTTGCTCAAGCTCCGAAGGCTAGCTTAATCCCTGTGGGAGCTGGCTTGCCGGCGATCACCGGCGCAGCCGGTGCCATCCACCGCGTTGCCTGACCAGGCTTGAGCAGGCTATTTGCGCTGCCACACTTCGCCTTGTTCGCTGACTACCCAGGGCCTGTCCGCGGCCTCGACAAGCACTCCGCCCACCCAGCGCGGCGCAGGGCTGTGGTCAAGCCAGTGCGCCTGCCCGGCGAGCACCTGTTCGGCAAGCGCGGTCAGCCGCAACGGCCGTTGTGCCCAGGACTCGCCCGGGCCCTCCAGCAGCAGCGGGTGCGGCGCATGGATCAGAGGCTGCAGCAGAACATGGAACATCAGGTCGCCCAGGTAAGGCAGCGGTTCATCCTCCATCATCAACTGGGCAAACACACGTCCGGCCGGCAGCTCGCCGCGTGACGCCAGAACGCGCAACAGCAGGCGCTCCGTGAGACTCAAACCGTCGTTCGCCCCCGGCAGTTCCTGCAGTTGCCGCGCCAGGGCCCGGCCCAGCAACGGCAACGCCGCATGCTGGAGGCCCGCCAGGGCAGCCCAGCCCCTCGGGTCAGGCGCGGTATAGGCCGCCCAGACCTGGCGGGCCAGTGCCAGTGCCTCCTCACCCAGCGCGCGACGTTGCGGCCATAGCCAGGCAAGCAGGTCCGGGGCCAGCTGGCCGATACCGATGAAGCGCTCGACGCCAGGTACCTGGCTGATTTCGATCAGCTCCAACCGGCGCGGCAGGCTGGGCAGGCTCGCAAGCACGCGGATCAGGAACAGCTGGTCGTAAGCGTCACCCTCGCACCACAGCACGAGCTTGCTGTCACTGTTCAACCCGGCCAGGGCGCTGCGCTGTGCCGCTTGGCGCTGCTCGATGTCCTCGGCGCCCAGGTTGAACGCCTGCTGTAGGTAAGCGGTGCGGACCTGCCAATACTGCTGCTCGGGCAATGCGGGCACGGGCCCCATGACCATGGGGTCGTCGAACATCTGGAAGGCACCGGCAAAACCGGCCGTGCGCAAACTGTGGGCGATGTCGTTGCCGCAGCGCCAATGCTGCACGGCAGCCTCGTCATCGGCGGTGAAGCCCGGGTGGCGTGCCGCGAAAGCGACGGCATCGGCATGCGCCTTGAGCTTGGGCCAGCTGGCAAAGCCGGCCTCGCGGGCCACCAGCCATTGAGTATCGGCAAGCCGGTAGTCAGGGCCAGGCAAACCGAGCGCGCGTAGCTGCTCGCGGGTGTCGTCGGCTGCGTGGTTTTTCAGGGCGCTGAGCAAGCGCTTGGCGCGTTTGCGCAAGGCGGGGAGGTCGAGCAGTCCGTGGTGGCGGGATGCGTTGATGGTGGGCATGCCAACTCCTTTGGGGCTCGGTCCGCCGACAAGCCGGGAGCTGGTATGGAAATGTGATGGCGCATGGCTCGGGCAACCCCTTCGCGCGGACCGCAGGCGCAGCCAGCGCCCTGGCGCTGACTTTACCGGGTAATGCGAGCGGCTGCAAAGCATCGACTTCATCGGCCGATGAGGATAGCCTCGGTGCAAAGCTGCTGATCAGCCAATAGAAAAATCATCGCCATGCCTGCAGGTTTTCCCGGGTTGCCCTCACTCAATGCGCTACGGGTGTTTGAAGTGGTAGCGCGTCACTTGAACTTTCGCCTGGCTGCCGAGGAGCTCGGCGTCACCCAGGCCGCCGTTGCCCAACAGATTCGCGGGCTGGAGGCCGGCCTGGAGGTGCGCCTGTTCGAGCGTTTGCCGCGCGGCCTTGGCCTGACCGATGCCGGGCATGCCTATAGCACCAGCGTGCGCAGCGCCTTGGCGATGATCGACGATGCCACGCGGCTGCTGCGCCCGGCACCTTCCCATCTCACGGTCAGCGTAACGCCAACCTTCGCTTCGAAATGGCTGATCCCCAAGTTAGGGCACTTTGCCGAGCGCAACCCCGAGATTGACCTGCGGGTACTGGCCACCGACCGGCTTTCGCACTTTCATACCGATGGTGTGGACCTGGCCGTGCGTTATGGGCAGCCGCCGTTCGGTACCGGGCTGAACGCCGAGTTGCTGATGGAGCAGCCGGTGGTTGCGGTGGCAAGCCCGGCGCTGTTGGCCGAAGTGGGCTGGCCAGAAGGTTTTGCCGCCTTGCAGCGCTATGTGGCCTTGCACGATGCGCACAACTTCTGGCCGCAGTTCTGCGCAGCGGTGTTCCCTGGCCACCCGGCGCCCACGGCGAAGACCGTGCGCTTCAACCAGACCTCGCTGGCCATCGAAGCTGCCATTGGCGGACAGGGCATCACCCTGGCCAGCCGTGCCTTTGTCAGCGACGACATCGCTGCCGGCCGATTGGTGCAGGTGTTCCCTCAGCAATTGCGGCTGGACAAGGCGTTCTACCTGGTATGGCCGCGCAAGGGCCAGCCGCCAGCAGCGCTGCAAATCGTCAGGGCGTGGCTCAAGGCCCAGGCTGACGAAAGAAAATCTACTGGCTAGACGAAGTCCGGCTGCCTCCCTCCACAGCTGTGTGGCTGCTAGTGTGAATGCACTTGCAAACACAGGGTTCCATCGCCGAAGGAGGCAATATGTCTGGGGAAAAAGTAGCCATCATCACCGCCGGTGGCAGCGGCATGGGCGCAGCAGCAGCACGTCGCCTGGCCGCCGACGGCTTCAAGGTCGGCATTCTGTCGTCCTCTGGCAAGGGCGAAGCGCTGGCCAACGAGCTGGGCGGTATCGGTGTTACCGGCAGCAACCAGTCGGTCGAAGACCTGCAGCGGCTGGTGGATGCCGTGGTGGGGAAGTGGGGGCGCGTCGATGTGCTGGTCAACAGCGCCGGTCACGGCCCGCGCGCGCCGATCCTGGAGATCAGCGACGAAGACTGGCACAAGGGCATGGACACGTACCTGCTCAATGTCATCCGCCCGGCGCGCCTGGTCACACCAATCATGCAACGGCAGAAGGCCGGAGTGATCATCAACATCTCTACCGCCTGGGCCTTCGAACCCAACGAAATGTTCCCCACATCGGCGGTGTTCCGCTCGGGCCTGGCGGCGTTCAGCAAGATCTTCGCCGACACCTATGCCGCGGACAACGTGCGCATCAACAACGTACTGCCTGGCTGGATCGACAGCCTGCCAGCCACTGAGCAGCGGCGCGACAGCGTACCGCTCAGGCGCTATGGCACCAGCGAGGAAATTGCCGCCACCATTGCATTCCTGGCCAGCGACGGGGCGGCTTATATCACCGGGCAGAACATCAAGGTTGATGGTGGCCTGACGCGCAGTGTCTGACCTCCGCGGGGCTTGGGCAGGGGAGCACCTGTCTTGCCAAAGCAATGCGCCATACCTGTGGGAGTAGGCTTGCGCGCGCTTTCAGTTACCAACCATGCTTCGAAGAGGAGCGCCCTGGCTTGTTGTGCTCCTTGGAATTGGCAATGGCTGACCGGGTGGTACCACGGCCGTTGTCATC
The DNA here is from genome assembly GCA_029953615.1 of Pseudomonas putida. Classification (NCBI taxonomy): domain Bacteria; kingdom Pseudomonadati; phylum Pseudomonadota; class Gammaproteobacteria; order Pseudomonadales; family Pseudomonadaceae; genus Pseudomonas; species Pseudomonas putida. The sequence continues at coordinate 88,850 of CP124529.1, read as the reverse complement.
GTTGCGCAAGCTTCCATAGTGATTGCCGCTTTCGCCATGGTTGCGGGTGGCCTTGCCGGCATGGTCACTCTCGTAGCCGGCGCCATTGCCGTTGAAGCCACCCTTGCCACCACCGTGTCCGCCGCCGTTGCCACCACCTTTGGCATATGCGGCGCCGATCGGCGAAACATCAGCAGGCAACAATGCAGTTGCGCCGAACGCCAGGGCACAGGTAAAGACGGCTACGAGGGTTTTTTTCATGTTTGTTCGCCTCCAGAAGGCGCAGGGGAGCTTGGGTGCGGATACGACATGAAGTTGCCTCTTAAGTTCCGCAGTGCGCAACCGTTCGACGCAGTTGACTGCCAGGTACCTAAAGTACCTGGCAGCCTTCCACTCATCGATCGTTCTTCGTAGAGTTTTGTACCGCGCCGCTCAGCCCCTTGGCATTATGATCACCGGGTGTAGTACCCGACATAGCGGTGGATTTCGTCAAGCCGCGAGTATCCTTGGACTGGGCAATGCCTGAGGTAGTGGTACCGTGGCCATTGTCCTGGTTGCGTGAGCTTCCATAATGTTTGCCGCTCACGCCGTGATCGCGCGTAGCCTTGCCGGCATGATCACCCGCCAGGCCTGCACCATTGCCAGTGCCGTTGTGCCCACCACCCATGCCGGCACCACGTCCACCGCCATTGCCGCCGCCGTGGCCGCCACCACCACCGTGGCCGCCACCGCCACCGCCACCGCCACCGCCGCCGCCACCTTTGGCATATGCGGATCCCATCGGCGATATATCGGCAGGTAACATTGCCGTTGCGCCGAATGCCAGAGCACACGCAAACACGGCTACCAGGGTTTTTTTCATGTTGTTTCGCCTCCAACGGCGCAGGTAGAGCTCAGCTGCTGATAAGACATGCGGCGGCAGTGCAAGTTCTATTGTCCTGACAGAAGGATCATGCCTGCTCAGATCTCGACCTGAGTACCCAGCTCGATCACCCGGTTCAGCGGCAGCTGGAAGTACTTCAGGTTGCTGTTGGCATTCTTCAGCAGGAAGGCAAACAAGTGCTCCCGCCAGCGGGCCATGCCCATCTGCTTGCCGGCAATGACCGTCTCCCGGCTGAGAAAATAGGTGGTGCGCATGGGGCCGAACTCCAGGTCAGAACCCTGGCAGCGGCTCAATGCCAACGGCACGTCGGGCTCTTCCATGAAGCCGAAATGCAGGTTCATACGGAAGAACCCGTCACCAAAAGCCTCGACCTCGTAGCGCTTGCCGGCGTTGACCCGTGGCTCATCCTCGAACACCACGGTCAGCAGCACCACCTGCTCATGCAGCACCTGGTTATGCAGCAGGTTGTGCAGCAAGGCGTGGGGCACCGCCTCGGGCCTGGCGGACAGGAACACGGCAGTACCGCTCACGCGGTGAGGCGGCTGGGCCTTGAGGCTGGCGATGAACAGGTCCAGCGGCAGCGAACTCTCGTCCAGCCGCTCCACGATCATCCTGCGCCCGCGCTTCCAGGTGGTCATTAGCACGAACAGTGCCAAGCCTGCAATCACCGGGAACGCGCCGCCCTGGAGGATTTTTGGCGCATTCGCGGCAAAATACAGGCTGTCGACCAGCAGGAACGCCAGCAGCATCGGCACAGCCAGCCAGCGTGGTGCCTTCCACAGCAACAGCACCACCGCCGAAGCCAGCAGCGTGGTGATCAGCATGGTCCCGGTCACGGCTACGCCATAGGCTGCCGCAAGTGCCCCGGACGACTCGAAGCCGACCACCAGCAGCACCACGCCCACCATCAGCGCCCAGTTCACCATGCCAATGTAGATCTGCCCCTGTTCCTCGCTGGAGGTGTGCTGGATGAACATGCGCGGTACGTACCCTAGCTGGATGGCCTGGCGCGTCAGCGAGAAGGCACCTGAGATAACAGCCTGGGACGCGATGATGGTGGCCAGGGTGGCCAGCCCGACCATGGGCAGCAGTGCCCATTCGGGCGCCAGTAGATAGAACGGGTTGCGTACTGCCTGCGGGTCGCCGAGGATCAACGCGCCCTGGCCGAAGTAGTTCAGCACCAGGCCGGGCAGCACCAGCAGGAACCAGGCCCGGGCAATCGGCTTGCGGCCAAAGTGCCCCATGTCGGCGTACAGCGCTTCGGCGCCGGTCAGGGCCAGTACCACCGCGCCCAGAATCGCCACGCCCATGCCCGGGTGCAGCAGGAAGAACTTCACCGCCCACACCGGGTTGAGCGCCTGCAGTACTTCCGGGCGCTGGACGATGCCATGCAGCCCCAGCGCACCCAGCACGATGAACCACAGCACCATGATCGGCCCGAAGAGGATGCCGATGCGCGCGGTGCCGTGCTTCTGGATCACGAACAGCGCCACCAGCACCACCACCGACAGCGGCACGACCCAATGCTCGATTCCGTCGAAGGCCAGTTGCAGCCCCTCGACGGCTGACAGCACGGAAATCGCCGGGGTGATCATGCTGTCGCCGTAAAACAGCGCAGCGCCGAACAAGCCGAGCAGCACCAGCACCTTGCCCAGCCGCTGGTAGGGCGCCGCCGCCCGATGGGCCAGGGCGGTCAGGGCCATGATGCCGCCTTCGCCCTGGTTATCGGCGCGCAGGATGAACAGCACGTACTTGAGCGACACCACCCAGAGCAACGACCAGAACACCAGCGACAGCACGCCCAGCACACCGGCAGTGTTGGCCTGTACACCGTAGTGCCCGGCGAACACTTCCTTGAGGGTGTACAGCGGGCTGGTGCCAATGTCGCCATACACCACGCCGACAGCGGCGACGAGCATACCGATGGAGTTGGACTTGCCGGGAAGGGATTGATTTGCGATGGCGGTGGACTGGCTCACGAAGGGCTTCTCTGGACGGGCGGGTAAAAAATGCATGCCATCCTTGGGCATCGCGCGCCAGTATTGCTTCAGGCTGTCGGGCCAGTCGTAAAAAGTGCGTAAAAAATAGCCATGCGCCATGCCCAGGCGCCTCGGTCGATTGCGGCCAGTCGCTGCCCGGGTCGAGTGAAGAAAAAGTTACGGTCAGCCAGGTTGGGCCGCCAGGCTGTTGCTGACGTTGCGGCCCAGCACCAGTACGGTAGCGAAACCGCAGCCCACCAGGGCCGTGGCCAGGCTCAACAGTACCGAACTGCCCAGCTGGTCGACGATCCGCCCGCCGAAGAACGAGCCAAGCGCAATGATCACCTGGAACATGGCGACGAACAGCGGCATGCCGCGTTCGACATCCTTGGGCGCGACGACGAACATCCAGATGCTGGCGCAGGCCGGGAAGGCGCCGAAGGCGAAGCCCCACAGCCCGATCAGCATCGCGGCGCCGGTCATGCCGGTGGCGAAGTGGGGGAACAGGGCGGTGCTGGTGCCGATCATCAATGCCACCAACAGCAGGGTATGGCGCACGCTGCGATTGGCGGCGAAACCGGCAAAGATATTGCCGAATACCCCGGCCACGCCATAGAGCAGCAGCAACGAGCCAATGGTCGGCCCATCGAAGCCGGAGCTTTGCTTGAAGAACGGGGCGACATAGGTATACGCGGCAAAGTGCGCCAGGCCGATCAGCAAAACGGCGATCAGGCCAACCCGTGCTTGTGGGTTGATGAACAGGGCCGGCAGGTCGCTGATGCGAATGGCCTTGTCCGGGTTGAGCCGCGGTAGCAACAGGACCTGAGCCAGCAGCACCGGTACGCCCAGTAGCGCGGTTACCAGGAAGGTCATGCGCCAGCCCATCAGGCCGCTTAGCCAGGTGCCTACCGGTACGCCCAGCACGGTGGCCAGGGTCACGCCGACCATGATGATCGAGGTGGCCTGGGCCACGCCCACGCCTTTGGGCGCCAGGCGGCCGCTAAGGGCAATGGCCGTTGCCCAGAAACCGCCGATACTGATGCCCAGCAGCACGCGGCCGAACAGCAGCAGGGCGAAGTCGCTGGCGTAGGCCACCACCGCGTTGGCAATGATCATGATGAGCGTCAGGCCGATCAGCAGGTAGCGACGGTCCAGGGCGCCAATGCCTACCGACAGCAACGGGGCGGCGAGGGCGGCCATGATGCCGGGCAGGGTGACCATCAGGCCGGCCTGGCCTGCGCTGATACCGAGGTCGCTGGCGACATCGTTGAGTACGCCCACCGGCAGAAACTCGCTGGTCACCAGGGCGAAGGCACCGACCGCGACGGAGAGAATGGCCAGCCACTGCTGGCTGACGCTTTGTTGATCATGTTCGGGGCGGCCGCGAGGGGCCTGGCTGGCACTTGGCATGGTATTGGATTCCAAGACGGGGATGGCGCCTGAGGCAGGCGCAAGGAGCGGGGAAATTTTGCTGGCGATTATAGGGGGCGTTTTTACCCGGCCTACAGGCGGGGCGCTCGATAGTAATCATCAGCGCAATCGATGAAACGCCTTGTGCAGGGCACGCGCTGTTGGCCGGGGAGTAATGTTACAGGCTCCGCAAGCCGGTGCTGCGGAGGATGGCACGGGCTTCGCCCGTGTTCGCGGGTGAACCCGCTCCCACCGGTTTGCGTACAGCTTGAGACCAGAAAGGACCTGGGGGCGCAGCGGTCTTGCTCACAACCTGAACGCTGGCGCGATCCGCTGTGGGAGCGGGTTTACCCGCGAAGCAGGCGCCGCCATGGATAGTGCGGGCTTCGGTGGAGGACGCACAAGCGTCCTCCCCATCAGTGGGCCCTATGGCGACACCAGCACATCGCATTGGGATTCGTTCAGCACATGCTGGGTGACGCTGCCGATCAGCAGCTCTTCAAGCGCACTTTCGCCCTGCTTGCCGACCACGATCAGGTCGCATTCCAGCACTTGTTCCTGCTCGGCAATCTGCCAGCCAGGGTCACCGTGCACCACGATTTGCCGAGCATCGGCCACGCCGGCGGTTTCGCTCAAGGCCGCCAGTTGCTTCACCGCATCCTTGCGGATGACATTGCGATAGTGCGTCAGGGTGTCGTGATCGATATGGGCGAAGCGCAGGCTGCTTTCGAACGGCGCCTCGTAGACATGCAGCAGAATGATCTCGGCCTGAGGGGCGATGGCCTTTGCCAGTTCGATGGCACGCAGTGACGAAGACGAAAAATCGACCGCAACCAGCAAGGTGCGGTACGCATCGCGAGGTGCCTGCTTGACCACCAGCAAAGGGCAGGGCATGCGGTTCAGCATTTTCTGCACTGTGGAACCCAGCAGGCGCCGCGCCACGCTCTGGCCCTTTGCCCCACACACCAGCAGGTTGCTGCGTTTGTCCTGCACCACGCGGCTGATCTCTTTGGTCACCGAGCCGTGCGCGACTTGCACGCCAGCGGCGATGTCATAGCGCTGGAACAGCATTGCAGCCAGTGCGCGAGTTTTTTCGCCAGCGGTATCCAGTACACGCTTCAGCAGATGTTCATCAGGTGCCACCAACTGCTTCAGGCGCTCGAAGGGGGCCGGGTTGGCAACGTAAAGCAGGTCCAGTGATGCTTGTTGCGCCTTGCTCAAGTGGGCAGCGCGCTCTGCCGCGTTGCGGGCAGAGGCGGACAGGTCGGTGGCTACCAGTACGTGGTTCAGCGGGCTCATGCGGGGGTTCCTTGTCCAAAGCCGCGCACGGTGATCGATGGCGATGCCTTGAGCACAATGCGCCTGGCTGTTGTCGGTTCGTTCCTTGCTGGCAGCCATCGTCTCGCGAACCCGGCGCGCCGGTTTGACGTGTGTCAATGGAGTGAGAGAACCACTTGAGCTGACCACTCATGCGCCCCCCTTGACGCCAGTGGGCTGCCTGTGTGGTCGCCAGGGCGCCCGCCTCACAACCCCGCGCTGGCACGCACCATCGCATAGGCCTGGCGCACCAGCGGGTTGACGGTGTTGGCCCGCACCCACAGGTGGTAAGTCACGTCGGGCAGTGCCGGCAGGCCATCGCTTTGCCCGAGCACGCGCATGTCCGGCCCGACCATTTCCTGGCTGCGTGCGGTAATCCCCAGGCCGGCGCGCACCGCCGCCTTGACGCCGATCAGGTTGGATGCCAGGTACGCCTGGCGCCAGGCGATGCCGGCTTGCTCCAGTGCCTCCAGCGCCAGTTTGCGGTACAGGCTGGGTTCGTCCACCAGCACCAGCGGCAGGGGTTCACCTAGCAGGTGCTGATAGTGCGCTGCGCATATCCACCACACCGGCGAGGTGCGCAACGCGAAACCTTCCAGGCCCGGTGCGGTGCGGGTCGAGATGACCATGTCGACCTTGCCGCGCTGCAGGTCTTCCATCAGGAACGGGCTGCGGCCAACGTCGATCTCCAGGCGCAGGTTGGGCGCCGAGCGGGCGATGTGGCCGAGCAATGGCGGCAGGATGGTGTCGGCGATGTCGTGGGGCGAGCCGATCCGCAGCACGCCGCTGGGACCGTCCTGGCGCAGGCCGGCGAGCGCCTCGTCGTTTAGCGCGAGCATCTGCCGGGCGTGGCGCAACAGCTGGCGGCCGGCATCGGTCAGCGACTTGTGGCGGCCATGCTTGCGAAACAGCGGCACGCCCACCTGCTGCTCCAGGCGCTGCATGTGCTGGGTCACCGAAGCCTGGGTACGGCCCAGGTTGCGGCCGGCCTCGGCGAAGCTCGAATGGTCGGCAATGGCGACGAAGGTGCGGAGCAGGTCGAGATCGAGGGCGCTCATGGGGTGGCCGGTTAGAGGAGTGGGGGTAGGGCGCGCAGTGCTTCCCCGCCGTTTTACATTACTGAAGAAGGATTAAAGATAATGAATCTTTATCTGTTGGTCGATAGGAAATCACTGGTTCGCCAAAGGAAGCCAGAAATTCCGCTGCTTATGCCCATTCGGCAGGCTCTCGGTTTTTGCGGTGTTATAACGATAGGCAATATTTGAATTTCCCCTCGCCTCTGCAACTTCCTAGGATGCGCCCTCATTGGCCGGGTGTTCCGGCTGCCGGGATGAGGAGCCCCCACCATGTCGCTGTCCACCTTTGCCCGTCACGGGCTGTTCGCATCGTTGCTGGCCACTGCCACCCTGGCCACCAGTGGCCTGGCCCAGGCCGATGCCACCCTGGACAAGATCCAGCAGCGGCACAAGCTGGCCGTGGGCGTGGTGCTTTCCGGTGGCCCGTTCGGTGCCATCGACCCGGCCACCCGCGAGCCGATCGGTTTCAGCGTCGACCTGGCTCGTGACCTGGCGCGCCAGCTGGGCGTGGCGGTCGACCTGGTTGCCGTGCAGCCAGCCAACCGTGTGCAGTTCCTGCAGCAGGGCAAGGTCGACCTGCTGATCGCCAACATGGAATGGACCCCCGAGCGTGACAAGCTGCTGGGCCACGTGCCCACGCCGTTCTACCGTGTCGGCGGCACCGCAGCATTGGCCAAGGACAGCCCGATCAAGACCTGGGCCGACCTCAAGGGCCAGCCGGTATGCACCAGCCAGGGCAGCAGCTACACCCAGGCGCTGGTGGCGCTGGGGGCCGAGCTCAAGGCGTTCAAGACTTCGGCCGAATCGCTGCTGGCCCTGCGTGGCAACAACTGCGTGGCCGCGGTGCACGATGCCACGCTGATCAACCCGCTGCTGGCCAAGGGCGGCGAGTGGAGCGCTTACCGCGCCCTGGCCCCCGAGCTCAACCCGGCGCCATCGGTGATCTGGACGCGCCTGGGCGAGACCGACACCCAGCAGCGCCTCGACCCGCTCGTCAGGCAATGGCACCGCAGTGGCTGGCTGATCGAGCGTGAGCAGGCCAACCACATCACCCCGGCCTCGCCTGCGCTAGTGGAACTGCGCGCCAAGCTGCAGGGCGAAGGCGCCTGATGAGCGAGGTTCTGCACTGGCTGGTCGGGCAACTTGCCCGGGTAGGCCTGAACTACAGCTTCCTGTTCGACGGCTACGCCAGCAGCAAGCTGCTGGAAGGTGTGCTGACCACGCTCTGGCTGTGCCTGTTCAGCATCGCCGGCAGCCTGCTGGTCGGCGTGCTGCTGGCGGCGGCGCTCACCACCGGGCGCCGCTGGCTGGCCTGGCCGGCGCGGGCCTTCATCGAGGTCACGCGCAACACGCCGACACTGGTGCAGCTGTACTGCGCGTTCCTGGTGTTGAACATGCTGATTAGCCAGAGCCTGGGCAATGCCAACCCGATGACACCCTTTGCCTGGGTGGTGCTGGTAATTGCCCTGCACAAGGGCGCCTTCCATGCCGAGGCCTTGCGCGCCGGCATCGAGGCGGTACCGGCGGTGACCCTGGAGGCGGCCAGCTCGTTGGCCTTCAGCCGGCGCCAGCAACTGCTGCAGGTGCAATTGCCGCTGGCGGTGCGCTTCGCCCTGCCGGCACTGGTCAACAACCTGATCGACCTGGTGAAGATGACCGCCGTGGCCTCGGCGATTGCCGTCAACGACATTACCTACGCCTCGATCATGATCTGGACCCAGGGTGACAACGTCATCGAGCTGATGATCCTGATCCTGGCTTTCTTCGGCCTGCTCAGCTTCGCCGTCAACTGTGCCGGTCGCGTCCTGGAAGCGCGCCTGAGGATGCCTGGCTATGGCCATTGAGAACCTCGCCGCGCTGTGGCATTGGTCACCGACCCTGGGTGCAGGCCTGTTGCAGAATATCCAGATCAGCGTCGGCGCCATCGCCCTGGGCACACTGCTGGGCTTGTTGCTGGGCATCCTGTTGCTGTCGCCGCTGGCACCGTTGCGGGGTATCGCGCGCCTGTGGGTGCAGGTGTTTCGCAACGCCCCGTGGCTGGTGCTGATCTACTTCACCTCCTATGTGTTCCCCTTCGACATCCAGGTTGCCGGCACCTGGGTGGCCTTTCCCGACTGGCTGAAGGTCACCATCGGCCTGGCACTGCCGGCCAGTGCCAACGTCGCCGAAATTTTTCGTGGCGCAGTCGCCTCGATCCCGGTCACCCAGTGGGAGGCGGCGCGCTCGCTGGCCTTCAGCCGCGCGCAGATCTTCCGGTCGATCATCCTGCCGCAGTGCCTGCGGCGCATGCTGCCACCGTGGATGAACCTGTATGCGGTGGTGACCATGGGCACCGCCCTGGCTTCGCTGGTGGGCGTGCACGACCTGATCGACAGCGCGCAGATTGCCGCCAATACCGTCAACCGCAGCGGCTTCACCGTCCTGGTGTACTTCAGCGTGCTGGCACTGTTCTTTGCCTACTGTTACCCGATTGCCCGCCTGACCCAACGCCTGGAGCGTCGCCATGCCTTCTGAACCCCTGATCCAGTTGCGCGACGTGCACCTGGCCTTTGCCGACAACCCGGTGCTGCGCGGTATCGACCTGGAGGTGCAGGCCGGCCAGGCGGTGTCGATCATCGGCCCGTCGGGTTCGGGCAAGTCGACCATCCTGCGCTGCATGACCGGCCTGTTGCGGCCGCAGCAGGGCAGCATCCGTATTGGCGATACCCAGGTCGAGCGCTTGCGGGGAGAGGCCGATCTGATTGCCCTGCGCAAGCAGGTGGGCTTCGTTTTCCAGCAGTACAACCTGTTTCCGCACCTGAGCGTGCTGGACAACCTGCTGATTGCCCCGACCAAGGTGCTCGGTCGCCAGCGTGGCGAAGCCCGCGACCAGGCCCTGGCGTTGCTCGACAAGGTGCGCCTGGGCCACAAGGCCGCGGCGTTTCCGGGCGAGCTGTCGGGTGGGCAACAGCAGCGCGTGGCCATCGCCCGCGCCCTGGCGATGCGGCCCAGGTTGATCCTGTTCGACGAAGTGACCTCGGCACTGGACCCGGAGATGGTCGGCGAAGTGCTGGCGGTGATCCGCCAGCTGACCGAGGAGGGCATGACCTGTGTGCTGGTTACCCATGAAATGCGCTTTGCCGAAGAGATCAGCGACCAGGTGTATTTCACCGAGCATGGCCGCATCGTCGAGCACGGCAGCGCCGCACAGCTGTTCCGTGCCCCGCGGCACGAGCGTACCCGCGCCTTCCTGCAGCATGCGCTGGGCGAGGGCGGGCAACGTCCGAGCCGCCCGGCGCCCGATGTATTCAGCAACCTGGGGCGCTACAGCCTCAGCGTTTGATTTCCGCTAGCGAACAAGAGAGACCGAGCATGTCCCGTGATTCCGTGATTCAGCCGTTCCTGGCGCAAGTGCGCGCCATCCATGCGCGGGGCGTCGACCGCGCCGCGCTGCAGCAGATCGTCGTTTTGCTCGAAGGCCTGGCCGAGTACCGCGAGCTGTTCAACTTCGAGCGTTTTCCGGCGCCGGATGCCGCGAGCGGCGAGACCCAGTTCCGCTATCGCCTGAACGACGACGGCGAGTCGCCGACCTTGTACGTCAACTCGCTGCTGCCGGGCAAGGCGACCTTGCCGCACAACCACGAGACCTGGGCGATCATCGTTGCCGTCGAGGGGCAGGAGCTGAACCGGGTGTACCGCCGCGAGGATGACGGCAGCGACCCGGCCCGCGCCCGCCTGGCGCTGGAGCGCGAGATCGTGGTGCAGCCGGGCACCTCGGTGGCCTTCCTGGGCGAGGACCTGCATGGCATTCGCGTCGAAGGCGACAAGCCGACCTTGCACTTCCACCTTTATGGTCGGCCGCTGGAGTCGCTGGAAAACCGCTATGGGGTCAAGGACGACGGCAGCGTGGTGAACTACAACACGTCGCAGATGGCGCCTTCGATCGAGGCTTATGGCCTTTGATGTGTATGGCCTGAGCCGGCCCTTTCGCGGGCACGCCCGCTCCCACAGGTATTACACCGCCTGTAGGCAATGTGCAGTCCCCTGTGGGAGCGGGCGTGCCCGCGAAGAGGCCGGAACGGGTACAGGCTGTTTCCAATCCAATCGACAACGGACCGCGTCCCATGATCCCCAGCATCACCCCCGCGCACCTGCATGACTGGCTGTTCGACGGCCAGGAGATCGCCCTGTTCGACTTGCGCGAACACGGCCAGTACGGCGAAGCTCACCTGTTCTACGCCGTCAACCTGCCGTACAGCCGGCTGGAAATCGAGGCCCCGCGCCTGGCGCCCAACCCGGCGGTGCGGCTGGTGGTCTACGACGCTGCCGGCGGCGAGCTGGCGCAGCGCGGTGCCCGGTGCCTGCAGGCCCTGGGTTACACGGCGGTACACTGGCTCGAAGGCGGCAGCCTGGGTTGGCAAACCGCAGGCTTCGAGTTGTTTGCCGGCGTGCACTTGCCATCCAAGGCCTTTGGCGAGCTGGTCGAGCATGCCTGCCACACCCCCCGCATCAGCGCCCTGCAACTGGCCGAATGGCAGCGTCAGGGCAAGCCGCTGGTGCTGCTCGACGGCCGGCCGCTGGACGAGTTCGCCAAGATGAACATCCCCGGCGCCACCTGTTGCCCCAACGGTGAACTGGGCTACCGCCTGGAAGACCTGGTGCCTGACCCGCACACACCGATAGTGATCAATTGCGCAGGCCGCACCCGCAGCATCATTGGTGCGCAAACCCTGATCAACCTCGGCATCGACAACCCGGTCTATGCCCTGGAAAACGGCACCCAGGGCTGGTACCTGGTGGACTTGCCACTGGAGCACGGCGGGCAGCGCGGCTATCCGCCCCACAGTGGGCGGGCGCTGGCACAGCAACGGGCGCGGGCCGTGGCCTTGGCGCGCACGGCAGGGGTGCAGTGGGTGACGGCGGAGCAGGCGCTGGAATGGCAGCGGGACGCACGGCGCACGCTGTTCCTGTGCGATGTGCGCACCCCCGAGGAGTTTGCCGGCGGGAGTCTGGCCGGTGCGCAACACTGCCCGGGCGGGCAACTGGTGCAGGGCACTGACCTGTACATCGGCGTGCGCAAGGCGCGCGTGGTGCTGTTCGACGACGACGGTGTGCGCGCGCCGGTAGTGGCCAGCTGGCTGCGGCAAATGGGGCATGAGGCCTATGTGCTCGAAGGTGGCCTGGGCAGTGGCCTGGTACTACCGGCCATGCCCGGGCTGGCAGTGAACCTGGCCGAGGCCAGCGCCGAGGAACTCGATGGCGCCTTGTTGCTGGACCTGCGCCCGAGCACGGCCTACCGCAGGCGCCATTTGCGCGGCGCACAATGGGCGATCCGCCCGCACCTGGCCGAGCAGGTGCGCACGCAGCCGCGGCGCCTGGTATTCATTGCCGATGACCCTCGTGTCGCCGAGCTGGCGGCCAGCGAACTGCCCGCGGCCCAACGCCAGGCGGCGCGCCTGTTCCCTCGGGCGCTGCAGGCCGAGTGGCCACAGGTCGAGGATGATGCTTCGCTGGCGGACACTGCCTGCATCGATTTCCTCTTCTTCGTCCACGACCGCCACGCTGGCAACAAGGAGGCCGCACGCCGCTACCTGGCCTGGGAAACCGGGCTGATCGCGCAGATGAGCGCCGCCGAGGTCGCCAGCTTTGCGCCATTGACCCACGCCGACCCGATCGCCACACGGCTGGTGCATGCCGGTCGTGGTGAGCCGGGCCAGGGAGCGCATGGCGTCAACCCGCCGGTCAGCCGCCTGAGCACGGTGCTGTTCGACAGCGTCGCCGACCAGCGCGAGGCGCGCAGCCGTCGCGACCAGCAAAGGGTGCTCAGCTACGGCGCCCGTGGCAACCCCACGGCCTTTGCCCTGGAGGACCTGGTCAGCGAACTGGAAGGTGGCCACCGCACCAAGCTGTTCGCCACCGGATTGCAGGCCATCGCCCAGACGTTTCTGGCTTACCTGCGCCCCGGCGACCATGTGCTGCTCAGCGATGGCGTGTATGGGCCGGTACGGCGGCTGGCGCGCGAGCTGCTGCAGCCGTTTGGCGTGCAGGTCAGCTATTTTGCCGCTGACGGGCAGGGCCTGGAGGCCGCGCTGCGTCCGAACACACGCATGGTCTATAGCGAAAGCCCGAGTTCGTTGCTGTACGAACTCAACGACCTGCCGGCCATCGCCGCGCTGTGCAAGCCGCGCGGGATCCTGCTGGCGGTGGACAACACCTGGAGTTCGGGCTACCTGCACCAGCCGCTGGCGCTTGGCGCGGACATTTCAGTGATGGCCCTGACCAAATACCTGGGCGGGCACAGCGACGTGATGCTAGGCAGCGTCTGCACCACCCGCGAGGCCTTCGCCGCGTTGTCGCGCAGCAGCGATACCTGCGGTTGCACGGTCAGCCCGGACGATGCCTGGCTGGTGCTGCGCGGTGCGCGCAGCCTGGCCAGCCGAATGGCGGTGCACGAGCGCCAGGGCCTGGAAATCGCCCGCTGGCTGCAGGCACGTGAGGACGTGGCACGGGTCTATCACCCCGGGTTGCCGGAGCACCCGGGCCACGCCCTGTGGCGCCGCGACTTCAAGGGCAGCAATGGCCTGCTCAGCATCGAGCTGGCCGACAGTAGCCTGGGCCGGGCGGAAGCCTTCATCGATCGCCTGCGCCTGTTCGGCATCGGCGCGTCCTGGGGTGGCTACGAGAGCCTGGCGACCTTGGCCGAGCTGGGGGAGCGAAACTTCGCCACACCGGTGCGTGGAGCGCTGGTGCGCCTGCACGTGGGCCTGGAGGCGGTCAGTTCGCTGCTGCGCGACCTGGACCAGGCGCTACGCTGATTGGATGCGGTCGAGGCGAGAACAACGGGCTTGGTCACTTTCAAGGTGAGCACGGTCCCTGTGGGAGCGGGCTTGCCCGCGAACGCCGGCGCAGCCGGTGCCATGCACCGCGTTGGATTCTTCGCGGGCTTGCCCGCTCCCACAGGGATCGCGCCTTCCGGGGCTTTGTGTCATGCGCGCCTGAGCGCTTCCACCAATTGTGCCTTGGTCATGGTGGAACGCCCTTTGATGTCTTTGCTGCGCGCTTCTTTCATCAGGCTTTGCTTGCTCTGGGTTTCCAGCGAGCTGTCCGATGTGCGGGAATGACCCTGGCGTGACTTCGCTGCACGTTTGGCGGAGTCAGAGCGGGCAGTTTTCTTTTCGCTGGAAGATGTGGTTTGCCCCGAGCCTCCTTTTTTCTCACCACCCCCGGACTGCTTGTTGACGGTGGCCCAGGCGCGCGCTTCGGCCTGGTCTTTTGGCACGCCTTTGTGCTCGTAGCTTTCCTCTATATGTTCAGCCTTGCGCTTCTGCTTGTCGGTGTATTTGTCCTTGTCGCCGCGTGGCATGGCATTCACTCCCGTCTGGTGTGCATGAGCGGTTGAATGCCGGGGCAACGCCAGAGTGCCCGTCAATCGACGAGTGGTGCCCAAGCCAGTTGCCTGCTGGAAAACGTCATTCAACCGACACATCGAGGCCTTACAGTTGAGCCAGCTCTTGGTGCTGCCATGATGGCGCACCAGGAAGGCTCTACCGTGGGGCCTGCAATTCATTGGTCACAAAGCTGTAACATTGCTGCTGCAAAGTGTGCCGGCCATCACACGGAGCGCTTTTCGATGATACGCCTGATGAAGTCTGCTGCACTCGCCGTTGCCGTTTCTCTTTGCGCCACTTCGGCATCCTTTGCCGCAGAGAACGTCCGCCTGACCGGTTCCGGTGCCAGTTTCCCTGCACCCATCTACCTGACCTGGTTCAAGGCCTTCAGCAAGGAAACCGACGGTGTCACCGTTGACTACCAGTCCAAGGGCAGTGGGGCGGGTGTTCAGGACTTTCTGAATAAAACCGTCGACTTCGCCGCCAGCGACTCGGCAATGAAAGCTGAAGAAATCGCCAAGGTCGGCGAGGGCGTCCAGTTGCTGCCAATGACCGCTGGCGAGATCGTCCTGGCCTACAACCTGCCAGGCAACCCGAAAGGGCTGAAGCTGCCACGCGATGTGTACTCCAACATCTTCCTCGGCAAGATCACCCAGTGGAACGACCCGCAAATCGTCGCGGCCAACCCTGAGCTGAAACTGCCAGCCACGCCGATCACCGTGGTCGTGCGTGCCGATTCCAGCGGTACCACTGCGGTATTCACCAAGCACCTGTCGGCCATCAACGCCGACTTCCAGCAAGCGCTGGGTGAAGGCAACACCGTCAACTGGCCGGCCAGCGACAAGTTCATCAAGTCGCCGAAGAACGACGGCGTAACCGCCACCGTCCGCCAGACGCCAGGCGCCATCGGCTACATCGAATACGGCTTCGCCAAGCTGGCCAAGGTCGACTTCGCCCAGCTGCAGAACAAGGCCGGCCAATACGTCGTGCCGAACGCCGAGAGCGGTGCCGAGGCACTGGCAGCGGTGAACATGCCGGAAAACCTGGTGGCCTGGCTGCCTGACCCGGACGGTGCCAAGTCGTACCCGATCACTTCCTACACCTGGATGATCTTCCGCAAGGACAACGGTAACCCGGCCAAGGCCAAGGCCATGCGCGACATGGTCGAGTACAGCCTGACCGAAGGCCAGAAGATCGCCGACTCGATGGGCTACATCCCGCTGCCACCGTCGGTTGTCGATCAGGTGCGCAAAGCGTCCGCCAACATCCAGTAACACGCCCAGGCGCTCCCGGTATGGCCTTGGCCATGCCGGGTGTGTTTGCCCTCTGTCCCGGAACTTGCCAATGAACACACCTTTTTGCCATCCCGGCCAATCCCGACTCCGCGTGCCAGCCACCGTCCGCGAAAGACTTCCTGGTCGATCGCACCTTCCGTACGCTTGCACGTATCGGTGTGGTGCTGGTGCTGGCGCTGGTCTTCGCGCTGGTCTACGAAGTGGGCCGCAAGGCACTGCCTGGTATCGAGAAGCATGGCTTTGACGTGCTGTTCGGCAGTGTCTGGGACGTCAACCAAGGCAAGTACGGTATTCTGCCAGCGATCTGGGGCACGCTTTACAGCGCCCTGATCGCCCTGTTGATAGCCGGTTTCTTCGGCATCAGCATGGCCATTTTCCTGACCCAGGACTTTCTCCCGGCCAGGCTGGCGTCGGTGTTTCGCACCATCGTCGAGCTGCTCGCTGCCATCCCCAGCGTCGTTTACGGCCTGTGGGGGATCTATGTGGTCATCCCGGCCATTCGCCCGCTGACCACCTGGCTGAACAGCGAGCTGGGCTGGATTCCCTTTTTCGGCACTTCGCTGAGCGGGCCCGGGCTGCTGCCTGCCGCGCTGGTGCTGGCGATCATGATTCTGCCGACCATCGCTGCCGTTTCGCAGGATGCCTTGACCAGCGTGCCGATGAAGACCAAGCAGGCCGCCTACGGCCTGGGCGCCACCCACTGGGAAGCCATCCTCAAGGTAATGGTGCCATCGGCAGCCACCGGCATCTTCGGTTCGCTGGTGCTCGGCCTGGGCCGTGCGCTGGGTGAAACCATGGCGCTGGCCATGCTGGTGGGCAATGCCAACACCATTTCCCTGTCCTTGTTCGCTCCGGCCAACACGCTGGCGGCCTTGCTGGCCCTGAACTTCCCGGAGGCCGGCCCGAACGAGGTCGAGGTGCTGATGTATGCCGCACTGGTACTGATGTTCATCACCCTGTTGGTGAACGTGCTCGGTTCGATGATCATGCTCTACGCCCAGCGGGGTAACAAATAATGACCAACCTCAGCACCCCTGCAAACGCTTTGCCCAGCCTGCAGCGCAAGCTGGAAGGCCGTTCGTTGCGCAGCCTGGTATTGACCACGCTGGCCTGGTTCGCGGCATTGGTGGCCAGCGTGCCGCTGATTTCCGTGCTGTACATGCTGATCACCCGTGGCGGTGCGCGGCTCAACCTGGAGGTGTTCACTGAGCTGCCACCCACCGGTTTCGAGATGGGCGGGGGCTTCGGCAACGCCATGGCCGGCACCTTCGTCATGGTTGGCATTGCCGCGGCCATCGCTGTGCCGGTCGGTATCCTGGCCGCGGTGTTCCTGGCCGAACTCGGGCCGGACAGCAAGCTGGCCAACGCCGCGCGCTTCGCCGCCAAGATGCTCACCGGCCTGCCGTCGATCCTGGCCGGCGTATTTGCCTACGCCCTGGTGGTGATGACTACCGGCACCTACTCCGCACCGGCAGGTGGTGTGGCCTTGGCGGTACTGATGCTGCCCATCGTCGTGCTGACCGCTGAAGAGTCGATGAAGATGGTGCCCAAGATCATGAAGGATGCCGCCTACGGCATGGGCTGCACCCGTGCCCAGGTGATCTGGAAAATCGTCCTGCCCACCGGCCTGCCGGCCATCCTGACCGGCGTGATGCTGGCCGTGGCCCGTGCCGCCGGCGAGACCGCGCCGCTGCTGTTCACCGCGCTGTTCAGCAACTACTGGATCCTGCATGACGGCGACCTCGCGGTCATGAACCCGACGGCCTCGCTTGCCGTACTGATCTACAACTTCTCCGGCATGCCGTTCGACAACCAGCTCGAGCTCGCCTGGGCGGCCTCGCTGGTATTGGTGATGATCGTGCTGGTAATCAACATTCTGAGCCGAGTATTCGGCAAGCCCAAGTATTGAGAAAGGGAGCATCCGACCTTGAACGTTTCCACTGCGCCAAAAGCCGCTCCCATGGTCAGCGAAGCCCCCATTGTCATGGACTGCAAGCTGGACAAGATCTTCTACGGCAATTTCATGGCCGTTCGCGACAGCCATGTGCCGATCAGGAAAAACGAGATCACCGGTTTCATC
The DNA here is from genome assembly GCA_029953615.1 of Pseudomonas putida. NCBI lineage: Bacteria > Pseudomonadati > Pseudomonadota > Gammaproteobacteria > Pseudomonadales > Pseudomonadaceae > Pseudomonas > Pseudomonas putida. The sequence continues at coordinate 71,464 of CP124529.1, read as the reverse complement.
GGGCCGTCCGGCTGCGGCAAGAGTACCGTGCTGCGTAGCCTGAACCGCATGAACGACCTGGTGAAGGGCTTCCGCTTCGAAGGCCATGTGCACTTCCTGGGCCAGGATGTCTATGGCAAGGGCGTCGACCCTGTGGTGGTACGCCGCTACATCGGCATGGTGTTCCAGCAGCCCAACCCGTTCTCGATGAGCATCTTCGACAATGTCGCCTTCGGCCTGCGCCTGAACCGCTACAAGGGCGACATCGGCGACCGCGTCAAGCACGCCCTGCAGGGCGCCGCGCTGTGGGACGAAGTGAAGGACAAGCTCAAGGTCAGCGGCCTGGCCCTGTCCGGTGGCCAGCAGCAGCGCCTGTGCATTGCCCGCGCCATTGCTACCGAACCGGAAGTGCTGCTGCTGGACGAACCCTGCTCGGCGCTCGACCCGATTGCCACCCGCCGGGTAGAAGAGCTGATGGTCGAGTTGAAGAAGGACTACACCATCGCCCTGGTGACCCACAACATGCAGCAGGCTATTCGTGTGGCCGACACCACCGCGTTCTTCTCGGTCGACATCTCCAAGGGCACCCGTACCGGTTACCTGGTCGAGATGGGCCCGACCACGCAGATTTTCCAGAACCCGCGTGAGCAGCTGACCGCCGACTACATCAGCGGCAAATTCAGCTGAGGACTCATGCGCCAAGGTGGTCGGGTGTTGCAGCCAGGAAGGCAGCAACACCCGGCCGCATTACCTTCCGTCAAGTGTTACCAGGGATTTCCAATGCGAGCGACGTGTCGTCTTGATCTGCCAGCGGTAGAGCGCGCACTGCGTGAGGTGCAGGCCCGCTTTGCCGAACTCAGCCAGCACTTCACCGAACCGCGGGATCCGTTTACCGACGAGGTGCTGCTGAATGTGGTTGAAGGCTATGCCCTGATTGACGACTATGTCGCCCGGGGTGTCGACCTTTTCGACCTTCAGCAACTGAACCTTATGCTGGAGATCAATGCCACCGTGCTGTGCGGCAACGACCCGGCGCGCAGGCTGGAGTTTGCCCCGCACCTGGCGGCGACCGAGGCGCACTTTTTCAATAATGTGGAGGGCGGCATCAAGGACCTCTACAACTGGTACTGCTCGTATGGCAGCGACTCGATCTGGAAGCGCGCGGCAGGTGTCTACGTTCGCATTCTCAGCAAGCCGCAGCTGTTCATCGAAGGCAACAACCGCACGGGGTCGCTCATTGTCAGCTACTTGCTGATGCGCGCGGGGCTACCGCCCTTCGTGCTGTCGCTGGACAACGCCGAGGGTTACTTCAACCCGTCCTCGGTCATACGCAACTCCGCCAAGCATGGTGTCAAGGCCTTGTACGAACTACCCAAGATCAAGAAAAAGTACGCAGCCTTCCTTGAAGCGAAGGCGCCCGAGCCCGGCAAGTTCTTCCTGGGCTGCACATCGGTGCCGGCGCGCGAGAGGTGCCGCTGATGCCGACGCCTTCACTGCTCCAGCGCGGGCGGCAAGCCATCGAGCGCACGTTCAATCGCCCGCAGGTACGCATTTCGTTCGATATCGACGACACGCTTGCCTGCCAGGCCGACCACGCCGCAGCCGAGGACAGCAAGCTGCCGGCGTTCGTCCACCGCTGGTTGGGTGAACCCCTGCGCAGTGGCACGCGCTCGCTGATCCGCGACCTGCGCCGCCAGGGTTGCAGCATCTGGATCTACACCTCGTCGGGGCGCACGCCGTCCTACATCCGCCGTTGGCTGATGCTCTACGGTATCCGTGTCGATGGCGTGGTCAACAGTGACCGGCACCAGCATATCCTGGCCGTGAACGGGCTTGAGAATGCGCCCTCCAAGTTGCCGTCGGCCTTCGATATCGACTTGCATGTCGATGATTCCGAAGGCGTGCGGCTGGAAGGCGTCGACCACGGTTTTCGCGTGGTGGTGGTGTGCCCCAAGGATGAGAACTGGGCACAGAAGGTGATGGATGCCGCGACTGATGTCCAGGCACAGCTGGCCTGGCAGCAACCGCACCGCTACGAGATGCCGGTACGGCAGCGTTCGCAAGCCCTCGCATCCTGAGGGCTTCAAGGCCCTTTTCCCGTTACGCCTCTTCGCTACTCGTTACCCCCCACATCCCCATGCGCGGCTTCCCATTTTCGGGTTTGGCTTGACTCGTGAAATTTTTCATGTAATTTTTCATGAAAAATAACTCTAAAAATTTCACGGCAGTTTCAAACGATGAAGATGCACGAAGAGGTTGAAGCCCTCGCGATCCTTATTCACGACCTGCGCAAATTCAAGAACCTGACCCTGGGCGAACTGGCCGAGCGCATCAACCGCTCGGTCGGCTTTCTGTCCCAGGTTGAACGCGGAGTTTCTCGCCCCACCGTGGCAGACCTCACTGCCATCAGTGAAGCGCTCGGCGTATCAACCGCGTATTTCTACAACCTGAGCAAACCGCGCAGCATCAGCTGGGTCACGCGCCCCCACGAGCGACGCACGCTGTACCTCGAGTCGGGCATCACCGATGTGCTGGCTTCGCCCACCATCGGCGGCGCGTTCTCCATGCTCGACAGCCACCTCGAGCCAGGCGCCAGCAGTGGCGAGCTGTACCTGACCGACCGCTCCGAGCAGGGCTGCTTCGTGCTCGAAGGCGAACTCACGGTATGGCTGGACCATGGCGACGCCGTGACCCTGCAGGCCAACGACTGCTTCCAGCTGCACCCCCACGCGCAGTTCCGTTACGCCAACCTGACGGAGAAAACCACCCGCGTGCTCTGGGTTTTCAATTGAATTCGTTCACCTCACAAGGACAAGAAGATGAGTGTCGTCTTTCCGGATCTGCTGACTGAAGTGCGCTCGTTCCGGGCGCAGCACCCAGAAATACGTTATGTCGACCTGATTGCGCTGGATATCCCCGGGCACTTCTACGGCAAGCGCTACCCCATGGACATGCTGGAAAAAGTCGCAGCTGGCACGCCGCTGAAATTGCCGCAGAACTGCGTACTGCTGGGCACCCAGGGTGGCCTCTACCCAATCGGTGACTACTGTTTTGCCGACGGCGACCCGGATGCTGCCCGCCGCCTGGTGCCAGGGACGCTCAAACCCGTGCGCTGGGAGAAAGAGCTGATCGCGCAGATGCTCATCACCTCCGACGGCACCGCCAAGCCCATCGAGTTCGAGCCCCGCGAGGTGCTGGCCCGCGTGATCCAGCGCCTGGCCAGGCGCGGCATTCGCCCGGTGGTGGCCTTCGAACTGGAGTTCTACCTGTTCGACCGCAAGCTCGATAACGGCCTGCCACAGTACCCACGCGACAAGGCGACCGATGACCAGGACGACCAGCCGAACATGCACATCGAGCGGCTGTCGCGGTTCGCACCGGTGCTGCACGAGATGGTCGATGGTGCCAACGAGCAGGGCGTGCCGGCGAACGTCATCACCGCTGAGCTGGGCCCGGGCCAGTTCGAGATCAACTTCTCGCACAGCGACGATGCCCTGAGCGCAGCGGACTGGTCGGCGCTGTTCTGCCGCAGTACCCGTGGCATCGCGATGAAGCATGGCTACCGTGCCAGTTTCATGAGCAAGCCGTACCTCGACGCACCGGGCAGCGGCATGCATGTGCACGTCAGCCTGTACGACAACGCTGGCAACAACATCCTCGCCGGCGATGACCAGCGCAAGCTGCGCCATGCGGTGGCAGGGTGCCTGGAACTGCTGCCCCACTGCATGCCGATCTTCGCCCCCAACCACAATGCCTACCGCCGTTACGGCGCCATGGTCAACGCGGCGAGCAAGGCCAGTTGGGGCTTCGAAGACCGCGATGCGTGTATTCGCATCCCCGAGTCCGACCCGCGCAACCTGCGCATCGAACACCGCCTTGCCGGTGCCGACGCCAACCCCTACCTGGTGCTGGCGGCCATCCTGACCGGGATGGAGCATGGCCTGGATCGTGGCATCGAGCCCATCGCCCCGCTGAACGACAACCGCCAGAGCGGCATCGACTTCCGCCAAAGATGCCCTCAGCGCCCTGGCCGCCATGCGCCACCACCCAGTGGTCAACGAAGGCCTGGGCAGTGAGTTCGTCATGGTTTATTGCGAGAACAAATACCAGGAGCAACTGGACTTCATGCGCCACATCGATGCCCGCGAGTACCGCTGGTTCCTGTAGCTGCTGCTGCCCGAACAGCCGCCTTTCCAACGTTTCAATACCACGCGCAATACCGATTTGCCGGAGGAAGATATGCCACGTGTGCCCGTTATTGGCATTACCGCATGCACCAGCATGATTGAGCAGCATGCCACCCAGACCATCGCCGAGAAGTACGCACGCGCGGCGGCCAAGGCAGCGTGTGGCTTACCCATCGTGATACCCAGCCTTGGCGAGCTGATGGACAGCGCCGACATTCTCGACGTGGTGGACGGGCTGATCTTCACCGGTTCGCCGTCCAATATCGAGCCGTTCCACTACAACGGCCAGGCCAGCGCCGAGGGCACCCGGCACGACCCGCTGCGTGATGCCACCACGTTGCCGCTGATGCGCGCGGCCATCGCTGCCGGTGTACCGGTGCTGGGCATTTGCCGTGGCTTCCAGGAAATGAACGTGGCGCTAGGCGGCACCTTGCACCAGAAGGTCCACGAGGCCGGCGTGTTCATGGACCACCGCGAAGGCAAAGGCGAGCCCATCGAAAAGCAGTATGGCCCGCGCCACACCATGCATGTAGAGCCAGGGGGGCTGCTTGATCGCATGGGCTTGCCGGCGATTTTCGACGTCAATTCCATCCACGGCCAAGGCATCGATGTTCTGGCCCCCGGGCTGAGGGTGGAAGCGCTGGCACCCGACGGCCTGGTGGAGGCGATTTCGGTCGAGAACGGCAAAGGCTTTGCCCTGGCCGTGCAATGGCACCCCGAGTTCCAGGTCATGGATAACCCCCATTACCTGACCATCTTCCAGTCCTTTGGCAAGGCTTGCCGGCATCGCTCGGTACTGCGCCAGATGCTGTTGAAGTCCGCCTGACAGCGATCTTTCCCAATTACAAAAAAGTACCCGCGTAGCACAGCTGCGCAATTTGATGGAGTGAAGTCAATGAGTGAGCAGCATTCGCAGACCCTTGCCTGGCAAGCGATGAGCCGCGACCACCACCTGGCGCCGTTCAGCGATGTGAAACAACTGGCCGAGAAAGGCCCGCGTATCATCACCTCGGCCAAGGGCGTGTACCTCTGGGACAGCGAAGGCCACAAGATTCTCGATGGCATGGCCGGCCTGTGGTGCGTGGCGGTGGGCTATGGCCGCGATGAGCTGGCCGATGTCGCCAGCCGCCAGATGAGGCAGCTGCCGTACTACAACCTGTTCTTCCAGACCGCGCACCCACCCGCGCTGGAACTGGCCAAGGCCATCGCTGATGTGGCCCCGCAAGGCATGGACCATGTGTTCTTCACCGGTTCCGGGTCCGAAGGCAACGACACCGTGCTGCGCATGGTCCGCCATTACTGGGCGCTCAAGGGCCAGAAGAACAAGAGGGTCATCATCGGCCGCGTCAACGGCTACCACGGCTCCACCGTGGCCGGCGCGGGCCTGGGCGGCATGAGCGGCATGCACCAGCAGGGCGGGCTGATCCCGGATATCGTGCATATCCCGCAGCCGTACTGGTATGGCGAAGGCGGCAACATGACCGAGGCTGACTTCGGCGTGTGGGCGGCCGAACAGCTGGAGAAGAAGATCCTCGAAGTTGGCGTGGACAACGTCGCTGCTTTTATCGCCGAACCGATCCAGGGCGCCGGCGGGGTGATCATTCCGCCGCAGACCTACTGGCCGAAGGTGAAGGAGATCCTGGCCAGGTACGACATCCTGTTCGTTGCCGACGAAGTGATCTGCGGTTTCGGCCGTACAGGCGAGTGGTTCGGTAGCGACTACTACGACCTCAAGCCCGACCTGATGACCATCGCCAAGGGCCTGACCTCCGGCTATATCCCCATGGGCGGCGTGATCGTGCGTGACGAAGTGGCCAAAGTCATCAGCGAAGGCGGCGACTTCAACCACGGTTTCACCTATTCCGGCCACCCGGTTGCGGCGGCGGTGGGCCTGGAGAACCTGCGGATACTGCGTGACGAACATATCATCGAGCAGGTGCACGGCAAGACCGCTCCTTACCTGCAACAACGCCTGCGCGAGCTGGCCGACCACCCGCTGGTAGGCGAGGTACGCGGCCTGGGCATGCTCGGCGCGATCGAGCTGGTGAAGGACAAGGCCACCCGCGCCCGCTACGAGGGCAAAGGTGTCGGCATGATCTGTCGCCAGCACTGCTTCGACAACGGCCTGATCATGCGCGCCGTGGGCGACACCATGATCATCGCGCCGCCGCTGGTGATCAGCATCGAGGAGATCGACGAACTGGTGGAAAAAGCCCGCAAGTGCCTGGACCTGACGTACGAGGCTGTCCGGTAAGGGGGGCTGCTGTGCAGCCCATCGCCGGCAAGCCAGCTCCCACCTGGACCGCATCGACTTCAAAGTGCTGCGCAGTACCTGTGGGAGCTGGCTTGCCGGCGATGGGCCGCAAGGCGGCCCCGGATTACACTGCCGGTTCCCGCAATTCCTTGAAGCATCTTGCTTTGTGAAATGAATCATGTACTTTTCAGGGCATCAATTTTCCCATCCGAAAGTCGCGATTCAACCATGAAAGTGCACGAAGAGATCGAAGGCCTGGCCGTACTGATTCGCGACCTGCGCAAGTTCAAGGGCCTGACACTGGGCGAACTGGCCCAGCGCATCGGCCGTTCGGTGGGCTTTCTGTCCCAGGTAGAACGGGGCGTGTCGCGGCCAACCGTGGCCGACCTCACGGCCATCAGCGAAGAGCTTGGTGTCTCCACTGCCTATTTCTACAAGCTGGACAAGCCCCGCGAGCTCGACTGGGTTACCCGCCCGCACGAGCGTCGTACGCTGCACCTGGCCGGCGGCATCACCGATGTGCTGGCGTCCCCGACGATAACGGGTGCGTTCTCCATGCTCGACAGCCACCTGGAGCCGGGCGCCAGCAGTGGCGAGGAGTACCTGGACGACAGCTCGGAGCAGGGCTGCTTCGTGCTCGAAGGCGAGCTGACCGTCTGGCTGGATGGCGGCGAGCCGGTAACGCTGCGCGCCAGTGACAGTTTTCAGCTGCAACCTCACGCCAGTTTTCGTTACGCCAACCTCACCGACAAGCCCACCCGTGTGCTCTGGGTGTTCAGCTGACGCGTAGCTGTACCACTCGCCAAGATGATTGTCGCTGATCGACCCGGTCTGCGCCGACAGTGCCACATAGGTGATCGGCCACTTTCACCCGTTCCGCCGCCATGTCGCGCCAGGGTCGGCAGGTAAAAATTGTACAACTCGGTTAAAAGCTGTACATAATTGCCTATGTTGTACAATTTTCTGGGTGCTCGAGGTCAATATGGCGCGCACTGCTCGTTGGGCCTGGCTTTGCCTGCTACTGACAGCCCTGTCCGAGGCGGCGGACTGGCGAGCGGAGCTCCCGGCGGCACAACGGCTGGGCTCCGGTGAGTTCACCTGGTTCGGCCTGCGCCTTTACACCGCACAGCTATGGGCAGCAGGCCCGGTTCAGGACTGGAACCGGCCTTTTGCCCTTGAGCTCGCCTATCACCGAAGGTTGTCCAGAGACATGCTGGTACAGGCCAGCCTTGAGGAGATGTACCGCCTGGATGCTGATAGCGTGACACCGCAGCGGCGCGCGGCGTGGTCCCAGGCAATGCAGCAGGCGTTCGTGGATGTACGCCCTGGGATGCGCATTACCGGCTTGTACATGCCGGGGCAGGGTTGCCGCTTCTACGTCGATGGCAAACTCAGCCGGGCGATCGCCGACCCGGTCTTTGCCCGGGCGTTCTTCGCCATCTGGCTCGATCCGCGGGCCAGGGATCAACAACTGCGTCAGCGTCTGCTGGAGGGCGTGCCATGAATCTGCGTAGCGGTAACGCTGACCAGCCAGGAGTAGCCTGAACGATGCGCCTGGGCCTGGTATTGGGTGACCAGCTGTCGTTCGACCTGGCAAGCCTGAAAGCCCTCGATCCTGCCCGCGATGCTTTGCTGATGGCGGAGGTGGAAGGGGAGGCCCGCTACGTACCGCATCATCCGCTGAAGATCGTTCTGATCTTCAGTGCCATGCGGCACTTCGCCCAGGCGCTGCGTGAGCGCGGTTGGCAAGTGTACTATGTGCAACTCGACGATGACGGCAACAGCGGTACCATCGTGGGCGAGTTGCGGCGCTGGCAGAAAGCCCTGGGAGCCACGCACATTCACCTGACCGAGTGCGGTGAGTGGCGCCTGGAGCAGGCGTTGCGCAATGCTGCGCTGCCGCTTGTGTGGCATCGCGACACGCGCTTTCTTTGCTCTCGCGAAGCCTTCGCGCGCTGGGCCCGGGAGCGTGGGCAACTGCGCATGGAGCACTTCTACCGTGGCATGCGCAGGCGTACCGGCCTGCTGCTGGAGCCTGACGGTAGCCCGGCAGGTGGAACCTGGAATCTCGATGGCGACAATCGCAAGGCCTTGCCTCGCCAGCTACGTGGCCCCTTCGCCGCGCATTTCGAGCAGGACGAGATCACGGCAGCGGTCATAGCCCTGGTACGTCAACGCTTCAGCGACCACTACGGAGCCATCGACGGTTTCGACTACCCTGTGACCCATGCCGAGGCACTGCAGCTCTGGCAACACTTTCTGGAGTTCGGCCTGGCGGCTTTCGGTGATTACCAGGACGCGATGGCCGAGGGCGAGCCATACCTGTTCCATGCGCGCATCAGCGCGGCGCTGAACATCGGGCTTCTGGACGTCCGTTGCCTGTGCGATGAGGTCGACAAGGCCTGGCGTGAGGGGCGGGTGCCTGTCAATGCAGCCGAGGGTTTTATTCGCCAGCTGATCGGCTGGCGCGAATATGTACATGGCATCTATTGGCTGCGCATGCCGGAGTATGCCGCGCTCAATTACCTGGGCAACGAGCGAGCGTTGCCGGAATTCTACTGGACCGGGCGCACCCGCATGCGCTGCATGGAACAGGCCATCGGCCAGACCCTTCGCCTGGGCTACGCTCACCATATCCAGCGGCTTATGGTCACCGGCAACTTCGCCTTGCTGGCCGGTATTGCCCCAGCCGCGATCTGTGAATGGTACCTGGCGGTCTACATGGATGCCTTCGACTGGGTCGAGCTGCCCAACACGCTGGGTATGGTGATGTACGCCGATGGCGGCTACCTCGGTTCCAAACCTTACTGCGCCAGTGGTCGTTACATCCAGCGCATGTCCGACCATTGCAAGGCGTGCAGTTACAGGGTTGGCCAGGCGACCGGGGAGGATGCCTGCCCGTTCAATGCCTTGTACTGGCATTTTCTGATTCGCCATCGCCCCCTGCTTTCGGCTAACCCGCGTCTGGCGCTGGTCTATCGAAGCCTCGATGGCATGTCGGCCGAGCGCCGCGATGCCATCTGGCAGCGTGGGCAGGCACTACTGGCACGACTCGATGCAGCGCAGCCGATATGAAAAAGGGTCTTTTGCCCAGCAAGGTCTGTGTGGTGTGCGGACTGCCGTACAACTGGCGCAAGCGCTGGGCGCGTTGCTGGGCGCAGGTGCGCTACTGCTCTGAACGATGCCGCAAGTCAGCACCGCGCCGCGAGGCGCACGAGCAGGGGCAGGGTAACGGCCCATATCGGCATCAGTAGCAGGCCGGTTTGCAGTGGGCCCATGGGCAGGTCGACATCTGCCAGCCTCGCTCCGCCTACATAGGCCAGCGGGCCGCCAATTGCACCCAGCAGCGCACCCCACCGCCAGTGCCTGCCCGCCCATGCCAGGCTGTGACGCATGCCGCTGGCCAGCACCAGCCACAGCAGCGCGAGCCACAGCGGCAGTGGCCAGGTGTCGAAGCCGAACACGCCCAGCGCGCCCAGCACGCTATCCAGTACCCACCCGACCGGCGTTACGCGCAACAGCGCCATTAGCTCTGCGTGGAGATCCGGGCACAGGCTCAGGTGTATGGCCAGGCCGGCAATCACCAGCACCGCGAGCAGCGGGGTTCCGGCGCCAAGTACGCAGAGCCACCAGCCAGCCTGTAACCACAGGGCATTGGCGACCAGCTGGCGACGGCTCATCAGGCACTGCCAGGCAAGGGCGCACGCCGTGCCTGCGGCGCTGCCCAGAGCAGATGCGCGACACCGATGGTGCGCTCCTCGAAACCGCCTTTGCAGTAACACAGGTAGAACTCCCACAGGCGCTGGAACATCTCGTCATAGCCCAGCTCAGTCAATGCCGTGCGTGCCTGGCGCAGGTTTTCTCGCCAATGCTGCAGGGTGCGGGCATAGTCCTGGCCGAAATCTTCCATGTGCAGGAGGTTGAGGGCGGTGTGCCGGCTGGCAGTTTCCAGCAACACGCTCAACGAAGGCAGGGCGCCGCCGGGGAAGATGTAGCGCTGGATGAAATCGACCGACCGCCGCGCCTGCGCATAGCGCTGGTCGCGGATCGTGATTGCCTGCAACAGCATCAGGCCGTCGGGCTTGAGTAAAGAGGCACACTGGCGGAAATACACCGGCAGGTAACGATGGCCGACGGCTTCGATCATCTCGATCGAGACCAGTTTGTCGAAGCTGCCCTGAAGATCGCGGTAGTCTTCGCGAAGCACTTTTACGCGCTGCTCCAGCCCCAAGGCCTGAACGCGCTGCAGGGTGTGACTGTACTGCGCTTCGGAGAGCGTCGTTGTGGTGACCCTGCAGCCATATCGGGTGGCGGCATGGATCGCCAGGCTGCCCCAACCGCAACCGATCTCCAGCAGGTGGTCGTCAGGGCTTAGTTCCAGCTTCTGGCAGATACGCTCCAGCTTGTGCAACTGGGCTTGCTCAAGCGTCTGCCCAGGGTGTTCGAATTGAGCTGCCGAATACATCATGGTGGGGTCTAGCAGCCGCTCGAACAGGGCATTGCCCAGATCGTAGTGCGCCAGAATATTGCGGCGGGCACCGCGCCTGCTGTTGCGGTTGAGTTTGTGCTGCAACCGCAGGGCCGGGCGGCCGAAGCGGGCCAGGCCGCCCTCGAGTGCGTCAAGTACCTCGAGGTTTGCGACGAACAGGCGAGTCACCAGCGCCAGATCGGGGCTTCGCCAATAGCCGTGGATGTAGGCTTCGCCAGCACCGATCGAGCCATTGCCGGCTATCAGGCTCCAGGTGATGTCATCAAGGATCTCCACTTCGGCCTGCAATGGGCTGTCGGCGTCACCGAAGCTCCATTGCTGCCCATGGCTGAGCAGGCGCAGGTGGCCATGGCGCAGCCTGCCCAGCCGGGTGAGCACGGCGTTTCGTGCCAGGCCACCGAACAATGGCCCGAGGCCGGCGAACTTGCTAACGCTCAGGGTGGGGTTCGACATCATCAGGGTCCTCGCAGCAATGGCCGAGCGCCAGGTCACTCTGGCTGGGCGTGTGGTCATGGATGGGCGTGCGTTTGAACAACAGGCGCAGTGCCTGCCAGTAGATGGCCAGGACGGTGCGCAGGCTCATCCATGGGAAGGCCAGTACGTATCGGTGCACGGCGGCTTTATCCAGCGGCTGGCGCTGCAGGGCCAGGTCGGCCTCGAACACCTTGCGATCCGCTTGCCAGTTCTCCATGTGGATGCGTACATGTTCAGCGTCCAGGGTGAAGCGCAAGCGATAGTCCATGTGCAGTGGCATGAATGGCGACACATGGAAGGCCTTGGCGACGGTGAAGGGCCTGGCAAGGTTTTCTTGCACCGGCAGCACGTAATGAAAGCGCTCGTGCCATGGCGTGTTTCGCACCTCCAGCAGGATCGCTGTCAGCCGCCCGTCGCGCTCATGGCAGAAATAGAAGCTCACCGGGTTGAACGACAGCCCCCAGCAACGCAATTGCGTGAGCAGGTGCACCGGCCCTGCGGGCATGTCTCCCGTTGCCTTCTGCACCAGCAAGCGTGCAGCCTGGGCCAGCGTCTCGCCCTGGCGGGTCCAGGCTGGCAGGTAATCCGCCTGGCGCCAGCTCAGCGGCGCCAGGCGCCAGCGCCACAGCCAGCGTGACAGGCCTGTCAGCCAGGCTTGCTCGTCCAGGTCCAGGTAGAACATGCCGATCCTGTAGCGGAACGCGTGGGGCCGCGGCCTCAGGCGCCGGTGGCTGACCCATCCCGTGCAAAGGCTGCTGTTCACAGGTGCTCTCCGAAATGCGCGGCCACCTTCAGCGCACTGACCACGCCATCTTCGTGAAAGCCGTTGCCCCAGTAGGCGCCGCAGAAGTAACTGTTGAGATGACCCTGCAGCTGCGCCTGGCGTGCCTGCGCGGCGCACGCCGCAAGGCTGTATTGCGGATGGTCGTACCGGATGCGGGCGATGACCTGTGCCGGATCCACCAGTGCAGTCTGGTTCAGGCTCACGCAGAAAGTCACCGGCGCCTGGATACCTTGCAGAATGTTCATGTTGTAGGTCAGCGCGGCAGGGGCCTGCGGTGGCCCGCCGAGACGGTAGTTCCAGCTGGCCCACGCACGTTTGCGGCGGGGTAGCAGACGGGTATCGGTGTGCAGTACCACATCACTGCTGGCATAGCCGATGGCGCCGAGCACTTCCCGTTCCTGCACGCTTGGCGCTTCCAGCAGCGCCAGGGCCTGGTCGCTATGGCAGGCGAACACCACATTGTCGAAACGCTCGGTACCGGCAGCGCTCATCAGGGTGACGCCACCTTCGTCGCGGCGGACCCGGTAAACCTTGCAGTTGAGGCGAATGCGCCCGGCAAACGGCCGGCACAGCGGACCGACATAGCTGCGCGAGCCCCCTTCGACCACACGCCACTGTGGGCGTTGGTTGACCGACAACAAGCCGTGGTTGCGACAGAACCGCACAAAGAACGCGAGCGGGAAGCCGAGCATGTCCGCGCGGGACATCGACCAGATCGCCGACCCCATCGGTACGATGTAATGATCGATGAAGCGCTGCCCATACCGCTGCGCCTGGAGGTAGGCGCCGAGGGTAGCGTTGGTATCGATACGCTGGGTTATCCAGGTCGGCGAGCGCCTGACGATTGAAGCGCAGAATATCCCGTAGCATCCCCCAGAAGCCCGGTGACAGCAGGTTGCGGCGCTGGGCAAACAGGGTGTTCAGGTCGTGCCCGTTGTATTCCAGGCCGGTGAGCGGATCATGCACCGAGAAACTCATTTCGGTCGGCCGTGAGGCCACCTTCAAGTGCTCGAGCAAGCGGATGAAGTGCGGATAGGTCCAGTCATTGAAGACAATGAAGCCGGTATCTATCGCATGGCGTTCACCTTGCCAGATCACGTCGAGGGTATGCGTGTGGCCCCCGATCCATTGCCCGGCTTCGAAAACCGTAACCTCATGCCTGCGTGACAGCAGGTGAGCGCAGGACAGCCCTGAGATGCCGCTGCCGATGATTGCTATACGCATGGATCATCTTCCTGTTCATGACGGGCGAGGCGTTGCCCAAGCGCCAGGCGCAGGCGTGCGGGCAGTGCGCCAAGCAGGCGCAACACCAGGGTGAAGAACCAGGGGAAGTTGATTTCCAGCGGGCGCTCGGGAAGGCGTCTGGCAATATGGCTGGCTGCGCGCTGCGCCGACCATAGCTGCGGCATGGGAAAATCGTTGCGACGGGTCAATGGCGTGTCCACAAAGCCTGGGCTGACGAGGGTGACGGCGATGCCTTCGCGGGCCAGGTCGATGCGCTGCGATTCCACCAGATAGCGCACGGCTGCCTTGGACGCGCCATAGGCGCCGGCGCGGGGCAAGGCCAGCCAGGTCACCGAACTGCCCATCACCACCAGGTGAGGGTGCTGACCGGCGCGAAGCAGGGGCAAGGCCGCCGCCAGGCAGTAGCTGACAGCAAGGAAATTGGTACGCAGCACGCGCTCGACCAGGGCAGGGTCGAAACGGCCCGGTTCCAGGTATTCGCAGGTGCCTGCATTGAGGATCACCTGGTCCAGCGCCCCCCAGGCCTGCTCGATACGGGTTGCCATCCCGGCTACCTGTACAGGGTCGTCAAGGTCGCCAGTGGCCAGCAGCACCTGCCCGGGGAAGCGTTCAGCCAATGGCGCGAGTCGATCCGCATGGCGTGCGCCCAAGGCAACCTGGTGGCCTTGCTCCAGCAGGCAACGCGCAAGTGCGGCACCGATACCGCTGCTTGCGCCAGTCAGCCAGCAGCGGCTCATGCCATTCGGCCTTTGAGCCATCGAATCGCACCGCCCATCACCGGAACATGTTCGTACAGCAAGGCCGCAGCGTCGAAATAGTCCTGGTGAAAATGCACCCGGTCATGCCATTGCAGGTAACTGCATCCCTGCAAGCTGATCTGCTGACCACGGGACAGGCGTGGATGGCGGAACTGCAGGGTCCAACGCAGGTAACCTTGACCAGGCGTCACCTCGTCGATGCTGGAGAAGTGATAGCGAATATCGTGAGCGTTGGCGTACTGCTGCGCCAGGTATGCCTGCAGAGCCCGAAGCCCTTGGATCTGATGCAATGGATCCCGAAAGGTCACATCGTCGCTGTACAGCTTTTCAAGGGTGTCGAGGTTGCCCCCGTCGAGTCTGGTGAAGTGCTCGGCGAATTGCTGCAGATACGCTGACATGCTGGGCTCCAGGGAATCCTGTACAAAAATGGCTTGCTGTACAGGTATAGCTGAAGTCTAAGCGTAAATCTATACAAGTCAACGATCTTGTACAGGTTTTGCTCAGCGGTCCGCCTGGCCCAGTTGCCGACGCAATTCAGCTACCTCGGCCTCTAGCTCGCGCAGCTTTTCCTCGGCGAAAACCTGCGCTGTGACGTCGCGCTGGATGCCTATGTAGTACGTCAACTGATCCGCCTCGTTGTGCACGGGCGTGATGGATAATTCGTTCCAGAACAGGCTCCCGTCCTTGCGGTAATTGCGAAGTACCTGGCAGCACGGGAGGCCTCCACGGATTGCCTCGCGGATGTTGGCGAGGGCCGCCTGGTCATGATCTTCACCCTGAAGAAAACGGCAGTCCTGATACAGGATTTCGTCTGGCGCGATAGCCGGTCAGGCGTTCGAAGGCGGGGTTGACGTAGATAAGGATGCTGTCGTCGCCTTCTTGCTCTGCGACGACGATGCCATCGTTGGAATGCTCGACCATCAGTTGCAGGAGTTTCGCGTTGATCATGGGGCCCACCTACAGGCATTTCGTATACGAAGTGCGCAGCCTGGCCTGCGTGCAGAAGGCCTCGGCGCCGTTTGTTGCATGATGAACCAAGGAGGCTCGCCGCAGAAGGTGCATATGGGTTTAGAATGTGCCACCCCCCAGATAAACCCCCATCATGACTGACGCCACCCCAGCCGATTTGCTACCCATGCGCGATGTGGTCAGCCTGACCGGCATCAATCCGGTGACCTTGCGGGCCTGGGAGCGGCGCCATGGGCTGATAAGCCCGCAGCGCACCGAGGGCGGCCATCGCCTGTACACGGCCCGGGATGTCCAGCGCATACGCGACATCTTGCACTGGACCGGCAATGGCGTGCCCATCAGCAAGGTAGGCGACATTCTCGCCGGTCAGCCAGATGTGCCGGTGCGCCAGCGCTCGGGCTTCGACGACTGGCGCGCCGCCGTGGAGCGCGCAACCAGGGCATTCGATACACAAGCGCTGGAAGCCATCCATGGGCAGTTGTTCACCATCCTGCCGAAGGCCACCGTGCTGTGTGAGGTGCTGATGCCGGTCTGGCATGGCCTGGCTTCAGGCCTTGAGCCAGGGCAGCGTAGTCAATGGCTGTTCCTTGACATGTTCTTGCGCGCCCGCCTGCTGCTGCGCCTGCAGATGAACCAGGCCGATGCGCCGCACGTGCTGCTGGTGGGCACCGAGGGGCAAGCCGAACTGCAGGTATTGTGCGCCGGGCTGTTGTTGAGCAACGAGCAGCAACGCGTCGAAGTACTCGGGTGCGGGCAGCCGCTGGAAGAAATCCCCATGCTGTGTGCGGCCATGCAGCCAGCAGCACTGGTGATCAAGGTCCAGGTGCCGGTGGACGCTGCCTTGGCCAGGCGCCTGCGATCGCTGCAAATGCAGATCGCTTGCCCGCTGGCCTTGATTGGCGGGGGGCTGGCCGATTCGCCAACAGCCTGGCAAGGCCTGCCGTTGTGTCTGCTGGACGAGCAACGCGCTGACGCCGCAAGCACGCTCAATGCGTTGCTCAAGGGTGCCCTGGACCTCTGACCGGGGCCTGCGGTATTGATCCCTACCTGCTCCTGTGGGTTAGGCCAGAAGTCTTGCCTCTGGACGTAACCCGGTCCTGGGTCTGAATCATCGCGCCCTGCGCGCCGGCCCAAAGCGCCTGCCAAGCCCTTCCAAGGCAGTGTTTCTGGCTGTTTGCCAGCTTCTGATAATCGCCTCCGACATCCCGTCCCCGTTTCGGAGCGCGCCATGTACAACAATAAGAACCTGTCCTCACGTTTGCTGACGGCTGTTACCGTCAGCCTGTCGACCCTTTGCCTGAGCAGCCTCGCCCAGGCCGAGATCATGCTGTACGACAAGGACCAGACGACGTTTTCCACCGACGGCTACATCAACGCCTTCTACGTCAACAGCGATGTCGATCGCGAAGGCGAGCAGTTCGACCGCCGCCAGTCACGGGTGAAGATGGGCTTTCTGCCCAACTACCTGGGCTTCAACATGGGCAAGCAGGTGGATGACCTGAAGCTCGGGGCGCGTGCCTCGTTCTGGGTGACCATCAACGACAGTGAAACCAACGGCACCGACACGGCCATCGACGTGCGCCAGTTCTACGGTACCGTGGCCAACCCCGAGTGGGGCGAGGTGCTGATCGGCAAGGACTTCGGGCTGTTCGCCCGTTCCAACATTCTGCTCGACGAGCTGCTGGCCGGTTATGGCCAGGTCAGTGACACCCTGGGGCTGGTGGATGGCGGCGGGGTGTCGTTCGGCAACATCGGTAGTGGCTACCCGTACCCGTTCCCCACCTCGCAGATCACCTACCGCACCCCAGTGATGGACGGCCTGCGGGTAGCGGTGGGCATCATGGACCCGGTAGACACCAACGACAGCAGCCCGACCGGCAAGGCCTACCAGGAGAACCCGCGTACCGAGAGCGAGATCACCTACCAGTTCGACCTGGGTGGGGCGCAGATCTACAGCTGGCTCAACGGCAGCTACCAGACCTCCGACAACACCGACCCGGCGGTGCAGTCGGTCACCTCCAAAGGTGTCGGCTACGGTGTGCAGGCGAAGATGGGTGGGTTGTCGCTGACCGGTTCGGGGTTCCAGGCCAAGGGCATCAACCCGTTCTTCACCAATAACGCTGGCGAACCGACCTTGCGCAACGTCGACAGCGATGGCTACCTGCTGCAGGGCTCCTACAAGGTCGGCAAGAACCGCGTGGCGCTGTCCTATGGCAAGACCAAGGACGATGGCAACGGCGCGGTGGGCAGTGGTGCGGATTACGAAACCCGCGGCGTGGCGCTGTTCCATGACGTCAACGACAACCTCAAGCTGGTTGCCGAGTACAACCAGTTCTCCATCGATGGGCATGAAACCAGTGACCAGAACGAAGACACCGATACCTTTGCGGTGGGGGCGGTGTTGACCTGGTAGTGACCTTGCCTCCAGCCACGGTGTGCGCATCGCACCGTGGTCGGGGGCTGCTGCGCAGCCCATCGCCGGCAAGCCGGCTCCCACAGGTACTGCACATGGCTTGAAGTCGATGCGGTCGAGGTGGGAGCTGGCTTGCCGGCGATGGGCCGCAAGGCGGCCCCGGATGGTGGTTTTTACACCCATCGAACCGCCCACCCGCTACCCAAGTAGCATTCGTCCTCGATGATCGCCTTCGTACACTCATCACTCAGCCACCCGCGCCGGAGACCACGATGCAACAGGCTCACAACGACGGGGTGGTCAGCGCCATGTCCCAGGCCACCGACGCCCGGCAGGCAGCCCAGGAGCTGGCGGCGCAGTTGCTGCACCCGCACCTGGGCTTCGTGCTGTTCTTCTGCTCTGCCGAATACGACCTGCAGGCCCTGGGCGAGGCCCTGGAGCAGGGTTTTGGTGGTATCCGCCTGGTCGGCTGCACCAGCGCCGGCGAAATCACCCCGCAGGGCTATGGCCGTAATTGCATAACGGCAGTCGGGTTCGATCATCGGCACTTTTCCATCGCCACCGAGCTGATCGATGAAATGGAGCGCTTCAGCCTGATCGACGCCCAGCAGATGGTCGAGCGCCTGGTCGGCACCTGCCGCAGCAATACCCTGGCGCCGATCAAGGGCCACAGCTTTGCCCTGACCCTGCTCGATGGCTTGTCCAGCCGCGAGGAGATGGTGCTCGCCGCCCTCAGTGCCGCCCTGGGCGACATCCCGCATTTCGGCGGTTCGGCCGGCGATGACAACTACCTGACCCGCACCCACGTGTATTACGGCGGCGCGTTCCGCCACGGCGCGGCGGTGGTGGTGCTGGTCAATACCTGGCTCGACTTCGAAGTGTTCACCACCCACCACATCCTGCCGCGCCAGGAAAAGCTGGTGGTCACCAGCGCCGACAGTGCCCAGCGCCGGGTCATCGAGCTGAATGCCGAGCCTGCTGCCGAGGAATACGCCAGGCACATCGGCGTGCCGGTGGCCGAGCTCGATCATCGGGTCTTCGCCGCCCATCCACTGGCTGTGCGCATCCATGACCAGTATTACGTGCGGGCGATCCAGCAAGTGCACCCGGACCTGAGCCTGAGTTTCTACTGCGCGGTGGAAAACGGCATCGTGCTTACCGCCATGACTCCAGGCCCGCTGTTGCCCAACCTGCACCAGTTGTTCGACGGCTTGCAGCAGCGCCTCGGCCCGCTGCTGCTGACCATCGGCTGCGATTGCTTCCTGCGGCGGCTGGAGCTGGAAGCCCGGCACGGCCTGGAGCCGATCGGCGCGTTTCTGCGCGAGCAGCGGGTGATCGGTTTCAACACCTACGGAGAACAGTTCAATGGCATGCACATCAACCAGACCTTTACCGGGGTCGCCATTGCCCGCAACCGGCCTCCTGTCGGTCGCTGAACTGCAGGCCGAGGTCGCCCGGCTGCAGCACCATAACCACAAGCTGCAGCGTATCAACGGCGCGCTGATCGAGCGTATCGAGTCTGGCGTGACGCGGGGCAACGACCCTTATGCCGCGTTCCAGCATTCGGTGGTGCTGGCCGAGCAGGTGCGCGAGCGTACCGAAGCGCTGAACCAGGCCATGGCCGAGCTCAAGGCCGTCAACCACCTGCTCAGCGAGGCGCGGCAGCGGGCCGAGACCGCCCACCAGCACCAGATTCGCCTGATCACCGACCATGTGCCGGCGCTGATCGCCTACCTGAATGCCGACCTGGTCTACGAATTTACCAACAAGGTCTATGAAGAATGGTACTGCTGGCCCCGCGGCGTGATGCTGGGCCAGAGCCTGCGCGAGGCCCACAGCGAGCAGCATTACCAGCGCCTGGAGGCCTACGTGGCGCGGGCGCTGGCAGGGGAGAGCGTAACCTTCGAGTTCGCCGAAACCAATATCAAGGGCCAGGAACGTTACATGCTGCGCTCCTACGTGCCGAACCGCCTGGCCAACGGTGAAGTGGTGGGCATCTTCGTGTTGATCCGCGACATCACCGAACGGCGTAATACCGCACAGGCGTTGCACCAGGCCTATCAGCACCTGGAGCAGCGGGTACGCGAGCGCACCGCCGAGCTGACCAGCCTCAACGAGCAGTTGCTGCGCGAAATCGAGGAGCGCAGCCGGGTGGAATCGCGCCTGCGCGAGGCCAAGCGCGAGGCCGAGCAGGCCAACCTGTCGAAAACCAAGTTTCTTGCCGCCGTCAGCCATGACCTGCTGCAACCGCTGAATGCGGCGCGGCTGTTCACCAGTGCCTTGCTCGAGCACCGCGAGCCGCAGAACAGTGCTCACCTGGTGCGTAATGTGAGCAACTCCCTGGCGGATGTGGAGAACCTGCTAGGTACGCTGGTGGACATTTCCAAGCTTGATGCCGGTGTGATCAAGGCCGATGTCGCCCCGTTCGCCCGTGCACGAACTGATGGACAACCTCGCTGCCGAATACGCCCAGGTGGCGCGCAGCGAAGGGCTGGAGCTGCATTTCGTGGGTTGCTCTGCCGTGGTGCGCAGTGACATCCAGCTGCTGGCGCGGATCCTGCGCAACCTGCTCAGCAATGCCATTCGCTACACCCCCAGCGGCCGCGTGGTGCTGGGTTGCCGACGCCTGCGTGGCGGTCTGCGGATCGAAGTATGGGACAGCGGAATCGGTATTGCCGAGGAGCACCTCGAAGAAATGTTCCAGGAGTTCAGGCGCGGCGATGTGCAGCGCCCGGACCAGGATCGTGGGTTGGGCCTGGGCCTGGCGATCGTGGAAAAGATCGCAGGCATCCTCGGCCACCGGATTCGGGTGCGCTCGTGGCTTGGCAAAGGCTCGGTATTCGCGGTGGAGGTGCCGTTGAGTGCCACCGCGCCCAAGGCCCAGCCGAGCCAGGCGATCAGCGAGCCGATGCTCGAACGGCTACGCGGGGCGCGGGTATGGGTGCTGGATAACGATGCGGCGATTTGCGCCGGCATGCGCACCCTGCTGGAGGGGTGGGGTTGCCAGGTAGTCACCGCGCTGTCGGAGGAGGACCTGGCGCGCCAGGTGGACAACTACCATGCCGAGGCCGACCTGCTGATCGCCGACTACCACCTGGACAACGACTGCAATGGTGTCGATGCCGTGGCGCGGATCAATGCCCGCCGCGCCCAGCCCTTGCCGGCGATGATGATCACCGCCAACTACAGCAACGAGCTCAAGCAACAGATCCGCGAGCTGGGGCACACCTTGATGCACAAGCCGGTGCGGCCGATGAGGCTGAAGGCGGCGATGAGCCATTTGCTGGGCAGCAGTGTGTCATAGCCGCCGGCCTCTTCGCGGGCTTGCCCGCTCCCACAGGATTCCCGCAGGTTTCAGTGTTGCGCAATACCTGTGGGAGCGGGCGAGCCCGCGAAGAGGCCGGAACAGGTCAACGCCGCAGGTAATCAGCAAAATCGATATCACCGGCACTAAGGATGGCCTGCACCCGGTTGTGCACGTTGAGTTTGCGCAGGATCGCCGAAACATGGGCCTTGACCGTGGTCTCGGCGATATCCAGGGTGTAGGCGATCTGTTTGTTCGATTCGCCCTTGGTCATGCGTTCGAGCACCAACAGCTGCTTGCGGGTCAGGGCCTGGAGCATCTCTGGCGGGAAGCTCGGGGCATCGTTCAGGCGCCGGCTGCTGCTGCTTTTCTGGGCGCGGATGATGTCGGGCGGCAGGTAGACATTGCCGTTGAGGATCTGCTCGATCGCTTCGATCATCTGCGAGCGTGGCGAGGACTTGGTGATGAAACCCACCGCGCCATAAGTGATGGCCTGTAGCACGATCTGCTTCTCCTGCTCGGCCGAGACGATCACCACCGGCGTGGTCGGTGCCTCGTTGCGCAGGGTGATCAGGCCATTGAGGCCATGCATGCCGGGCATGTTCAGGTCGAGCAGGATAAGGTCGAGGTCATCGTGCTCGTGGGTCAGCGCCAGGGCGCTGTCCAGGTCGGCAGTTTCGATGATTTCGCTGCCCTGGAAGCCATCGCTGATTACGTTGTGGATGGCTTCGCGAAACAGGGGGTGATCGTCGGCAATCAGAATTTTGTACATGGCCTTTTCACCTCGTTTTTATTGGATGGAGCGGGGCACGCGTTCGCAGGCGATGAATTCAGGGGAAGGGTTCTGGCTGCGCCGGCTGCAGTGGCAGGTTGGCCTGCTGCCAGGCGTCCAGGCCGTCGCGGTACCAATACAGATTCTTATAGCCCAGGGCTTTGGCGCGTTTTACCGCGTTCCAGCTTAACCAGCAATCGGAGCGGCAGTAAAAGACCAGCGGTTGCTCCATGCGCCCGGCGGTGGCTTGTTGCAGATTGTGCACGAAGTAATCGTGCCACGCCGGGCTCAGCTCGCCGTCGCCGGTGTTGGCCAGCCAGCGGCTGCCGGGGATGTTGGCGTGGGGCTCATCTTCGATGAAGCGGCCTTGCAGCCACTGGCGGCGGTAGACGTCGATCAGCACCGGTTTGGGGGTGTGCCCCAGCAGGCCTTGCAGCCTGGTGGTGTCGATGACCTGGCCGCCGTCGACCTGCTGTGGGGTCGGGCTGCGGTAGAGGGTGGTGCGATAGCCCTCGGCGGAGAACAGCGGCGTGGTGTCGGCCTGGGCGATGCCCAGCGACAGGCTCAGGGAAAGCGCCGCCAGCAAGGGGCGTGGCAGCCGGGGCAGGGCACGTGGCATGGGGTTTATCCTTTTTGTTATAGGCCCATTACATGCCAGTGGCGGTGCATTGTGAATGCGACGATCAGACAGCAAAGGCAGTACTAAAGTATTAGAAAACCGGGCGCGCAACCCTGTGGGAGCGGGCGCGCCCGCGAACACCGGCGAAGCCGGTGCCATGCACCGCATCGTCTGTTTCGCGGGCGCGCCCGCTCCCACAGGGTTGCGCTGAACAATTGGATTGCGGCCAGTCAGCGCGGCTTGCGCAGCGCCGCATGCTGGGGGTTGAAGGTAAGGATCGCCAGCAGGCTGAACAGCACGGTCAGCACCAGGCATACCACCAGCGCCAGTGGGTTGAAGCGTTCATACAAGGCAAAGCGCACCAGTTCCACGGCATGGGTGAACGGGTTGACCGCGCACAGCCAATACAGCCACTGGCTGGCTTCGCGCATTTTCCACAACGGGTATAGCGCCGAGGACAGGAAGAACAGCGGGAAAATCACGAAATTCATCACCCCGGCAAAGTTCTCCAGCTGGCGAATCGCGTTCGACAGCAACAGCCCCAGGGCGCTGAGCATCAGCGCCACCAGCAACAACGCCGGCAGCGCCAGCAACAAGCCCGCGGCCGGTGGCTGCACGCCATACAGCCAGGCGATGGCGAGGAACGCGTACACCTGCAGCAGGGAAATCAACGAGGTCGCCAGCAGCTTGCTGCCGAGCAGGAAGGGCCGCGGCAACGGGCTGGTCAGCAGCACGCGCATGCTGCCCATTTCCCGGTCATACACCATCGACAGCGAGCCCTGCATGCCGTTGAACAGCAGGATCATGCAGGCCAAGCCCGGGATGATGTACACCTCGTAGGGGATGTAGGTGTCGTAGGGTTCGATGATCGCGATACCCAAGGCCGCGCGAAAGCCGGCGGCGAACACCAGCAGCCACAGCAACGGGCGCACCAGGGCGCTGAGAAAGCGTGTGCGCTGCAGGACGAAACGTAGGCATTCGCGCAGGAGAATGCCATTGAAGCACTGCCAGTAAGCGTTCATCGGGCGTTGGCTCCTGAGGGGGCGCTGGTCAGGCGGGCAAAGGCATGGTCGAGGTCGCCGCCATGCTCCAGGCTAAGGGCATCGGCCGTGCCGCTGGCCACCAGGCGCCCTTGATGCAGGATCAGCAAGTCATCGTTGGGCTGCACTTCGTCAAGCAGATGCGTGGTCCACAGCACACTCAGGCGCTGCTCGCGGCACAGCAGCCGCAGGTGCTGGTTGAGCGCCAGGCGGCTGGCCGGGTCAAGGCCGGCGCTGGCCTCGTCGAGCAACAGCAAGCGCGGCTCGTGCAGCAGCGCGCGGGCAATCTCCACCCGGCGCCGATGGCCGATGTTCAGCGCCCGGACCGGCTCACGTCGCCGTTCATCGAGGCCCTGGCGGGCCAGCTCGGCATCGACCCGAATACTGCCCTGGCGCCGCGACAGGCCATGCAGCGAGGCGTGATAGCGCAGGTTCTGCTCCACGCTCAGGTCCAGGTCCAGGGTGCTTTGCTGGAACACCACGCCCAGCTGGCGCAAGGCCGCACTCGCTGCGTTGCGCAGCGAGCAGCCGCACACGCGGATGTCGCCGTGCTGCAGGTCGTACAGCCGGGTAAGCAGGGCGATCAAGGTCGACTTGCCGGCACCGTTGGGGCCCAGCAAGGCGGCGAAGCGCCCCGGCGCCAGGCTGAAGCTGACCTGCCTGAGCGCCTCGCGCTGGCCGTAGGCAAAGCTCACATCACTGACTTCGAGGGTATTCATGGCGTCACCACCACGCCCCAGGGGTAGCGGCCAACCTTCACCGACTTGAGCACCTTGAGGTTTTTGGCATCGATCACCGAAACGTCGCCGCTGACCCCGTTGGTGGCCAGCAACTGGCTCTGGTCCGGGGTGAACGCCAGTTGCCAGACGCGCCGGCCCACCAGCAGGTAGTCGAGTACTTCATAAGTCCTGGCATCGACCACAGCCACATGGTTGGCCGGGCCCAGGGCGACGAACGCGTACTTGCCATCGGCGCTGAGCTTGATGCCCACCGGCTGGACCTTGTCCGGGTGCACGCCCTTGATCTGGAAGTTCAGGGTTTTCAGTACCTGGCGGCTGGCGACATCGAGGATGGTTACCGTGCCGCCGATTTCCGCCGAAGCCCACAGCCGCGAACCGTCCTGGCTGAATTCGACGAAGCGCGGCCGCTGGTCCACCGGGGTGCTTTCGGCCAGGGTCTGGGTGCTGGTGTCGATCCAGTGCAGCATGTTGGTGGTTTCGCTGGTGTTCACCGCCCACTTGCCATCCGGGCTCACCGCCATGCCTTCGGGCTCGATGCCGACGTCGATCTGCCCGAGCACCTTGTCGGTCTGGGTATCGATCACCGTCACCAGCGCGTCGTCCTCGTTGGACACGTACAACCAGCGGTCGTTGGGGTGCAGGGCGAACTGCTCGGGGTCCTTGCCGGAGGGCAGTTCCTTGATGATCTTGCGGGTGGCCACGTCCATCACCTGAACCCGGTCCGAATCACTGGCGCAGATGTACAGCAGCCTGTTGTCGTGCGACAGCAGCAGGCCGCGCGGGCGCTGGCCCACCGGCAGGGTGTCGGTGACTTGCAGGGTCTGCATGTCGATCAGGCTGAGGCTGTTGTCCTTCTCGTTCGACACCCAGGCAGTCGCGGCCACGGCGTGCCCGCTGGCAAGGGCCAGGGCGCCCGACAGCAGGCTGGGGTAAAGCAGTGCCCGGTGAAATGGGGAGCGACGCATGGCGAAATCCTTTTTTGTTGTGGTTATCGGTTCAGGGGTAGGCGCAGGTCACTTCGGGCTTGTCGTAGCCCAGGCTATCCATTTCGTTGAACGGGTGCAGGAAGCCCTCCTGCGGCGACGTGCTGACCAGGGCCCGCGGCTGCACCAGCGGGATCGGCTGGCGCAGCTCGCCGTTCCACGGGCGGTAGCTGAGCTTGCGGCCCTTGAAACCGTCCAGCGGCAACTGCTCGCTGAGCAGCAGTTGCTGCAGGGCGCGGGGCTCGGCCTGGCGCAGTTTGCTCACCGCGCTGGCCACGCTGCGCACGGCCATCCATGCGGCGAAGTCGCGGTCGTTCATCCAGCGCCCGGCCTGGGCTTCGAAGCGCTTTTGCAATTGCGCCGCGCCGAAAGTTTCCACTGTCTTGTGCCAGCCGGTGGGGGTCAGGCCCTGAGTGCCGGCCACCGGGCGTGGGTACCAGGTCTGGTAGGGCAGGTACTCGCCGAAGTCGCCGCGCTCGTCGGCCACCAGCACCACGTCGTACTCGGCGGTTTGCGTGAACAGCGGCATGTCGGCCTGGGCGCTGCGGCGCTGGTCGTTGTCGAATGTCCAGGCTTTCTCCGCCACCAGCTGCATGCCGAAGCGCTTCATGGCGCGGCGCAAGGCCGCCGCGTAGGCCCGGTCATCGTCGGTCTGGCCGACGATCAACAGCGCCCGTGGCCATTTGCGCAGCACCAGGAACTGCGCAAGGGCATCGGCCAGCATGGCGCGGCTGGGCAGGCTGTGCAGCACATTGCCCAGGCACTGGCTGCTGCGCAGGCTGTCGTCCGGGCTGCCGGCGTTGAACAGCAGGCTGTCGGGCAGGGCGGCAGACAGCGCACGCAGGCTGGCGGCTGGGGCATTTACCACGAACAGCCGCAGGCCCTGGTCATGCTGGGCCCTGGCGGCTTGCAGCAGGGCTTCGGGGCTATCGACGCTGGCGTTGGCCAGGTAGAACTCCTGCTTGAGAAAACGCCCGCTGCTGTTGCTGTCGACGATCGCCAGTTCAGCGCCCTGTAGCCCGGCATCGACGGGCTCAGGGATGATATTGGACAGCAGCGGGCCGGGATCGGGGCGATAGCCAAGGTAGCCGATGCGTACCTGCAAGGGGGCCGCGGCCTGGGCCTGTGCGGCGGGCGCCGGGCTCGCAAAAAGCGTCGCGGCCAGGGCCAGCAGGCAGGTCAGGGCAAGATGGGCAGGCTGGCGCATAAGGCAACTCCACGGCAGATGGCGCCAGCATAGGAAGCCCGTCGGGAGGGGGGAATATGCAGAAAGTAGCGCTCGGCCGGTACCAAGGTAGTAATTCACCACGCGGGCCCGGGTTTTACGATGGGCCGCAGCACCCTTGGAGGAGAACCACCCCATGCGCCTCGTCAACCTGTCGGCCCAGTGGCGGATCAACCTCGGGGTCACGTGTTGCTTCGCGATGGTGACGCTGGCCTGTGCCGCGGTACTGTTGCATCAGGCGGTCGCTGATGTGGAGAGAGAGTTGCAGTCGGCCGAGGCCGTGGTGGCGTACCTCGGCGACACCGCCGAGCGCGATCCGCAGCGCCTGCAACCACGGTTGACGCAACGCCTGCGCCATGTGCGGGTGCACTGGCTGGCGGCGGATGAAGCCGCGCGCCTGCCGCAGGAGGCCGGCCTGGATGCCTGGCTGGGCCGCCAACTGCTTGGCCAGCGCCACCACAGCAGCCGGCTGCTGGAACTGGGTGACGGGCGCCGGGTGCTGATAGCCGTGGATGCCCGGGACGAAATCGATGAAGTCCGCGACTCCCTGCAGCAGCTGGTGGTTTTGTGCGGCGTGGCGTTGTTGCTGAGCTTGTTGACCATCCGCTGGGCGGTGCGGCGAGGCATGAGCTTGCTGGACGATCTGCTGCAGGCCTTGCGCCAGGTCTCGGGCGGGCAATTGACCACGCGCCTGCGCGAGGCCGGCCTGCCGGAGGCGCGCCAGCTGGCCGGGCACTTCAACCACATGGACCGCCTCCCTGGAGCAGGCCCGGGCCGACAATACCCAGCTGACCCAGGCCCTGCTGGCGGTGCAGGAGCAGGAACGCACCCACCTGGCGCAGACCCTGCACGACGACCTGGGGCAATACCTGGCGGGTATTCGCGCCCAGCTCTGCCTGCTGCGCATGGTGGCCGACCAGCCCACCCAGGTGGTGCAGACAACACGTACCCTGGAGCTCGATTGCGAACGCCTGCAGCAGGGTTTCCGCGCCTTGGTGCATGACCTGTATCCGCTGGCGTTGCAGCACATGCCGCTGGCCGAGGCCTTCGGCCTGCTGGTGAGCCAATGGCAGGCCAGCCAGGGTATCGATTGCCGCCTGCGGGTCGGCGAGCAACTGCCGGTGCTGTCTGGGGCGAGCCGCACGCATTTGTATCGCTTGCTGCAGGAGGCGTTGACCAACGTCGCCCGGCACGCCGGCGCCAGCCAGGTGCGGGTACGCCTGCAACGCAGCGCCAAGGGCTTGCGCCTGCTGGTTCGCGACAACGGTCGCGGCGCAAGCCAGCCCCAGCGCCCCGGAGTTGGCCTGCACTCGATGGCCGAGCGCGCCCGCAGCCTCGGTGGTGAGCTGCGCATCCTCAGCCGCCCGGGTGCCGGCTGGGCGCTGGCCCTGAACATTCCCATGGAGGTGTGATGAATATCGTGTTGGTCGATGACCACGCCGTGGTCCGCCAGGGCTATGCCAGCCTGCTGCGCGCGGTACTGCCGACAGTACAGGTGCGTGAGGCTGCCAGTGGCGAAGAGGCGCTGGCGCGGGTTCAGGAGCAAGTGCCCAATCTGGTGATCATGGATTTCGGCCTGCCAGGTATCAGTGGCCTGGAAACCACCCGGCGCCTGCGCCAGCGCTTGCCGCAATTACGGGTGCTGTTCTTCAGCATGCATGACGAACTGCCGTTGGTGCGCCAGGCGCTGGATGCCGGGGCCTCGGGATACCTGACCAAGAACTCGGCACCCGAAGTGCTGATCGAGGCGGTGCAGCGGGTGTTGGCGGGGCATGCCTATATCGAACAGCCTTTGGCCACCCAGCTGGCCTGCACCTCACAGCAGAATGCCAGCGACCCGCGCCTGCAGCGCATGACCCAGCGTGAGCTGGAGATTTTCGTGATGCTGGCCAAGGGCACACCGGTGCGGGGGATTGCCGAGCAGCTGTGCATCAGCGCCAAGACCGTGTCCAACCACGTGACCGTGCTCAAGAGCAAGTTGCAGGTCAGTTCGCATGCCGAGTTGGTGCACCTGGGGATTGATCTGGGGGTGGTGCGGGTGGCGGGGTGACGTCTTTATGGTTCGGCGCCGGTACCCTGTGGGAGCGGGCATGCCCGCGAACACCGGCGAAGCCGGTGCCAGACACCGCGTCGGCAGCTTCGCGGGCGCGCCCGCTCCCACAGGTAACCGAGTAGTTGCAAAAATGGCAGCGCTCAATTGTCCCAAGTCTCAGGGCACCCCTTGCACCCCTCCATGTTGGCCTCCTGAATAATTCCCGTAATGCTGCCGCGCCCCGCGCAGATCGGCGCGGGCCAGGTTGCTCTGGCCAAACTTGGCCTCCTGCAGGTTGGCATCGCCAAGGTCGGCCCCTTGCAGGTCAGCCTTGCTCAGCCAGGCCATTTCCAGGTCCGCCGCGCGCAGGTTGGCCTGGTGCATCTTTGCCCCTGACAACCTGGCAAATTGCAGGTAGGCCGCGCTCAGGTCGGCGTCGGCAAATTGCGCACCCTGGGCAAACAGGCCCCAGCCCTGAATGGCCACAAGCCGGCCATGGCTCAGGTCGGCCAGGCGCAGGTTGCTCTGCTGCAGGCTGGCGCGGGTCAGGTTGGCGCCTTGCAGGCTGGCCTTTTCCAGGTTGGCCAGGTCCAGCCGGGCATGGCGCAGGTCGGCATCGCGCAGGTCGGCGCCAGCCAGGTTCATCTTGCGCAGGTCCTGGTTGGCCAGGTTGGCACCGCGCAGGTCCGCCCCCGGGCACTGGCTGGCCTCGGCAATCACGCAGCCGTTGATGGTAAGAGGGGGATCGTTGCCAGCGTCGTCGGCACTCTCGGCCATGGCAGGGGACAGCACGATCAGCAAGGCAAGTGGCAGGTAGTTCATGGCGAAAGGCTCTCGATGTGAAGTCGGGTATACATGCTGGGGCCGCTTTGCGGCCCATCGCCTGCAGGAGCAGCACAAGGCAGCTCCTACAAGCGACAGGCTGCACCGCAGGTCAGCTCAGGAAGTCAACGCTGTGCAGTCTTGTTGTCCCAGCTGGGGATCTTGAATACCCAGAACGAACCGCCCTGGGCCACCGGCTTGGTCAGCTCGGCCATGTCGCCGCCCCACAGCGGTACTGCGCCGCCGTAGCCCACGGTCACGCCGATGTACTGCTCGCCGTCCTGTTCCCAGGTGATCGGCGGCGAGACGATGCCGCTGCCGGTCTGGAACTTCCACAGCTCCTTGCCCGTTTTGGCGTCGAAGGCCTTGAAGAAGCCGTCGCCGGTGCCGGTGAACACCAGGTTGCCCTTGGTCGCCAGCACGCCGGCCCACAGCGGCAGGTGTTCCTTGTGCTCCCACACCAGTTTGCCGGTGGTCGGGTCCATGGCGCGCAAGGTGCCGACGTGGTCGTCGTACATGCGCTTGATGCGGAAGCCCATGCCCAGGTAGGCCGAGCCCTTCTTGTAGTTCACTTCCTCGGTCCAGTATTCCTCCTTCCACTGGTTGCCGGGGATGTAGAACAGGCCGGTGTCCTGGCTGTAGGCCATGGGGTTCCAGTTTTTGCCGCCCAGGAACGGTGGCGAGACTTCCACCGGTTTGCCCTTGGTTTCACCTGGCAGCGGCTTGGGCGGGCGTTGACCGGGGTTCTCCACCGGGCGACCGGTCTTGAGGTCGATGTGGCTGGCCCAGGTGATGTTGTCGACGAAGGGGAAGGCGTTCTGCAGCTTGCCGTTGCTGCGGTCCACCACATAGAAGAAACCGTTGCGGTCGGCGTGGCCGGTGGCCTTGACCACTTTTTGCCGTCCTTGCCCTTGTAGTCGAACAGCACCAGCTCGTTGTTGCCGGAGAAATCCCAGGCGTCGTTGGGCGTGTGCTGGTAGAACCATTTCACCTCACCGGTGCTCGGGTCGACGCCGACCTGCCCAGAGGTGTACAGGCTGTCGAAGTCCTGCGGGTTGCCGTCCTTCGAGGTGCGCGCCCAGGTGTTCCAGGGGCCGGGGTTGCCAGCGCCGACAATGATGGTGTTGCTCTCGGGGTCGAAGCTGGCGCTTTGCCAAGGCGCACCGCCGCCGTGGCTCCAGGCTTCGACCTTGCCGGTTTCGGTGGTGGGGTCGTCCGGCCAGGACGGTGCCTTGACGTCACCGGTCGGGGTGCTGTCCTTGCCGTTCAGGCGGCCCATGTGGCCTTCGACGAAGGGCCGCATCCACACCTCTTCGCCGGTGTCCGGGTCGCGGGCGAACAGCTGGCCGACCACGCCGAATTCATCGCCGGAGCTGCCGTGGATCAGCAGTACCTTGCCGCTGGTCTTGTCCTTGATCAGCACTGGCGCGCCGGTCATGGTGTAGCCGGCGGCGTGGTCACCGAACTTCTTGTTCCACACCACTTTGCCGGTGCGCTTGTCGAGGGCGATGACCCGCGCGTCCAGGGTGCCGAAGTAGATCTTGTCACCGTAGATCGCCGCGCCGCGGTTGACCACATCGCAGCAGGGGCGAATGTTGTCCGGCAGCCGGTGGTTGTAGGTCCACAGGCGCTTGCCGGTCTTGGCATCGAGGGCGAACACCCGCGAATAGGAGCCGGTGACGTAGACCACGCCGTCGCTGACGATGGCCTGGGATTCCTGGCCGCGCTGTTTCTCGTCCCCAAACGAGTAGGACCACGCCGGGGTCAGCTTGAACACGTTCTGGTCGTTGACCTGGGCCAGCGGGCTCCAGCGCTGGGCGTTGGTACCCATGCCGTATTGCAGCACGTCCTGGGTGGTCAGGTGGTCGTTGGCGATGTCTTCCCAGGTCACGTTCTTGCTGGCAGGTGCCGGGGCGGTGGCCGCAGTGGCCATGCTGCCGAGGGCCAGGCTACCGGCCAGCAGCAGGGCCCGCACGCTGAGGGCCAGAGGGGAAGGGGCGGGTAGCGTTCTTGTTGTCATGGTTGCAGTTCCCAGTGGAGGTTTTGGCCTGCACAGGGTGGGACGGGGCGGGCGTAGCCGGATACGGAAAAATTCCCGCCCTTGCCGGGAATAGTTCCCGCAGGGCACCTCATTTGGCCCTTCGCCACAAGCCCTACTACCAAGGGAGTAAGGCGCGGCCACCAAAGCAGCATTCGGCCGCCTGCGGGCTGTTTCTAAGATGGCGGCACGGCCTCTGTGGTTGAGGCCTGCGTGCAATCGTGAGGGCATAAAAATGACAACAAAACGCAACGTCTTGCTGGCTGCCGGGCTGCTTGCCAGTGCAGTGCTGACTGGCACGACCTGGGCACATGGCAATGTGGTGCCGCAGGCCGTGGAAACCCAGGGCCTGACCCCGATCAAGGACGCCGGCGTTACCCTGGACGGCGATGGCTGGGCGGCGGTCAACCCGTACCGCACCTCTCCCGAGCACGACAAGGCCGTGGAAATCGGTGCCTCCGCCTACAACCAGAACTGCGCCGCCTGCCATGGCCTGGAGGCCAAGTCCGGCGGTATCGCCCCGGATTTGCGCATGCTCGATGCCGGCGAGGCGGGGGATGAATGGTTCGTCGAACGGGTACGCCATGGCGCCGTTCGCGACGGCCGGGTGTACATGCCGAAAATGGCCGACTACCTGAGCCAGGAAGCCCTGTGGGCGGTGCGTACCTACCTGGACAGCGTGCACGTCGAGGAGTGACGGCCATGCGTCTGTTGGCGGTGCTGTTGAGCGGCCTGCTGTTGTGTTGCGCAGCGGCGCAGGCACAGGTGCGCAGCTACGACGCGATCATCGCTGCCGGTGAGCTGAAGGTGGCGGTGTACAAGGACTTTGCGCCCTATAGCTTCCAGGACCACGGCCAGCCGCGCGGTGTCGATGTCGAGCTGGCGCAGGCACTGGCGACGGCGTTGGGGGTGCGCTTGCAGCTGATCTGGGCGCCGCCGGGAGAAAAGCTCGACGACGATCTGCGCGACTACATCTGGCGCGGCAGCCCGCTGCGCCACCAACAACTGGCGGACCTGATGATGCGGGTGCCGTACGACCACGCCTACGCGCAAAGGCGCAATGAGGTGGGCGAGCTGGAGAACGCCCAGGTGGTGATGTTCGGCCCCTATCAGGAGGAGCGCTGGCAGGTCGCCTACGACCGGCGCCGCCTGCCCTCGGTGGCCAGTGTCGCGGTGTTCCGGCAGCACCCGATCGGGGTCGAGGTGGACAGCGTGCCGTCGTTCTACCTGACGTCAGTGTTCAACGGCATGCTGGGTGCAAAAACCCATCATTACCCCAATGTGCAGCAGGCCTTCGATGCCATGCAGGCCGGCCAGGTCGACGCGGTGATGGCCATGCGCGGCGAGGTTGACTGGCAGCTGCACCGCACCGCCGACCCGCAACTGGCCTTGGCGGAAAACGCCTACCCGAACCTGGGCAAGCAGGCCTGGGAGATCGGCATGGCAGTGCATGAAAGCAACCGGCAACTGGCCTATGCGGTGGAGGAGGCGCTTGAAGCGCTGATTCGTGACGGGCGGATGAAGGCGATTTATGCCCACTACGGCCTGCGCTATCAAGTCCCGGAAATGTATCAGTAGCGCATGCGTATCCCTGTGGGAGCGGGCATGCCCGCGAAGCAGGCACCGCGGAGGATGGCACGGGCTTCGCCCGTGTTCGCGGGCACGCCCGCTCCCACAGGGGCGGCGCTGGCTCAATGGACAACTGTTTCATCAAGGAGTGGGCGATGAACTGGCGAGCAATGTTGCTGCTGGCCTGCTGGATGCCCTGGGCCGCACAGGCCCAGGCCAGTGAGCCAGGTAGCCAGAAGGACCCGGTGCCGTCAGTGATGTGGGACTTCTACCACAAGCAGCTGCTCGGCCAGGCCGCATTCGTGTTCGATGACCGGGTCAAGCTGCTGGCGCCACCCTTTGCCGAGGACGCCCGCCAGGTACCGCTGGAGATCGACGCCCGGGCGTTCAGCGGCGAGGTAGTGCGGATCCTCGCCTGGGCCGAACTCAACCCGCTGCCGCGCATTGTCGACTTCCAGCCCGGCGAGCGCGTGCTGCCCTGGTTGTCGATCCGTATCCGTATCGAACAGGCTACACCGCTGCGGGCTGCGGTGCTGACGCGCGACGGCCTGTGGCATGTCGGCTCGACCCTGATCGATGCCGCCGGTGGCGGTTGCACCGCACCCAGCGTGGTACGCACTCAGCCCGGCTGGGAGGAGCACCTTGGTGAAGTCCTCGGCGGGCGCTACCCGCGCGGCGACAGCAGCCGCCTGCGCCTGCAGGTGGCCCACCCGATGGACAATGGCCTGGTCAGCGGCATTCCCGAATTCTTCCTCAACCATGCCGAGCTGCAAGGCGCGGACGGCCAGCGCCTGGCCAGCCTGGAACTGTACCCGGCAGTCAGCGAAAACCCCAACCTGGGCTTCGACATTCAGGGCCCCGGGCCGACCCGGTTGGTGTTGCAGGACAACAGCGGCAACCAGTTCGAGGCGGCAGTGCCCTGAGCGTGTTGCCTGACTTCACCCCCGACCAGAGGCGCCCGTCATGCGTTGCATTCTGCTGTTGCTGCTGTGCCTGGGCTTGCCGGCCTGGGCCGACCTGGACTATCGGCTCAAGCCCCGGCAGATCGCCGAGGGCACCTGGCTGCTGGAGGGCAGCACCGACAATTTTGCCAAGGACAACGGCGGCAATATCGTCAACACCGCGTTCATCGTCACCGACAGCGGGGTGGTGGTGATCGACAGCGGGCCGTCGAAACGCTACGGGGAGGCCTTGCGTCAGGCCATTGCGGCCACCACCGACAAGCCGGTGGTCGAGGTGCTGCTGACCCACCATCACCCCGACCACGTACTGGGCAACCAGGCCTTTGCCGATGTGCCAATCGGCGCCCTGGCCGGCACCCGCGAGCTGCTGCGCCAACAGGGCGAGGCCATGGCCGAGAACATGTACCGCCTGGTCGGCGACTGGATGCGCGGTACCGAGGTGGTACTGCCGACCCGGGTGCTGGAGCCGGGTATCCATGAGGTGGGCGGGCACCGCCTGCGGCTGCTGGCGCTGGGCGGGCATACCGGGGCCGACCTGGCGATTCTGGATGAAACCACCGGCGTGCTGTTCGCCGGCGACCTGGTGTTTTACGAGCGCGCGCTGACCACGCCCAACAGCCCGGGACTGGAAGTTTGGCTAAAGGACCTGGACACCTTGCAGGCGCTGCCCTGGAAGCAACTGGTACCCGGTCACGGGCCGCTGGCCAGCGATACCCGGCCGTTTGCCCAGATGCGTGATTACCTGGGCTGGCTGGATGGGCTGATGCGTGACGGCGCGGCGCGTGGCGATGACATGGCCGAAATGATCCGCAGCCCGATCCCCGAGCGGTTTGCCGGTATCCGCCTGACCCGTTACGAGCTGATTCGCAGTGTCAGCCACCTGTACCCGCGTTACGAACGCCAGCAGCTGCGGCGCGTGGACAGCAAGGGCTGACAAGGCCGCTCAGGGATCGCGTCAGTGCCCAGTCCCATACCAAGGAACTAGAAAACTCCGCACTGCGGGCAATTGTTGGCAATCGGGTCGGGCCCAAGAATTCCCGACACACCGGGAAGTTTTCCCGGATACAACAAAAAAACCAAAGGTAGCCGTCATGACCCGATCCCCACGTCGTCCCGTGTTCGCCTTGAGCCTGGTGCTCAGCGCCATGCTGCTTGCCGGTGCAGCCCACGCCGCTGTCAGCAACGAAGAAATTCTCCAGGACCCGAAGAACCCGCAGCAGATCGTGACCAATGGCCTGGGCGTGCAGGGCCAGCGCTATAGCCCGCTGAACCTGCTCAATACCGACAACGTCAAGGACCTGCGGCCGGTCTGGGCGTTTTCCTTCGGGGTGCGAGAAACAGCGCGGCCAGCAGGCCCAGCCGCTGGTCAAGGACGGGGTGATGTACCTGACCGGCTCCTACTCGCGGGTGTTCGCCGTGGACGCGCGTACCGGCAAGAAGCTGTGGCAATACGATGCGCGCCTGCCCGATGACATCCGCCCGTGCTGCGACGTGATCAACCGCGGTGTGGCGCTCTACGGCAACCTGGTGTTCTTCGGCACCCTCGATGCCAAGCTGGTGGCGCTGAACAAGGACACCGGCAAGGTGGTCTGGAGCAAGAAAGTGGCCGACCACAAGGAAGGCTACTCCATCAGTGCCGCGCCGATGATCGTCAACGGCAAGCTGATCACCGGTGTTGCCGGTGGCGAGTTTGGCGTGGTGGGCAAGATCCAGGCCTACAACCCGGAAAACGGCGAACTGCTGTGGATGCGCCCGACCGTGGAAGGGCACATGGGCTACGTGTACAAGGACGGCAAGGCGATCGAAAATGGCATTTCCGGCGGCGAGGCGGGCAAGACCTGGCCCGGCGACCTGTGGAAGACCGGCGGAGCGGCGCCCTGGCTGGGTGGTTACTACGACCCGGAAACCAACCTGATCCTGTTTGGCACCGGCAACCCGGCACCGTGGAACTCGCACCTGCGTCCGGGCGACAACCTGTATTCCTCGTCGCGCCTGGCCCTGAACCCCGACGATGGCACCATCAAGTGGCACTTCCAGAGCACGCCGCATGACGGTTGGGACTTCGACGGCGTCAACGAGCTGATTTCGTTCAACTACAAGGACGGCGGCAAGGAAGTCAAGGCCGCTGCCACTGCTGACCGCAACGGCTTCTTCTACGTGCTGGACCGCACCAACGGCAAGTTTATCCGCGGCTTCCCCTTCGTCGACAAGATCACCTGGGCCACCGGCCTGGACAAGGATGGTCGGCCGATCTACAACGAGGCCAGCCGGCCGGGTGCACCGGGTAGCGAGGCCAAGGGCAGCTCGGTGTTCGTGGCCCCGGCGTTCCTCGGTGCCAAGAACTGGATGCCGATGGCATACAACAAGGACACTGGCCTGTTCTACGTGCCCTCCAACGAGTGGGGCATGGACATCTGGAACGAAGGCATCGCCTACAAGAAGGGCGCGGCATTCCTCGGCGCCGGCTTCACCATCAAGCCGCTCAATGAAGACTACATCGGCGTGTTGCGCGCCATCGACCCGGTCAGCGGCAAGGAAGTCTGGCGCCACAAGAACTATGCGCCGCTGTGGGGCGGGGTACTGACTACCAAGGGCAACCTGGTGTTCACCGGCACGCCGGAAGGCTTCCTGCAGGCGTTCAACGCCAAGACTGGCGACAAGGTCTGGGAGTTCCAGACCGGCTCCGGCGTGCTCGGCTCGCCAGTAACCTGGGAAATGGACGGCGAACAGTACGTTTCGGTGGTTTCCGGCTGGGGCGGCGCGGTGCCGCTGTGGGGCGGCGAAGTGGCCAAGCGGGTCAAGGACTTCAACCAGGGCGGCATGCTCTGGACCTTCAAGCTGCCCAAGCAACTGCAAACGGCAAGCGCCAGTCGCTAAGCCGGTCACCTGCCGCTTGCTGCCAGGGACACTGCAGCAAGCGGCCTTACTACCAAATGACGAGAGCCCCGCTGCCAACGATGCATTCGCCCGGCAGGCGGGGCTTTTTACCATCGGCTCATCGCCTGTCGCCGGACAGGCATCGACCCACAGAGGCTCAGCATGATCTACGCACAACCCGGAACCCCAGGCGCCATCGTGTCCTTCAAGCCACGCTACGGCAATTTCATCAACGGCGAATTCGTGCCGCCGCTGGGCGGCCAGTACTTCACCAACAGCTCGCCGGTCAACGGCCAGCCGATTGCCGAGTTCCCGCGCTCTGGTGCCGAGGACATCGAGCGGGCCCTGGACGCCGCCCATGCCGCTGCCGAGGCCTGGGGCAAGACCTCGGTGCAGGACCGTGCGCTGGCGCTGCTGAAAATCGCCGACCGCATCGAGCAGAATCTTGAAGTAACTGGCGGTTACCGAAAGCTGGGACAACGGCAAGGCCGTGCGCGAAACCCTCAACGCAGACGTGCCGCTGGCGGCGGACCACTTCCGCTACTTCGCCGGCTGCATCCGGGCCCAGGAAGGCGGCGCCGCCGAGATCAACGAAGGCACCGTGGCCTACCATATCCACGAGCCGCTGGGCGTGGTCGGGCAGATCATCCCATGGAACTTCCCGCTGCTGATGGCCGCCTGGAAACTCGCCCCGGCACTGGCCGCCGGCAACTGCGTGGTACTCAAGCCAGCGGAACAGACGCCACTGTCGATCACCATTTTCGCCGAGCTGATCGCCGACCTGCTGCCGGCAGGCGTGCTGAACATCGTCCAGGGCTTTGGCCGTGAAGCCGGCGAGGCCTTGGCCACCAGCAAGCGCATCGCCAAGATCGCTTTCACCGGCTCCACCCCGGTCGGCTCGCACATCATGAAGTGCGCGGCCGAGAACATCATCCCGTCCACCGTCGAACTGGGCGGCAAGTCGCCGAACATCTTCTTCGAAGACATCATGCAGGCCGAGCCCGCGTTCATCGAAAAGGCCGCCGAAGGCCTGGTGCTGGCGTTCTTCAACCAGGGTGAAGTGTGCACCTGCCCATCGCGGGCGCTGATCCAGGAGTCGATCTACGAGCCGTTCATGGCCGAGGTGATGAAGAAGATCGCCAAAATTACCCGTGGCAACCCGCTGGACACCGAGACCATGGTCGGCGCCCAGGCCTCGGAGCAGCAATATGACAAGATCCTTTCCTACCTGCAGATAGCCCGCGAGGAGGGCGCGCAGCTGCTCACCGGTGGCGGTGCCGAGCGGCTCGACGGCGACCTGGCCAGCGGTTACTACATCCAGCCGACCCTGCTCAAGGGCAACAACAAGATGCGCGTGTTCCAGGAGGAAATCTTCGGCCCGGTGGTCGGCGTGACCACCTTCAAGGACGAAGCCGAAGCGCTGGCGATCGCCAACGACAGCGAGTTTGGCCTGGGCGCGGGGTTGTGGACCCGTGACATCAACCGTGCGTATCGCATGGGCCGTGGGATCAAGGCCGGGCGTGTGTGGACCAACTGCTACCACCTGTACCCGGCGCATGCGGCGTTCGGTGGCTACAAGAAGTCCGGGGTAGGCCGCGAGACGCACAAGATGATGCTCGATCACTACCAGCAGACCAAGAACCTGCTGGTGAGCTACGACATCAACCCGCTGGGCTTCTTCTAAACCTCTTCGCGGCCTTCGCGGGCTCGCCCGCTCCCACAGGTATTGCACTGGTCTTGAAACTTGTGCAGTCCCTGTGGGAGCGGGCGAGCCCGCGAAGAGGCCGGCACTGCCATGCACAGATCCACAGCAGTTCCGTGTTACCCCTACCAACGCACCCCGCAAACCTGTCCCAAAGTAGCATTCGGCCCCGTCGCCCCTCGTGCATTAATGCCTGTACCGGAATCGCCCGGCACAACAAGAGGACTGCCCCATGTGGACTAAACCCGCCTATTACCGACCTGCGCATCGGCTTCGAAGTGACGATGTACTTCGCCAATCGTTGATGCCTGTCCGGCCATCGTCGCGATGGCCGGGTCTTCCTTGCGCACCCGCCTGTGAACCTGATCGATCGTGAGCAAGCCCTGGCCTTGCGCAAAGGCTTTCGCTTGCGCTGGGAGCCGCACCAGGCGTGCCATGTGCTGCTGTACCCCGAGGGCATCATCGAGCTCAACGCCAGCGCCGGCTGGGTGCTCGAGTTGCTGGACGGTCAGCGCAGCGTGGCGGCGGTCATCGACCGCCTGGCACAGCGCTTTCCCGGTGTAGCGGGGCTCGACGAAGACATTCTGGCGTTCCTGGAGGTGGCCCGTGCCAAGTACTGGATCGAATGAGCCGTGCCCCCGCTTTGGTCTGGTTGCTTTCGTCACGGGATGCTTTACGCTGGCGGTTACCTTCCAGAACAATAAGAACAGGCTTTCCGATGAGCCAGAGTTTCAGCCCGCTTCGCAAGTTCGTTTCGCCCGAGATCATCTTTGGTGCCGGCTGCCGGCATAACGTTGCCAATTACGCCAAGACCTTCGGTGCGCGCAAGGTGCTGGTGGTCAGCGACCCCGGTGTGATTGCCGCCGGTTGGGTGGCGGACGTGGAGGCCAGCCTGCAGGCCCAGGGCATCGACTACTGCCTGTACAGCGCCGTATCACCCAACCCACGGGTCGAAGAGGTGATGCTCGGTGCCGAGATCTATCGGCAAAACCATTGTGATGTGATTGTCGCGGTTGGCGGCGGCAGCCCGATGGATTGCGGCAAGGCCATCGGCATCGTGGTCGCCCACGGGCGCAGCATCCTCGAATTCGAAGGCGTGGACATGATCCGCGTGCCCAGCCCGCCGCTGATCCTGATCCCGACCACGGCCGGCACCTCGGCGGACGTGTCGCAGTTCGTGATCATTTCCAACCAGCAGGAGCGCATGAAGTTCTCCATCGTCAGCAAGGCGGTGGTGCCGGACGTGTCGCTGATCGATCCGCAAACCACCCTGAGCATGGACCCGTTCCTGTCGGCCTGCACCGGCATCGATGCGCTGGTGCATGCCATCGAAGCCTTCGTTTCCACTGGCCACGGCCCGTTGACCGACCCCCATGCGCTGGAGGCCATGCGCCTGATCAACGGCAACCTGGTGGAAATGATCGCCAACCCCAGCGATATCGCCCTGCGCGAGAAGATCATGCTGGGCAGCATGCAGGCGGGGCTGGCGTTTTCCAACGCGATCCTGGGGGCTGTCCACGCCATGTCGCACAGCCTGGGCGGGTTCCTCGACCTGCCGCACGGCTTGTGCAATGCGGTGCTGGTGGAGCACGTGGTGGCGTTCAACTACAGCTCGGCGCCGGAGCGTTTCAAGGTGATCGCCGAAGTGCTGGGCATCGACTGCCGCGGCCTCAACCACCGGCAGATCTGCGCGCGCCTGGTGGAGCACCTGATCGCGCTGAAGCATGCCATCGGTTTCCATGAAACCCTGGGCCTGCATGGGGTGCGCACGGCCGATATCCCGTTCCTGTCGCAACACGCCATGGATGACCCGTGCATCCTCACCAACCCGCGTGCGTCGAGCCAGCGTGATGTCGAGGTCGTCTATGGCGAGGCCCTCTGACGAGCAGCAGCGGGCGCTGGCCGGGCTGCTGGGGCTGGGCGACCACTCGGCGCGCAAGAGCCATTACCCGGAGCTGGCGGCGCGTCTGGACGAGCTGGAGGCCGAACGCAACCGCTACAAATGGCTGTTCGAAAATGCCGTGCACGGGATTTTCCAGGCCAGCCTGCAAGACGGCATGCGCGCCGCCAACCCGGCGTTGGCCCGCATGCTCGGTTACGACAATCCGCAAGCGTTGCTGTTTCCGCTGACGGACCTTGCCGCCGACCTGTTTGTCGGCGGGGCCGAAGAGCTGCACGGCATTACCGCCACCCTCGCCCGTGAACGCAGCCTGCACGGCTACGAAACCCGCCTGCGGCGCAAGGACGGTAGCCACCTCGATGTGCTGATGAACCTGTTGCTCAAGCCAGGCCAGGAAGGGCTGGTGGAAGGCTTTGTCGCCGACATCACCGAACGCAAGCTGGCCCAGCAGCGCCTGCAGCAACTGAATGACGAACTCGAGCAACGGGTGGCCGCCCGCACCGATGAACTGCTGGAGGCCAACCGCAACCTGCAACAGCAGATCGCCGAGCGCAAGCAGATCGCCCGCGCCCTGCGCGATGCCCGCGACGCCGCGCAAACCGCCAACCGCAGCAAGGACAAGTACCTTGCTGCCGCCAGCCACGACCTGTTGCAACCGCTGAACGCCGCGCGGCTGCTGATATCGACCTTGCGCGAACGGCCACTGCCAGAAGCGGAAAAAGTGCTGGTGGAGCGTACCCACCAGGCCCTGGAGGGCGCCGAAGACCTGCTGACCGACCTGCTGGACATTTCCCGGCTCGACCAGGCGGCGGTCAAGCCGGACGTGGCGCTGTACCGCCTCGACGAACTGTTCGGGCCACTGGTCTCGGAGTTCTGCACGGTGGCCGATGCGGCAGGCCTGAAGCTGCGCGCGCGCATTGGCGACTACGCCATCAGTACCGACCTGCGGCTGATGACGCGTATCCTGCGCAACTTTCTCAGCAACGCCTGCCGTTATACCGACGAGGGCAGGATCCTGCTGGGGGCCAGGCGCCGCGGCGATCACTTGCGCCTGGAGGTGTGGGATACCGGGCGAGGCATTGCGGCAGATCGGCTGCAGGCCATTTTCCTCGAGTTCAATCAACTGGATGTTGGCCGCGCCGCCGACCGCAAGGGCGTGGGCCTGGGGCTGGCCATCGTCGAACGGATTGCCAAGATTCTCGGCTACCGGGTCGAGGTGCGCTCGTGGCCAGGGCGTGGCTCGATGTTCAGCATCGAGGTGCCGATCGGCGAAGCCATGCCGGAGCCTGTTCACCAGGCTTCGCCGCAGGCGGGCGCCGGCAACCCGTTGCCGGGCCGCCGCCTGCTGGTAGTGGACAACGAAGTGAGCATCCTCGAGAGCATGGGCGCATTGCTCGGGCAGTGGGGTTGCGAAGTGGTTACCGCGACCGACCAGGCCGGAGCCTTACTGGCGCTGCAGGGGCGGGCACCGGAATTGATCCTGGCGGATTTTCACCTGGACCACGGCGTGGTCGGCTGCGAGGTGGTCAGGCATTTGCGCGAACATTTCGGTGTCGCCATCCCCGCGGTGATCATCACTGCTGATCGCAGCGATCAGTGCCGACGCGCCTTGAACAAACTCGGCGCGCCATTGCTGAACAAACCCGTCAAACCGGGGAAGCTTCGCGCAGTGTTGAGCCAGTTGCTGGGCTGATGCCTCAACTCCACGGCCTTGCGCGGCCCCTTGTAGGAGCGGCCTTGTGTCGCGACAGGGCTGCGAAGCAGCCCCGGCAATTTGTGCGTTTGCGCTGAAATCCTGGGGCTGCTTCGCAGCCCTGTCGCGACACAAGGCCGCTCCTACAGGGGTTCGCGCAGTGCCAGGTAGCTGTTCCCGAAAGGGGGCTCAGTTCCTCGTCATCGTTCGAAAACCTGCAGATTCTGCTCGCGGATCACGCGTGCGGCCTCGTCGTAGAGGAAGGGCAGGAACATGTAGCGCTTCCCGTCGCAGACAGGCGTTGCCTCGTGCAGCAGGGAGCAGGAAAACACCACGGCCCCTCCGACCGGGGCGCTGTACAGCGCACGCCCATACTCCGGGAAGCGTAACAAGCCACCTTCGTACTCACCGGAATTGAGAAACAGCGATACAGCGAATCGTCTATGTGCGGTGCCTTTGGTGGTGTTATCCCGGTGCGGGCTGAAATGCCCGCCTTCCTTGCTGCAATAACAAGCCACCAGGTAGCGCTCGATGCG
This sequence comes from Pseudomonas putida, assembly GCA_029953615.1. Lineage (NCBI taxonomy): Bacteria > Pseudomonadati > Pseudomonadota > Gammaproteobacteria > Pseudomonadales > Pseudomonadaceae > Pseudomonas > Pseudomonas putida. Next base: position 29,098 of record CP124529.1, on the reverse strand, counting down.
CGTCACTTCGAACTGGAAAGCCTTGTGTATCTCGGGCATCAGGCGGTCCCTGATGCGCCTGGTGCAGGCCGCTTTGAGCGCTTGATCCTGAATCATGCTGTCGCGTCGCCGCTTGTGGCTGCGGTCGGCAATTTCAACCGTCTTGCCCTCGCGCTCGACCATGAATCCCGACTCCTTGCCGCCCTGTTCGTCGTAGTAATCGATCAGCGCCTTGCACAGTGACGCTTCGAATACCCTGGGCACCACGATCACCGGGGCATGTGGCCCGGCGCGATGTGGCGGTGTAGGCGCGGGCAGGCGCTTGAGCAGGCGAATCAAGGACTGCACATGCTGCTCGGCTGATTCGGTGATCGGGTTGACCGCCAGGACTCGTAGTCGGGGGTCGACGACATAGGTCACGCGCGTCGTATGGCCGTTGCTGCTGGTGGCCCCGTATCGTTCGCTTACCGCGCGATCGAAATCCCAGAAATAGCGGATACCGGGTATGTGGTCCTGCACGCGCCCCAAGGCCTCGTCTGCCGGGTCAGTCGAGATCCCGAAGAAAGACACCCGATCATCATCGAAGAGACTGCGGTTCGCCTGAATCTCTGCCAGGATCGTGCGTGTGACGGAATCATTGGCACGAACCAAAGAAACACAGCACGATGTAACGGCCGGCGACGGAGTCGAAGCAAAATTGCTCTCGGGTAGCGGTTCGACAGAAAAACCAGGGTGCGGGCGTACCGGTTTCAAGAAGCTTCGAGCTCATTTCGCCCCCTTGCCGCATGATTGGCGGCATTGCAGGCAGGTTCAGGTCATTTGCCGCATGCATGGCCACGCTGCGACCGCTGGCGGAGTGGCTTCGCCTAAGGCTAGATCACCCTGGATCGCTGTGCACCTATGTAGCACCTCTGGCTGGGGCAGCGTTCATCTGGCAGAACGCTGCGGTACATTTCATCGCCTATCTTCAGTGAAGTCGTACATCTATCATTCCGGCTTTGCGACCCGCGCAGCCGGGTTGCCACAGGCAACCGTCAATCAGGAGTTTCAATGTCAGAGCGAGCAATCCGCGCTTCTTTTGCAGGCGTGGCATATCAGGTGAACGTGACAGATGGCCAGCACCAGTGGGCCAGCGATGTGGATGCGGCGGCAGGCGGCGGGGATGTCGGGCCGTCACCCCATGGGCTGTTGCTGTCATCCCTTGGCGCCTGCACTTCCATCACGGTTGCCATGTACGCACAGCGCAAGGAAATGCCGCTGCAAGCCATCGATGTGGATATACGCATCGAGCATGAACAACTGGGGCGCGAACCTCGGATCCAGATCGCTCGTGACATTCGCTTGAGCGGGCCGCTGAGCGAGGAGCAACGCACGCGCTTGCTGGAAATTGCCAATGCCTGCCCCATTCACAAGGTGTTGAGCGGCGAAACCGTCATTGCCAGCAAGCTGGTTGGATGAGGCAAGGCGCAGCGTTGCGCCCGCCGGCTGCCGCCGCCTGAGCGTTGGGCTACCCGATCAGCCTGTTCTAACTGCGTGATGTGCGTCGGCCACGACGCACAGCCCCGCTGAAATGATGATGCTTGTTCATACAAGCCTGATGTGACATTGATCGGGGCTGCCTTGCAGCCCTTCGCGGGCACGCCCGCTCCCACAAGTACGGTGCAGGCCTCAGGGAATGCACCATCCTGTGGGAGCGGGCGTGCCCGCGAAGGGCCGCAAGGCGGCCCCGGGATTTTACTGCCCACCCAGAGTAGTCCGGGCTAGAAGTGCCCCTCCATATATCTGCGGGCATTGTTCGATGCAGCGGCTGGTGCCGCCTTTGGCTGTTTGCAGGACTATTTCGAATGGGCTACGAAGCGCCGGTCATTCCCAGATATGTTCGGCCAGAAACTCGATCAGGCTGCTCACCCAGGTGCTCGGGTTCGACGGGCAGCTGCAGCGCCAGCCGCTCCACCAGCGAGGGGCTCGCGACCAGCCGCTGCGGGCTCCTGGCCAGTGTGCGCATGACCAGCTCGCTGCCCTCCAGCGGCGGGAAGCGCACACGCAGCGCCAGGTCGAGGCCTTCGCCCAATACGTCCACACGTCGGTTGGTAGGTTCAAGGTGCACCCGCACTTTAGGGTTCTCGGCCATGAAACGACTGACCAGCCCGCCAATGCGGTAATGCAGCAGGGCAGTGGGGCATGTCATGCGGATCGTGCCCTGGGGTTCTGCACGGGTACGTTCGATCACCGTCGGTGTTCGCGGGCACGCCCGCTCCCACAGGGATCGCGAAGCTCAGAGAATGCGCGGTTCACGTGGGAGCGGCTTTAGCCGCGAACACCGGCGCAGCCGGTGCCAGACAAGGCGGTTCCGCAATGCTTCACTGCACCTCGCACGCTTCCTGCGAAGGCACACCGTAGGACACGTAATACGCCAACCCCACGAAGATCGCCCCACCCACTGCATTCCCCAGGAACACGGCCACCAGGTTCTCCACCAACTGCCCCCAGCTCAAGTAGCCGGCAAAGATCGCTGCCGGAATCAGGAACATGTTGGCTACCACGTGCTGGAAACCGATGGCGACGAACGCCATGATCGGGAACCAGATGCCGAGAATCTTGCCGCTCATTTCACGGCTGGCATACGACAGCCACACTGCCAGGCACACCAGCCAGTTGCAGCCGATTCCGGAGACGAAGGCGTGGAGGAAGTCGGCGTTGGTCTTGCTGGTCGCAGCCGCCAACATCTTGTTCAGGTAGGCCCCCTCGGTCAGGCCCAGCAGGTGGCCGAAGCACCCGGCAACGAACAGTGCACCCAACAGGTTGGCGACAGTCACCAGCAGCCAGTTGCGCGCCACGGCGCCTGGGCCGATACGCCGGGCGAACATCGCCAAGGGCAAGCTCATCATGTTGCCGGTGAGCAGTTCGCCACCGGCCAGGATCACCAGGATCAGGCCGATAGGGAATACCGCGGCGCCCAGCAGTGTGCCGAACGAGGCCCACTGTACCGGGATCATGGTGCTGACGTGGATGGCCAGGAGAAACCCCAGCGAAATGAATGCACCTGCGAGAAACCCCAGGACCAGTGTCGCATGGGTGGATAGATGAGCTTTCTTGACTCCGCTCTCGATGACGAGCTCGGTGATACGGGTGGGGCTATTGACGGACATTTCGCAAACTCGAACACAGTGACGGCGACGCAATGGGTAGGCACGCCGTGGTGGGGCTGATCAGTACGGGGACAGGCTGCGCAGCTGGCGCAAAGGTGTAACGCACAGCTTTGGGCCAGCTTCGAAGAGGGCGGCAAGCTACATGAGGCAATTTGACGCGGTCAAATCGATGGAATGGATGAGTTGATAGACCGCGTCGATGACATCCGCAGGTCTGCACCACGCGGTTGGTGCTGCCTGGCATCACCCAAGGCAAGCGGCGGTCGCTGGGCAGGCTGAAGACGACATGCGGGTCGTTGGCTGTGCCTGGCGACCAGAACAGGGCTGCTTCTGGCCTGACTGATGGCACTTCAGCCATGGCTGCTGGCAAAACGACAACTGTAAAACAGCGAAATAGAGCATTCGAAGTCGCTTGCCAAGTTTGGATCCATTCACTCGAAAAACTTTCCACTCGGTCAAATTGCAATAACTTAGCAAACTAAGTAACTTTTAAGAGTGTACCGCCTGTCGGTCGTTTTGCTTGAGAAATGAACGATTTGGGTGACGCTGACTCCTATTTGCCAGCAGGTGCTTTCACTGTGAGCGCACCTCGCACCTTTTCCCCCTGAACTTATGGACGTTCAACCTCATCGGCATCGCAGGGATGCTCATGGGGCTTTTTTATTCGGACCAGTGGAGCAATGCCATGCCCAACCGCGGCTCTTCGGGTGAGCCACCGTGTGTATTGAATAACGATCCTCTATTTAAACTAACGATCTGAATTTGATCTTGCCGCTGCGATAAAACGTGTTCGCACGCCTATGGCAAGGTCATCTAGCGCTAACGCATTACGTGGAGAAAACGTCGTGGAGATTAATACAATTATTAGCCTGTTCGGGCAGAAAGAATCCATGGAGCTGGTGCGGTTGTCGGTAATTTACGTGCATTTGCTGGCCTGTTGCATCGCCATTGGCCTGGTGTTTGCCAGCGATGCCGAGATGGTCAGGAACTTGTTGAAAGGTCATAAAGGAACCGGACATGACAGTCAGCATATGGCGCGTTTGCAGAAGTCCGTGGCCAATGCCTTGATATTTTTGTGGCTCACGGGCATTGCGGTGATTGGGATTGACTACCTTGATAAAGGTATGAACTATTTTGCCAATCCAAAACTTCAAGCGAAAGTTATTATTGTCATGTTGTTGACCTTTAACGGCATGTTGTTGCACCGCTATGTTTTGCCTGCTCTGCTCAAAGCGGGCAACTTGCTTGACCTGAATTTTGGCGTGCGCATGTTCGCGCTGTTTTCCGGCGCATTGTCGGGTGTGTCCTGGCTGTATGCGGCGATGCTGGGCGTGGGCCGCCCACTGGCCTGGAAATACTCGCTGACCGAGTTGCTGCTGGCCTATCCGGTACTGATCCTGCTCGGCTTTGCCACGATGGCTGCCCTGACCCAGTGGGCGCGCAACCGCAGCCAGGCCGAACCGGTTCCAGCGCCTGTCTGGCGGCTGGCAGGCATTCCTGTCTGATTGCCTGAGCAACGCTTCGATTACGCCGCGAACCGGGCAACCTGGTTCGCGGCGAGCTCGTTTCATGCACAGCATCTGAGCGGCTCGCCTGGCGGCAGGTGGGGGTTCTGGAGGAGCAGCACAAGGCTGCTCCTACAAAGGATGCGCCAACCAGTGATATTTGTTCTCGGCGCGACAGGCCGTGGCGTTGAATTTGAACGTCGCTCGATGGTGGGGCTCTTAATGCAAAGGACACCGTGAGGGCTCCATCATGAGCATTGAACGCAGTATCCCCGAGCTCGAGGCCTGGTACGCCCAGTACGACGACATCAGTTACCGCCGTGAGTCGCCGGATGCCTACCACCATGAACTGCTGCGCACTGCCGAGGCCCTGCGTGACGATGGTGCCATCGACTGGGACGACTGGCTGGCACTCAAGGCATTGGCCGATGACGCCCATGTGCGCGCCCTGGAAGATGCCGTGCAGGCCCATGTGAGCGACCCCGACGCATGAAAGCGCTGAAGATTGCCACGTTCAACATAAACGGCATTCGTAGCCGGCTACCCGCACTGCTGGCCTGGCTGGAGAGGGAAAAGCCCGACATCGCCTGCCTGCAGGAGCTCAAGGCGGCGGACCAGCAGTTTCCGCACCAGGCGCTCGAAGCGGCGGGTTATGGCAGCCTCTACCAAGGGCAGCCTGCCTGGAACGGCGTGGCCATTCTGGCGCGAGGTAGCGAACCCCTGGAAGTACGTCGGGGCCTGCCTGGCATGGAGGACGACAACCAGAGCCGTTACCTTGAAGCTGCGGTGCACGGGGTGCTGGTAGCCTGCCTGTATCTGCCGAATGGCAACCCGCAACCCGGGCCGAAATTCGCTTACAAACTCCGTTGGTTCGAGTGCCTGATCGCGCATGCGGCAGGGTTGTATGGTAGCGGCCATCCCACGGTACTGGCGGGCGACTTCAATGTCGTGCCGACCGACATGGACATCTACGACACACGCTCCTGGTTGAAGGATGCACTGCTGCAGCCCGAGTCACGTGCGTGCTTTCAGCAGTTGCTGCAACAGGGCTGGGTCGATGCCATTCGCCATCTGTATCCGGACGAACGCATCTACACCTTCTGGGATTATTTCCGCAACCATTGGGCACGCAACGCCGGTTTACGTATCGACCATCTGTTGCTCAACCCCGAACTGGCGCCTTACCTGAAGCGGGCTGGTGTCGATGCCTGGGTGCGTAACGAACCCAAGGCCAGCGACCATGCACCCACCTGGGTCGAGCTGGGCACGCGTCGTCGACGGGCGTAGCGCTGTCAGGGCCGGTGTGCGCCCGCGCTGTAGCGCAGGCGCTCGTGGGCAGTCATTCGCGCGCAGGGCGATAAACCTTCAACTACCGGAACCGCTGCCGGAGCCCGAGCCCGAGCCACCGGCTCCGCTACCGGTGCCGCCATTGCCCGTTCCACCGTGGCCGCTACCCGACCCGTTGGTGGTGCCATCCCCGCCGGTCTTGTCAGTACCATTGCTATCGGTACCGCCAGACCCTGTACCCATGGCATCCGCCGGTGTTCCTGAACCGGTCGCGCCCCCGTGGGCGTCCCTGTGCTCGCCTTCATGTGTCTGGGTGCCTGGCGCACGTTGATCGTTCATGTCGGTGGCTGCCAGGGCGACAGGTGCGCTGGCACCCAGGCACAGCGCCAACAGTAGTGAATGGGGCTTCAGGATTTTCATGGTGATACTCCTTTGCTGGTTGGCCGGCATGGGGGTTATCCCACATGGGCATTCTGCGCCCCGCGCATTGATTGCTCGGGCAGGGCAGTGACCTTGATCGCGCGTACCGGGACGGCGAACTTGGCACCGACTTTCGAGAAGCGCTCGAGCAGGTGGAAATTGATCGCTTGCTGGATGTCCATGTACAGGTTGTAGCCGGGGTCCTGGACGATATATACGCACTCGAATTCCAGCGCCTCTTTGCCGAAGCCGCGCAGGTGGGCACGGTCGAAGCGCACCTGCTGCTGGGCTTTGATCGCTTCCTCGACGATGGCGGGCGCTTTTTTCACTGCTTCGGTTGGCGTGTCATAGGACAGGCCGAACTCGAACACGATCCGCCGTTCCTGCAGGCGCTTGTAGTTCTGGATGGTGCTGCTGATCATGCTGGCGTTGGCCATGACGATCTGCTCGCCGCCCAGGCTGCGGATACGTGTGGTTTTCAGCCCCACATGTTCCACCGTGCCGGCCAGCGGGCCAATGACGATGAAGTCGCCCACCTCGAACGGTTTGTCCACGGCGATGGATAGCGAGGCGAACAGGTCGCCAAGGATGTTCTGCACGGCCAGCGCAACAGCGATACCGCCTACCCCCAGGCTGGCGACGAAGGCGGTGATGTTCACGCCCAGGTTGGAGAGCATCGCCAGCAGCACCACTGACCACAACAGTACCCGCGCCCCCCATGCCGACAGCGTGGCCAGCGCGCTGCCCTGGTTAAGGCCGTCGGTACGGTGCCGGGCGAAGTAGCGATTCAGACCCAGGCCGATGGCACGGTTGGCCCACAACCCGATCTGCAATGCCGCGACCACGAACCACAGGCTACCGACCCGGGTCAGCCAGCGCTCGGGCAGGTCGAGCATGCTCAGGCCCACCAGCAGCGAGGCAAGGAACAACAGAAAATTGCTGGTCCCGCCGAGCACTTTGGCCAGTACCTGGCTCAACGCGCCGTCATGCTCGGACCAGCGCCTGACACGATGCAGCATGAAACTGATGGCTGCCCGCGCCACGAGGAATGTCAGCAAGGCTACGGTCAGTGCCAGCAACAGGTTGAGAACGGATATTCCGAACAGTGTGGTATCGGTGAACAAGGCGATGATGCGATCACTCATGAGACGCTTGCCTCCTTGCGCAGGAAGGGGGACTGGGGGGCGGCATTGCCGGCGCAGCAGGCAACGCCGCTCGATGGTTGAGCCTCAGCCGTCGGACTGTTCCTCCGGTGGTACCTGGCCTTCAGGCCAGTCGGGTGCTTCCTGGTCCGGTTCAGGTACAGGTTCGCCAGGGTTGTGCGGTATTTCGTCCACGTAAGGGTCAGGGTCGTTGGGTTCAATCATGGTCTGGTTCCTCGTCGTTGGGCTTTCGGGTGCAGGAGCGGACGTTCAGCCCGACTCCACTGCAGTATTTTTCTTCCAGCCCCGCAGGTTCATGGCGCACAGGCAAACCTGCAGGAGAATCAGCGCCCAGGCTTGCGCTTGCCATCCCCAGATGGCCCACAACACGTTGCTGCCAATGAAGCAGCAGAAACCCAGCTTGCGCCGGCCTGGGCGCCGCGAACCGATGCACCAGGCGGCAAGTACCGTCAGGGCCATGGCGGGCCATTCAAGAAAGTCGATCCAGGCCTCCATCACGCGGCACGCTGTTCGCCCTTGAGCAGTTTCTTCTGTGCTTCCATGGCCTGGCCGAGCTCATCCAGTGCCTGCTTGCCGAGCAGCTTGCGGGCGGTCGGGAACAGCTCGCTTTCTTCTTCCTCGATATGGTGCTCCAACAGTTCCTTCATGACCTTGACCCGACCGGCGAACTCGACGCTACCGGTCTCGGTTTGAAGCAGGTCCGGCAGTACCAGCGAATCGACCGTGCGGTGCTCCTCCTTGGCTTCGTAATACATCTTCGCTTCTTCCTTGCCGCCGGCCTGCTTGATGGCCGGGTACAGGATTTCTTCCTCCAGAGCGGTGTGGATGGTCACCTCCTGTTTGATGCGCTCGAGCAGCTCGGCGCGCTTTTTAACCGCGCGCTCGGTGGTGGAGGAGAGTTCCTCCAGCAGCTTCTTCACCAGTTCATGGTCCTGGACCAACAATTCGATAGCGTTCATGCGGCACCTCTTTCGGGCTGTAAAAATCACGATTGCCTTCGATGGAGTAGGGCGCGTGCGCCAAGGTTCAAAGCGGATGATCAACGTACCGGTATCGCGAAAAGCCGCTCGCTCAAGGAGCCGCACAGGCTGCACCGGCCAGGCTGGGTCATTCCTGCGGGATGATCGAGATCTTGCCGTTGCGCTCGACGATGGCGAACTTGATCTGGCTGACGCTTTCGATACCCTGGCTGTCCCGGGCCGATTCGAGAATGTCGTCCTCGGTCAGCCGTGCCCGCCGCATTCGGTGATGCAGAAAGCGCCCCTGATCCACGACCAGTGTCGCGTGGCCGTCGACCAGGCGGGCCAGGCGCCTGGAGTTGAGCTTGGCCAGTGACAGGCCGACATCCAGGACGATCAGCGTGGCGATCACCAGCATGGCGTTGGTGAACGAAAAGTCCTCGCCAAGCAAAGCCTGCTGGGTGGCTTCACCGATGATCAGCAGCAGGACGAAGTCGAAGGTGGTCAGGTCTGCCAGCGAGCGCCTGCCCGCCACCCGAAACAGCAGCATCAGCGCGATGTACATGCCTGCCGCACGGAGAATGGAGTCCATGGCGCGCTCCTACGGGTAGAGAAAGGTCGAGAAATGCACGACGCTGTTCGGCCCCGCCCTGACAACACCTTCGAGAGGGCCGACGTATTCGCTGCGCAGGGTCAGGTAAAGGGTGGCAATACCCTTTTTGCTGGTGCCAAGCTGGAGCAGCAGCGATCTGCCGTGGGATTGCGACACTTGCGGCTCTGGCTGCAGCGTTTCGATGCTGGCTTCGCGCAGCAAGGTCCCCCCAAGTAGCAACATCACAGGCTCCCCGGCAGTACCGCGAACCGTGATGCGCAGGTTGTCGGTGGTGCCGCTGCGGCTCAGGCGCTGATATTCCACATGCACCCGGCCGTCTTCACTCGTGAGCTGGGCGTTACTGAGCGGGCCGTTGCCGAAAACCCCGGCCAGGCCCAGCAGCACGACCAGCACCAGGGCATACCAGCCCACCCGTTCGAAACGCCAGACGCGCTGCTGCATCCGCATGTCTTCCTCGACGGGGTGGCGCCTTGAAATAAACTCCTCTTCGTCCATGCTCCAGGCCCCTCAGGCGCGCTCACCGCGCAGCCAGCGTTGGTGGTAATGGGCAATGTGCGACAACCCATAGAGTGCGCCCTGGCGGATCACCTCCGCGCGCTCGCCAAAAAAACGCTGGCTGCGGGTAAACACGGCCAAGGGCTCGCCGGCAAAGGCCCAGGCAAAGCACACGGTGCCCGGGGCGATGGCATCCTGCGGCTCAGGCCCGGCGACACCCGTGCTGGCGATGGCGACGGTGGCGTCGCTGTCTTTCAATGCGCCGAGCGCCATCTCCCAGGCTACTGCCTCACTGGTCAGGCCGTAGCGTTCGATAGTCTGTGGGCTGACGCCGAGCAGGCGTTTCTTGGCACTTGGCGAGTACACCACGTAGCCGCTTTCCAGCACTTCGCCGGTACCGGGTACTGCCGCCAACAGCGCGACCATGGCGCCAGCCGTGCAGGACTCCGCGGTGGTCAGCACCAGTTTGTTGGCCTTGAGGTAATCAAGGGCCTCGAGTACAGGGTCGATCGCCATGGTCGGTCACTCATGCGTTGTTTTGTGGTGGACGTGTTTCCTGCGGGATTGGTTCATTGCGTGAGGGCCACCCATCAATGGCGGGGAAAGCAACCTGAACTTTGTTGCGTCTGCTGGTTTCCTCTGGGTAGGAGGGGTAGCGCGAATCACGCACTGCTGCCCGTTCAGACAGAGGAGAAACGATCATGACCGAGCCTGTGACGTATTTCTGGATCGCTGTGGCAGCGATCATTCTGTTGCTCGATCTGTGGGCCATTGTCAGTGTTTTCCGCAGTGACAAGAGCGATGTGACGAAGGCGATGTGGGCGTTGTTGCTGTTGGTGCTGCCTGTCGTGGGCCTGGCCATCTGGGGTGTGCTCGGCCCGCGTGGAATCAAGCGCGGCACGGGGCCGTCTTCGTCGGAACATAGCAAGGGTTAGGAGGGGCTATGAAAAAAGAATCGGTGGCACCTCGCAGCGGAACCCGGGGTGAAGAAGAGCGCGACAACGATGCGCAGCGTCCCGATGGTTCCACGGGCACGTCGCATGATTCTACTGCGCAGAAAACCGCGCGTGATGAAACACAGCGCAAGCGTTGAATTGCCGGTGTCGCCGGCCACGCCACGTCAGGCGGCGGGTTTGCTGGGGACGGCAATGGCCATTGTGCTTGCCTCCGGAGTTGCACCGCTTGACCGTGCAGACTGGTGGGTCGAGAACGTCTTGCCTTTAGCACTCCTGCTCACCTTGGCTGCGACCCTGCGCTACTGGCGCTTCTCGCGGCAGGCTTATCTGGCAATCGTAGTGATGCTGGCGATTCATGAGTTGGGCGCGCACTTCACCTATGCCAAGGTACCTTATGACGCTTGGCTGTATGCGCTTACCGATCACTCTCTGAATACCTGGATGGGCTGGCACCGTAATCAGTTCGATCGCCTGGTGCACCTGAGCTACGGCCTGCTGTTCGCCTTGCCGATCAGGGAGTTGCTCCAGCGCCAAGCCATGCTGCGCGGCCTTTGGTTGGCGTTGTGCACGGTTTCTTTCGTGCTTGCCACATCGGCGTTGTACAAGCTACTGGAGTGGATAGGCGGCCAATACCTGGGCGATGACCGGGCGCAAGCCTTTCTTGCAACCCAGCAAGACCCTTGGGATGCGCAGAAGGATATGGCTTTGGCTTTGCTTGGTGCACTCGTCACGTTGATCCATGCAACGCTGGGCAAAAAGAAAGGTCTCCCCACCGCTGCAAGGGCCTTTCACAATTAACCTGAGACCGGCCAGACTTCCCGAAGTTTCATCGAAAAAACAGTCGCTTGGAGATTTTTTTCAAGTCGGGTTATTCGTCGGATTTTTATTGTATGCCCCCGTTCAGAGCCTCAGGATCGCCTCGGTTTCCCTTTGAGGCTTTTACAAATGAAGTACTCCTCGATTCTCTTGTTGTCACTGGGTCTGCTGAGCGGCGTTGCGTCGGCTGGCGGCAATACCGAAGCCGGTATAGGTGGCGCATTGGGTGGGGTATTGGGCTCGGTAGTCGGTCAATCGATCGGCGGCAGCACTGGCTCGGCAATCGGCGCCGGCCTGGGGGGCGCGGCCGGTAGTGCGGTGGGCGCCAACAAGCACAGCCGTGGCGAGGCGGCCATTGGCGGCGCACTGGGTGCAGCGGGCGGTAACGTGGTGGGACGCAAGATGGGCGGCACCACTGGCAGCATGATCGGCGCCGCAGCCGGTGGCGGTGTGGGTGGTGCCTTGGGCAACCACATGGGCCGGGACTACGATGACGAGAGTGGGCATCGTTATCGTGATGATGACTACGATGACGATGATCGCGGCTGGCGTCGTCACCGTCATGATCGTGGCCACCACTATGGCTGGCGCAAGCACCACCGTTACGACGACTGACCCTGGCCTCAAACCCGCAACATGTGGACTGCCAGGCCAACCAGGGCGCAGGCCAGCAGCACCTGGATCACACCCCGCTTGAAGCGGAACAAGGCAACCGCTGCAGCAACCGCAATGACCGCTGAAGGCCAGTCAAATGCCCCTGCGAGGCCCTTTGGCCAGAGCACATGGTAGCCGAAGAACATGGCGAGGTTCAGGATCACTCCCACCACAGCGGCGGTGATCCCAGTCAGGGGAGCGGTGAATTTCATCTCATTGTGAGTCGACTCCACCACCGGGCCACCGGCCAGGATGAAGATGAACGAAGGCAGGAAGGTGAACCAGGTGACGAGGCTTGCCGCGACCGCGCCGGCGAGGAACGGGTGTTCGGCACCGAACATTGGATGCACGTAGCCGCCAACGAAGCCGACAAAGGCAACCACCATGATCAGCGGCCCTGGCGTGGTTTCGCCCAAGGCGAGCCCATCGATCATCTGGGTTGGAGTCAGCCACCCGTAATGCCCGACAGCGCCTTGGTAGACATAGGGCAGCACGGCATATGCCCCGCCAAACGTCATCAAGGCAGCCTTGGTGAAGAACCAGCCCATTTGGGTCAGGGTAGCGTCCCAGCCAGACGACAGCGCAAGCAGCCCCATGGGCAGGGCCCACAGCGCCGCAGCGACCAGCAACAGGCGCAGAACGTGCCACCCATTGAAACGGGCATGCTCGGGAGGCGGGGTGTCGTCATCGATCAGGGCCGGGCCATAACTGTTCTTCGCGGGCCCATGCCCGCCACCGATCACGAACTTGCCGGGCGCGAAGCGGCCGCCCAGGTAACCGATGATGGCGGCCGCCAGCACGATCAGCGGGAAGGGCACGTTGAGCGCGAAGATCGCCACGAACGAGGCCCCGGCCATGGCCCACAGCCAGCCGTTCTTCAGCGCTCGCGAACCTATGCGATGGGCTGCGTGGACGACAATGGCCGTGACCGCCGGCTTGATGCCATAGAAGATCCCGGCGACCACCGGCACCTCTCCGAAGGCAATGTATACCCAGGACAAACCAATCAGGATGAACAGCGAAGGCAGCACGAACAATGCGCCGGCAATTATACCGCCCCAGCTGCGGTGCATGAGCCAGCCGATGTAGGTGGCGAGCTGCTGCGCCTCAGGGCCGGGCAACAACATGCAGTAGTTCAGCGCATGCAAGAATCGCTTTTCGCTGATCCATCTCCGCCGCTCGACCAGCTCCTGGTGCATGATCGAGATCTGCCCGGCGGGCCCACCAAAGCTGATGAAGCCGAGCTTGAGCCAGAACAGGAATGCTTCAAACAGTCCGACCGGGCGCAGAGCCACTTGCGCCGGTGGCTGTTCGCCCACTGCAGAGGTGCTGTCAACCATTGTGAACTTCCTCACTCGCGAAAGCCGTCAGTAGCCCGTCGAAGATGCCGCCGGCGACGGTTGTCAGTTGATCGTCATTGTCAATGCTTGCTCTTTGGCAAGCCGATCGAGACCAGGGCAGCCAGCAGAACGAAGGCTGTGGAGATCCACAGGCAGGCTTGCAGCCCGTATGCCTGGAACACCCAACCGGAAAGCAGCGTACCGACCAGCCGCCCTATTGCGTTGGACATGTAATAGAAGCCCACATCCAGTGATACCCCATCTTCCTTGGCATAACTGATGATCAGGTAGCTGTGCAGTGACGAGTTAACGGCGAACAGTACGCCGAACAGCGTCAGCCCGCCAAGTAGCACCAGCCGGGCTGACCAGCCTGCCGACAGGCCCAGGGCGATGAGCGCAGGCAGCCCGGCCAGGATGATCGCCCAGATGAAAGCCGCTCGACCATCGGGTACCTGGCCGCGCTCCTTGCCAGTAATGTGGGGGGCAAGCGACTGTACGATGCCGTAGCCGATTATCCAAGCTGCCAGAAAGCCGCCGACCAGCCAGAAGTCCCAGGCAAACGTGGTGCTCAGGTACACCGGCAATGCCACCACAAACCAGACGTCACGGGCGCCAAAGAGAAACAGCCGAGCAGCCGAGAGGATGTTGATGGCCCGACTCTTGGACAGCATGTCGCGAAACTTCGGTCTGGCCTTGGTTTTGCCCAGGTCCTTCTTCAGCAGGATCAGGCTGCCGATCCAGATCAATGCCAATAACGCTGCCATGGCCAGCACCGCCAGGGTGAAGTACCGAGCAGGGCGAGCAGGGCGCCGCCAAGGAAGAAACCCACGCCCTTGAGCGCGTTTTTCGAACCGGTGAGAATGGCTACCCACTTGTACAGGGTGCCTTGCTGGCTGTCCGGCACCAGAAGTTTGATGGCGCTCTTGGCGCTCATCTTGTTCAGGTCCTTGGCGATGCCGGACAACGCCTGGGCCGTCATCACCCAGGGCACTGTCAGCCAGTTTGCCGGCACCGTGAGCATCAGCAAGGCCAGCACCTGCATGCCCAGGCCGATGTTCATGGTGCGGTTGAGGCCCAGGCGGGCGCCGAGGTAGCCGCCCACCAGATTGGTGATAACGCCGAATACTTCGTAGAACAGGAACAGCGCCGCGATCTGCAGCGGCGTGTAGCCCAGCGAATGGAAATGCAGCACAACCAACATGCGCAATGCGCCGTCGGTAAGGGTGAAGGCCCAGTAGTTGCCGGTAACCAGCAGGTACTGACGCACTTGGGCAGGCAGGGCTGACAACGCCTTCATGGTTGCCGATTACTCCGCCATGCCGACCATTCGGGCCAGTTCCGCTGCACGGTTGGCGTAGCCCCACTCGTTGTCGTACCAGGCGTAGATCTTCACCTGGGTACCATTGACCACGAGCGTTGACAGCGCATCGATGATCGACGAGCGCGGATCGGTACGGTAGTCGATGGACACCAGCGGGCGCTGTTCGTAGCCCAGGATACCCTTCAACGGGCCTTCGGCAGCTGCCTTCAGCAACGTATTGACCTCTTCAGCCGTGGTCTCGCGCGCCACCTCGAACACGCAGTCGGTCAGCGAGGCGTTGGCCAGCGGGACGCGTACGGCATGGCCGTTCAGCTTGCCACGCAACTCGGGAAAGATTTCGGCAATTGCGGTGGCCGAGCCCGTGGTGGTCGGGATCAGGCTCATGCCCGAGGCGCGGGCGCGACGCAGGTCCTTGTGTGGCGTATCGAGGATGCTCTGGGTATTGGTCAGGTCGTGAATAGTGGTGATCGAGCCGTGGCGGATGCCCAGGTTCTCGTGAATCACCTTCACCACCGGGGCCAGGCAGTTCGTGGTGCAGGACGCAGCGGTGACGATACGGTGTTGTACCGGGTCGAACAGGTGCTGGTTGACGCCCATCACCACGTTCAGCGCGCCGTTCTCCTTTACCGGAGCGCAGACCACCACACGTTTGACGCCCTGATCCAGGTAGGCCTGCAGCAGGGCTACCGACTTCATTTTGCCGCTGGCCTCGATGACCAGGTCGCAGCCCGACCAATCGGTGTCGGCGATCGCCTTGTTCGCGGTGACCTTGACGCGCGTGCCATCGATCACCAGCGAATCGCCTTCCGACCCGGCTTCACGATGCCAGCGCCCGTGGACCGAGTCGAAGTTGATCAGGTGGGCGTGGGTCTCGGCATCGCCGGCCGGGTCATTGATCTGGACGAATTCGAACTCCGGCCAGTCCCAGGACGCCCGCAGCGCCAGACGACCGATACGGCCAAATCCGTTGATGCCTACTTTGATTGCCATGGTCGTATTCTCAAGTGTATTTCCGGGCAGTGGTCAGCAGCAGGTAGCGACGCGCTGAGGGCGGCCACCCATGGTGTCCAGTCGTTTGGCGCTGGTGCTCAACCATTCGCGATTGGCCTGCAGCGTTGTTAACAGGACATCGCGTACCCAGTTGGGCAGTTCTGGATGCAGGCGATAGTAAACCCACTGGCCTTGCCGGCGGTCTTCAAGCAGGCCGCAGGTGCGCAGTTGTGCGAGGTGGCGGGAAACCTTGGGTTGGCTTTGTTCCAGGGCGCAGATCAGTTCACAGACGCATAGCTCTTCCTCGCGAGCGATCAGCAGCATCATCCGAATGCGGTTTTCGTCGGCGAGGCATTTGAAGACCTGGGTTGGGGTCAGCGATTCAGTCATGGCAGTTTCTGGCGTTCGCTTTCTATGCTTGATATATGTGGTTTTTCAAATATATGGATTTTCGCATGTATTGCAAGGCTGCCCATATGGATCGCGCCATAGAATCTCCCACCTGGCCTGCATCACGTTCCAGGCAGGCACTGGCCCTTGTAGGAGCGGCCTTGTGTCGCGATGGGCTGCGCAGCAGCCCCGGTTTGCGCACAGATGCACAAATTGCCGGGGCTGCTGCGCAGCCCATCGCGACACAAGGCCGCTCCTACAAGGGCCAGTGCTGGCCACAGTGTCCCTGCTAATCCACAGTAGCGTTCTGTCGATCCAGGCTGTGCAAATACGTTTAACATGCTCCAGGTCCGCCCCCCCATCGTTGAAAGAGACCTGTATGGAGTTACGTCAGCTTCGCTATTTCCTGAGTGTTCTGGAGTACGGCAGCCTTGGCAGGGCAGCGGTCGAACTCGGGGTCGGCGCCTCGGCACTGAGCCAACAACTGTCGAAGCTGGAGAGCGAGGTGAGTACCCGGCTTTTGACACGTTCGAGCACCGGCGTTTCGCCGACGGCGGCGGGCCTGGCCTTCGAGTACCATGCGCGCCTGGCGCTTCGCCAGGCGGAGCATGCTGTGCTGGCGGCGCAAAGCGGGCGCATGAGCGGCTATGCCAGCGTGGGGCTGGCACCGACCACTGCCTCGATTCTTGGCCTGGCGCTGATCGACAGGATGCGCGAACGCTATCCCGACATCCGCCTGCACCTGGTGGAAATGCTGTCTGGTTATCTGATGAACCAGCTCAATGCCCGGCACCTCGACCTGGCGGTGCTGTTCCAGGCAGAGACGGGGCCGCGGCTGGACGTGCGGGCGCTTCTGACCGAGCGGTTGTTCGTGCTGGTTCCCGCCCCGCTGGTCAAGGCCGAGTGGGGCGAGTCGCTCACGTTGCAACAGATCGCGACGCTCCCCTTGGTGATGCCCAGCGCACAACATGGCCTGCGCTCGACGTTGCGCTCGATTTTCGAGCGGGCAGGGCTGGAGGCCAGCATCGTCATGGAAGTCGATGGTTTGTCGCTGTTGATGGATTGCGTGTGCGCGGGCCATGCCGCCACCATCCAGCCCGGCGCGACGGTGGCCCGGGCGCATCAGGCGGGCTTGCGCGTGTTTGCCATCGATGAAGCACAGGCGCAGCGTCGCAATGTGATTGTCAGCCTGACCGATGACGAGCTCTCGCCAGCCGCATTGGCGACACGGATCGTACTGCAGGAGGTCGCTCGGGACCTGGTGCAGCAGGGGCGATGGCCTGGGGCGCGGTTGCTTTGACCCGAACTCTGGGTTCCCCCATCCAACTCCTTTAGAAAAACTGAATGCCTCCCCTCGACGATCGCGTTTCGCACCCTCCGGGCACTCATTAAAGTCCGTGGCCACGAGGAGCCCCCGAACATTCGGCTCCTCGTGTTCGGGAGGCGAAATGATCGATGTGCTAGTCATCGGAGGGGGCAATGCCGCCCTCTGTGCCGCGCTGATGGCGCGAGAGGCCGGAGCCAGCGTGCTGCTGCTCGAGGCCGCACCCCGCGCCTGGCGTGGTGGCAATTCACAACACACGCGTAACCTGCGCTGCATGCACGATGCCCCGCAGGACGTACTGGTCGAGGCGTACCCGGAGGAAGAGTTCTGGCAGGACCTGCTGAAGGTCACCGGTGGCCAGACCAACGAAAAGCTCGCGCGCCTGGTGATTCGCGCATCCTCCAGTTGTCGCGGGTGGATGCGCCGCCATGGCGTGCATTTCCAGCCGTCGTTGTCGGGTGCGCTGCACACCGCACGGACCAATGCCTTCTTCATGGGCGGCGGCAAGGCGCTGGTCAATGCCTACTTTCGCAGCGCCGAAAGCCTTGGCGTACAGATACGCTACGACGCACCGGTAGCCGACATCGAACTGCAGGGCGGCCGCTTTGTGGCGGCCCATGTGCCGGCACGTGAGGTTCAAGGGCGCCAGCTGCCCGCCGAGCGCATCGAGGCACGTACCTGTGTGCTGGCCGCCGGCGGTTTCGAGTCCAACCGGCAGTGGTTGCGCGAGGCCTGGGGGCAGAACGAGCGAGGGGAGTGGCCCTTCGGACAATTTCCTGATCCGTGGCACGCGTTTCAATGACGGGGTGCTGTTGCGCCGCATGATCGAACAGGGCGCCGACACGATCGGCGACCCGACCCAGGCGCACATGGTGGCGATCGATGCCCGCGCGCCGCTATACGATGGCGGCATCTGCACGCGCATCGATTGTGTGTCGCTGGGCGTGGTGGTCAACCGCGACGGCCAGCGCTTTTACGATGAAGGCGAGGATTTCTGGCCCAAACGCTATGCCATCTGGGGGCGCCTGGTGGCGCATCAGCCTGGGCAGGTGGGGTTCTCGATCATCGACCGCAAAGCCCTCGGGCGCTTCATGCCACCGGTTTTCCCGGGCGCTACCGCCGATAGCCTGGAGGCATTGGCCGGCCTGCTCGGTGTGCCGGTGCAGGCATTTCTCGAAACCGTGCATGCCTACAACCAGGCCTGCCAGGTGGGCACTTTCGATCACACCCGGCTGGACGACTGCCACACCGTAGGCCTGGAACCGGTGAAAAGCCATTGGGCGCGCCCGATCGATACACCGCCTTACTACGGCTACCCGCTGCGTCCTGGCGTGACGTTCACCTACCTGGGGCTGCGCACCGACGAAACCGCCGCCGTCCATTTCGATGGGCGTCCCAGCCCGAACCTGTTCGTTGCCGGCGAGATGATGGCGGGCAATGTGCTGGGCAAGGGCTACACCGCAGGTGTCGGCATGTCCATCGGCACCGCCTTCGGCCGTATCGCCGGGACCAGTGCCGCTGCGGCGGCCGGTCACGTACATCCAGAAAAAGAGAATCGCCATGACTGCGCAACTGCCTGAACCACGCCAGCCTGATGCCGCCCGGTCGGCCCTCGAACTGATCCCGGTGTTGAACCTGGAGGAGCAGGAAGTGGACCGGCAAATGCGGATATGCAACGCCTGCCGCTATTGCGAAGGCTTCTGCGCAGTTTTCCCGGCGATGACCCGCAGGCTGGAGTTCGGCAAGGCCGACATCCATTACCTGGCCAACCTGTGCCACAACTGCGGCGCCTGTCTGCATGCCTGCCAGTACGCGCAGCCCCACGAATTCGCGGTCAACGTGCCGCAGGCTATGGCCAAGGTGCGCGGGCAGACATACGCCGAGTACGCCTGGCCGGCGCGCTTCGGACGGCTGTATCGACACAACGGCACCTATGTCGCCACTGCGTTGACCGTAGCCTTGTCGCTGTTCCTGCTGCTGACCTTGTTCGTCAACGGCACGCTGCTGCCTGGGCGGTTGGCGGGGAACTTCTATGCGGTCTTCCCGCACAACGCTCTGGCGCTGATGTTCGGTAGTGTCTTTGCCGCTGCAGGTGTGGCGCTGGCGGTGGCCGTACGTCGCTTCTGGCGTTCGGTCTCGCCGGCAGAGGCGCTGGCGCAACCGGCCAAAGGAGCCGTGTTCGAGGCATCAGGCGCGGCATTGACCCTTAAGTACCTGGACGGTGGGCACGGCCAAGGTTGCAACAATGCCGATGATCGCTACACGCTCTGGCGCCGACGCTTCCATCACTTCACCTTCTACGGGTTCATGCTGTGCTTTGCCGCCACGGTGGTCGCCACCGGGTACCACTACCTGCTGGGCCAGCAGGCACCTTACCCGCTACTGAGTGCCCCGGTGTTGCTCGGAACACTTGGCGGTATTGGCTTGATTGTCGGGCCTGCAGGGCTATTGGCGCTGAACCTGCGCAGGGCGCCGGAGCAGGGCGATGTCGCCCAGCGCCCCATAGACCGGGCGTTCATCCTCCTTCTGCTGCTGGTCAGCGCCACGGGCCTTGCGTTGCTGGGCCTGCGTGATACCGCAGCGATGGCGATTCTGCTGGCGATCCATCTGGGCACCGTGATGGCGCTGTTCATCACGCTGCCCTATGGCAAGTTTGCCCATGGCCTGTTCCGCAGCGCGGCACTGCTGAAGTTCGCGATCGAGAAACGCCGCCCTGACGAGCTGGGCCTGGGCGGGGAGTGAAGCATGCACGCAGCCGGTATTTCCCCTGTGCCGCACCGGGCGAAACGCAAGGCGTTTCGCTTACCGGTTGGGCCACTTGTCCAGCAGGATCGACACGAACTTCTCCGCTGCTGGCGACAGCGACGCCCCTCGGCGATACACCAACCCCAGGGTGCGGGTGACCTGGGGTTCGATCAGCGGCACGCTGACCAGCGTCGGGTGGTCGGCGTTGGGCATGGCCAGGCTGGGCATGGCCGACACGCCCAGCCCGGCCTCGACCATGCCCAGCGAGGTGGACAGGTGCTGAACCTCATAGAACCACTTGGGCCGCAGGTTGAGCCCGGACAGGGCATGGTCCAGCAGCATCCGGTTGCCGCTCAGTCGGCCTACGCCGATCAAGCGGTAGTCGGCCAGTTCTGTCCAGGTGACGGCGTCACGGTTCGCCAGCTTGTGGTCCCTGCGGCAGGCCAGCACGAAATGCTCCTGTACCAGGGAGACGAACTCGATGTCCGGATGCTGGCCGCTCATCATGTTGATGCCGAAATCGGCCTCACCCCGCAGCACGGCTTCGAGCCCGTCGTTGGCGCTGAGGTCCAGCAGACGAATGCGGATCTTCGGGTATTGCTCGTTGTAGTCGCGGATCACCGAAGGCAGGAAATAGAACGCCGCGGTCGGGATGCAGGCGAGGGTGACCTGCCCGGTCTGTCGCTCGGCGAGTTCGCGAATGCTCAGGATCGAGTCTTCGAAGTCATCCAGCAGGCGCCTGGCCTTGGGCAGGAAGTCACGCCCGACGCTGGTCAGGCTGACGCGGCGTGTGGTGCGCTCCAGCAACGAAGTGCCCAGCCCTTCCTCAAGCTTCTTGATCCGCCGGCTCAGGGCAGGCTGCGACAGGTGCAACGCTTCTGCGGCTTCATGGAAACTGCCAAGTTCGGCGATTTTCACGAAAGATCGTATGTCTTGCAGCTCGTATTCCATCTCGGATCGCTCTTTGGGCCAGGTTCAGTATTGATGCTTGAATCGGAACAATAGCTACGATATTTGCATTGGATTGATTTATCCATCCCTGTCAATCTTGTCTCCACAGCATCAATGATGTCCATTGATCAACAAGAGTGCGAAATCATGCAACGAATTCCTTGCGTACTCATGCGCGGCGGCACCTCCAAGGGCCCGTTTTTCCATGCATGGGACCTTCCTGCCAATGTGGTCGAACGCGACGAATTGCTGCTCAACCTGATGGGCTCCGGGCATGAGTTGGAAATCGACGGCATCGGTGGCGGTAGCCCGCAAACCAGCAAGGTAGCGATTGTCAGCCCCTCGCTGCATGCCGACGCCGACGTCGACTACCTGTTCGTGCAGGTGATGGTTGCCCAGCGCCGGGTCGATACCGCGCCCAACTGCGGCAACATGCTGTGCGCCGTTGGCCCGTTCGCCATCGAACAAGGCCTGGTCAAAGGCCAGGACGGCAAGACGCTGGTGCGTATTCGCAACCTCAACACCGGTACTTTCGTCAACTCGCTGGTGGAAACCCCCGGCGGCATCGTGCGCTACGAAGGCCGTACGGCGATCGATGGCGTACCGGGCACTGCCGCCCCGGTGCACCTGACTTTCCTCGATGCGGTCGGCAGCAAGACCGGCAAGTTGTTCCCCACTGGCAAGGCCAAGGATGTGATTGATGGCGTAGCAGTCACCTGCATCGACATGGCCATGCCGATGATGGTGGTAGAAGCCAGCCAGCTGGGCGTCAGCGGCTCGGAAACCCCGGCCGAACTCGATGCCGATGCCGGTCTGCTCGAGCGCCTCGAAGCGTTGCGCCTGAAGGCCGGCAAGGCCATGGGCCTTGGTGATGTCAGCGGTATGGTCATCCCGAAACCGGTGCTGGTGTCCAGGCCGCGCTATGACGGCACGTTGCAGGTTCGCTATTTCATGCCGCACAACTGCCACCGCGCCCTGGCTATCACCGGCGCGATCGGGCTGGCGACTGCCTGCGTCAGCCCAGGCACCGTCATCGGCGAACTGCTGGGCGAGGGCGCCGAGCAACTGACCGAGGTACGCCTGGAACACCCAAGTGGCGGTATCGATGTCGCGCTGTCGCGCAGCGGTGCCGACGGCAAGACGATTCAGGCCTCGGTGGTGCGAACCGCCCGGCGGCTGTTCTCAGGTTTCGTTTATGCCCCTACATTCCGCAGGTTGGCGGGGTAAGCCCAGGCGGTAGCCCAGACCTGTACATTCGCAACAAGCGCATCCGCACAATTTGAACAATGGGTGATGCCTCATGAGACTTGCCAAATCGTTGTACTTCCAGATCCTCTGCGCCGTCCTGCTGGGCGTGGTGGTCGGTCACTTCTGGGCGCAACAGGCCGTTGCGCTCAAGCCGCTGGGTGATGCGTTCATCAAGCTGATCAAAATGATGATTGCGCCGGTGGTCTTCTGCACCATCGTCACCGGTATCGCCGGCATGACCGACAAACGCTCGCTCGGGCGTTTGATGAGCAAGACCCTGCTGCTGTTCCTGGTACTGACCGTGGTCAGCCTGATGATCGGCCTGGCAGCGGTGTACCTGTTCCGCCCGGGTGTCGGCATGAACATCGACCCGGCCACGCTCAGCACCGAGGGGCTCGGCCAGTACGCCGCGTCTGCGGCGAAGCTCAGTGTTGTCGACTTCTTCATGCACATCATTCCCGACACATTCATCGGGGCGTTCAACAAGGGTGAAGTGTTGCCGGTGCTGTTCATCGCGGTACTCAGCGGTTTTGCCCTGTCGTCGATGGGCGAGAAGGGCAAGCCGGTACTCGATGTACTGGAGTCTGCTTCGACCATGGTGTTCCGCATCTTTGGCTACCTGATGCGTTTCGCCCCGGTCGGCGCCTTCGGTGCCCTGGCCTTCACCGTCGGGCAGTATGGCGTGACGTCCCTGGGGGCATTGGCCAAGCTGGTCGGTACGCTCTACATCGCCTGTGCGTTTTTCGTGCTGGTGGTGCTCGGCGGCATCTGCCGTGCCCATGGTTTCAGCCTGTGGAAGCTGCTGCGCTATTTCCGCGAGGAGTTCCTGGTGGTGCTCGGCACCTCGTCCACCGAGCCCGTGCTGCCACGCATGCTGGAAAAACTGGAGAAGCTGGGCTGCAAGAAAGGCGTGGTCGGGCTGGTGCTGCCAACCGGCTATTCCTTCAACCTCGACGGCACTGCCATCTACCTGTCGCTGGCGGCGGTGTTCATCGCCCAAGCCTGCAATATCGATCTGAGCCTCGGTCAGACGGTGACCATGCTGGCGATCATGCTGTTGTCCTCAAAAGGCGCCGCGGGTGTGACCGGCAGTGGCTTCGTTGCGCTGGCCTCGACCTTGACGGTGATTCACGACATCCCGTTGGCAGGGCTTGCCTTGCTGATCGGCATCGACCGCTTCATGTCCGAGGCGCGTGCCCTCACCAGCCTGGCCAGCAACGCCGTGGCCACCGTGGTCATCTCGCTGTCGGAAAATGCCTGTGACCGGGAAACCTTGCTGCACCGCCTGAACGGCACTACGGCTGTACCGGACAAGGCCGATGTTGCGCAGGCCGACTGGTCTGCCGAGCCCCGGCATCACGGCTGAAAGCCTCTTCCACTTCCCATTGTTGACTTAGAATCCCACTCAGCATCCCGGCGATGCCGAGTGGGGTAGGGGGCCGTCTGCCTTGGCGATGGCCGCAACAGAATAAAAACAAGAGAAAAGACCATGCTCGCACTCCTGGGCCTGATCATGGTGGTGACCTTCACCTACCTGATCATGAGCAAACGCCTGTCGCCGATCGTTGCGCTCACCGTGGTACCCATTGTCTTCGCGGTAATCGGCGGCTTCGCCCCCGAACTGGGCAAGATGATGCTCGATGGCTTGAAAATGGTGGCGCCCTCGGCGGCCCTGTTGCTGTTCGCCATCCTGTTCTTCGGCCTGATGATCGATGCCGGCCTGTTCGACCCGCTGATCCGCAAGATCCTCAAGCGCGTCAATGGCGACCCGATCAAGATCGCCATCGGTACCGCGCTGCTGTCGCTGCTGGTGGCGCTCGACGGTGACGGCACCACCACCTACATGATTACCTGCGCGGCCATGCTGCCGCTGTACAAGCGTATTGGCATGAACCCGATGATCCTGGCTACGGTGTCCATGCTGTCGCTGAGCATCATGAGTGGCATGAGCCCCTGGGGTGGGCCGGCCACCCGGGCCATTGCCGCGCTCGGGCTGGATGCGACCGAGTATTTCATCCCGATGCTGCCGACCGTGATCGGCGGTGCGGCCTGGGTGGTGTTCACCGCTTACCTGCTGGGCCGAGCCGAGCGCCGGCGCATCGGCAACATCGCCCTGGAGTCTGGCGGCGGCAATTGCTACATCAAGGAAATCCTCGGTGACAACCCCCATAAACGCCCACGTCTGGCCTATGTGAACCTGGTGCTGGTGATTGCCGTCATGACAGCGCTGGTGATGGGCGTCATGCACTCCGCACTGCTGTTCATGATCGGCTTCGTCGCGGCGCTGATGATCAACTACCCGCAACTGGACCTGCAGAAAGAACGCATCCTCGCACATTCGGGCAACGCCATGACCGTGGTACTGCTGGTATTCGCCGCAGGCATCTTCGCGGGGATCTTCTCGGGCACCAAGATGGTCGATGCGCTGGCGCAGACCCTGGTCGACTGGATTCCCGAGGCGTGGAGCCACTGGTTCCCGCTGGTGGTGGCGCTGACCAGCATGCCGCTGACCTTCGTGCTGTCCAACGACGCCTACTACTTTGGCGTGGTGCCGATCCTTGCCAACGCTGCGGCTGCCTATGGCATCGACCCGGTTGAAATCGCCCGCGCCTCGGTGTTGGGGCAGCCGGTGCACCTGATGAGCCCGCTGGTGGCCTCGACCTTGCTGCTGGTGGGCATGGTCGATCGCGACATCGGCGACTTCCAGAAGGCCACCGTGAAATGGGCGGTGCTGACATCGCTGGTCATCACCGCACTGGCCTTGCTCACGGGTGCGTTGTCCTTCTTCGTCTGATCTGCCTCGGGCGCTGCTGGCGCCCACCTCATCCAAGAACAACAACAGAGTATCGAACATGTCCCTAACTGTTTTCCGTGGGGCCACCTGTGGCCTGCTGTGCGGCTGGCTGCCTGTGGCCGGCGCCGCCGGGTTCATCGACGACGGCAAGCTCAAGCTGCAGCTGCGCAACGTTTACTTCAACGAAAACTTCCGCGACGAACAAGGCATGAGCGCCCGCGCTGCTGCAACTGCCAAGAGTGAGCGGGTGGAGTGGGCACAGGGCTTTTTGCTGGACTACCAATCGGGGTTCACGCAAGGCCCGCTGGGCCTGGGGCTCGATGCCTTGGGGCTTGTAGGCGTACGGCTTGATTCGGGCCGCGGCCGCAGCGGTACCGGCTTGCTGCCAGTGCATGACGATGGCCGTGCTGCTGACGAGTTCGCCAGTGCCGGGGTGACGGCCAAGGCGCGCCTGGGGCAGACCGTGGTCAAGCATGGCACCTTGCTGCCGAAGACGCCGGTGCTGGTCTACAACGATGCGCGGTTGTTGCCGCAGACCTACCAAGGCACGCAGCTGACCAGTACCGATGTCGCTGGCCTGACCTTGACTGCCGGCCACCTGGACCGCTTCAAGCAGCGGGATTCCTCCGACAGCACGGGCCTGTTTCTGGATGGCTACAGCGGCGGGGAGTCTGGCGACTTCAACTTTGCCGGTGCCGACTATGCCGTCAGCAAGCAGCTGCGCTTGAGCTACTTCCACGGCCAGCTCGAACACTTCTACCGCCAGGACTATGTCGGCCTGGTCCATGACCTGCCGTTGGCTGGCGGGGTGTTCACCACCGACTTGCGCTATTTCAAGAGCCGCGACAGCGGAGCCGCTCACGGTGGCGAGATCGACAATGACATGTTCAGCGGGCAGCTGTCGTACACACACTCCGGGCACACGGTCGGTGCCGGTTACCAGGTGCTCGACGGCGAGGCCGGGCTGCCGTACATCAGCGGCGCGACGGTGTACTCGTTCAGCAATGTGGGTATCGGCAAATTCATCGAGGAGGAAGAGAAGACCTGGATGGCGAGCTACGCCTACAACTTTGCAGCGGCTGGTGTCCCGGGGCTCACCTTCATGGCGCGCTACCTGAGCGGGGACAACGGTCGCTCTGCTGACGACGGGCTCAGCGAGTGGGAGCGTGATGTGGAGCTTGCCTATGTAGTGCAAGCCGGGCCCATGAAAGGGTTGGGCGTGAAACTGCGTAACTATGTCTACCGTTCCGACTTTTCCCGAGGCCGCGACAGCAATCGGATTTATCTGACCTACGATATAGCGGTCTGGTAATGCCAGGTTCGCTGCCAGGTTATTGGCTTCATACCTTCGCCCGCTCGATATGCAGACGATTGCGGCCTGCCTGCTTGGCGATGTAGAGCGCCTGATCAGCGCGTTCAATCAGCGATGTCGGGTTGTCGAGGACCGTGCCATCGGAGCAGGCAATGCCGATACTGGCGGTCACATGCCCGAACGGGCTGCCTTTGTGAGGGATGGATTGCAAGGCCAGGCGCTCGAGCATCAGCCTGGCCACGACGGTCGCGCCGTCATTGTCGGTATCGGGCAGGATCACCGCCATTTCCTCACCCCCGTAGCGTGCCAGCAGGTCGCGAGGGCGGCGGATGCATGAAGAGAGCAGGTGGGCCATCTGCTGCAGGCAGGCATCGCCAGCCGGATGCCCGTAGGTGTCGTTGTAGCGTTTGAAATGATCGATGTCGATCATCAGTAAAGCCAGCGTGGTCCCGTCGCGATGGGCCGTGCGGAATTCCTGGGTCAGCGCCTCGTCAAAGCAGCGCCGGTTGGCAAGCCCGGTCAGCGCATCATGCATCGCCTGGCGTTCGAGCTGCTGGTTGCTCTCGAGCAGTTGCTGTTGGGTCAGCCGGAGTTCGCTTTCGACCGCGCCTCGCCGGCTCATGGCCCGAATCAGCAGCCAGCCAATGGTTCCGGTCAGTGCGAGCAGCGCTGTCACCACCAGCGATGACAGCAGCGCCTCCAGCCGCCAGGCTGCCAGCGCTTCTTGCTTGCCTAGCGCGACCGTTGTCACCAGCGGCAGCTTGTCACTCTTGCGAAATGCATAGAGGCGCTCTACGCCGTCCAGGCTGGAGGTGAACGATGCGGTGCCGGCTGACTGGTCGATGAGGTATTTGGCGAAGATTGGCGACTTGGAAAAGTTGCGCCCCATGTCCTGCTCGCGAAACGGATAGCGCACCAGCATCGCACCGTCGGTAAAGGCCAGCCCGATGGCACCGTCATGGCCGACGTCCAGCTTGCCGAAAAGCTGCAGGAAGTTTTCTACGCCAAACGTCATGGCAATGACGCCGGCGAATTCACCGCGGTCATCGTTGAAGCGCCTGCTGATGGTGATCACCCATTCCTGGGTAACGCGGCTACGGATTGGCAGGCCGATGAAAGGCTCGCGGGAGGGGTCGTCACGGTGGTGGATGAAAAAGGCCCGATCGCTGCTGTTGGCCCCGACGGGGGTAGGGCGGTGGGACGACATCAGCCAGCGACCATCCTTGGCATAGATGGTGATGCCGCTCATTGGCGGCATCAAGGGTTGCTGGCGTTTGACCAGCTGACCCAGCCGTTCGATCTGCGCAGGTGCGGTGCCCTCGGTTTCCAGGCGCTCGACCAGGCCCAGCAGCAGCATCGAGCTTTGCCGGACGATGCCTTCCGAATAGGTGGACAGTGCCTGGGTCAGGTTCAGGCCATGGACATTGATGTCTTCCAGTACGCGCTCTCGGGAGGCCATGACCTTCCAGAACGTTAGCGAGGCGAGAGAAAAACCTATGACCAATAGCAACAGCACAACGAGATGAATGTCACGCTTCACGTCAATTCACGCGCCTTTTCCCTATGGATCAAGTTGAGCGTCGACACGCTTTAACCAACCAGACAGTCCGAAGGTAACTATCCGGTTCATGTGCAATAATATAACAGCTAAATCGTTGTACTGTCCGACAGAATGACCCGGGCTGAAGTTTTCCTGCGGGCGCGCGGCGTCATCATCTTGGAACAGGGTTTGCACAAGCGTGAGCAGGGTAATCAGGCCAGTAACCCTGGACGTATCGCACGGTCTTCTCCAGCGTGCCCGCCATGTCGGGATGTGCCAACTGATACTTTAGTGCCAGTTGCTCGCTATCACGCATGTCGAAGCGCTGTGTCTGAATGAAGTTCAATGATTCGGGGCTGATCGCGAATCTGGTCGCCAGGCCGGGGATCTTCAATAGCCACTTGAGCAACCCCATCGGTACATGGCGGCGGGGTGCCTTGATATTCAGCGTTTTTGCCAGTTGCTCGAGCATACCCTGCAAGTTCGGGGTATTTTCGAAAAGCGCCAGGACTTCCCGGTTGGCCATTGCAGGGTCGAACGCCACGCAGGTCATCATCTTCACCAGGTAATCGACGCTGACCAAGGGCAACCAGTGCCTGGCGGAGCCGGGAACAGCCTTGAACCGGCCCAGGGCCAGATTTCGAATGAGTTCGGCCAGGGGTTGGCCTTCAGGAATGTGCCCACTCTCGCTATGGCCACACACCGTAGCAGGATGAACGATTGAGTAATCTGCACCCGCTTCCTGCATGTAACGGATAACTGCGAAATGGGACTCCAGCTTGCTGCCTTCGTAACCGCCTGCGTGGTCGTAGACTGCCGGCCAATCGGTGTTTTCAGGGTGCTCGTTATCAACCCCGATACTTGCAAGGTAGGCAAGATTCTGCACCATGAAGCCGCCTACCATCAGCAATCGGACGCGCAGGTCAGCTGCGAGCCTGGCGACCCTCAGTGCGCCTTGTACATTGACTGCGCGGGCCTGCTCCATGGTCAGGCCCCAGGTAAATTGCGCCGCGAGGTGGAAAACAACAGCGGCCGAAGACACGCGTTGTCTGTCGGCTTCACTGAGTCCAAGCCCCTCCCTGCTGATATCTCCTTCAACTGCATGAATACAGGCAGGGTCGCCGCCCAGTCGGGTTACCTGCTCTCG